>NZ_OZ253945.1:605833-908750 GCF_965267305.1 Hyphococcus sp. | reverse complement strand
GACGCGGCGTTCGCTGATCCGCATCGCCAAGGAAGGCCGCAAAACCGGCGTCGCCCTGTGGATCGCGTCGCAGCGTCCGACGGAGCTCGATCCGACGATCCTTTCCCAGTGCAACACCATCTTCGCCATGCGCCTCGCCAATCAGGCGGATCAGGATGCGCTGCGCGCCGCCGTGCCCGACGCCTCGACGAGTCTCTTAAGCTGCCTGCCGTCGCTCGGCTTGGGCGAGGCAATCGCGGTGGGCGAGGGCGTGCCCATGCCGACCCGCATCCGTTTCGATGCATTGCCCGCCGACGCCGTGCCGCGCAGCTTCACCGCGAGCTTCACCGACGGTTGGTCGGTGGAGATCGAGGACAACAGCTTCATCGACCGCATCGTCGAACAATGGCGCGCCCAGCGCATGCTGACGCCGGACATTGAATAAGCGCCCTTGATCGCGCCTCCCTCCGCTACCACAATGGCGCAAACGGGAGGCGATTCATGCGGATTTTTCTGACGCTTATAGCTCTTTTCTTCGCTGCGCCGGGAATGGCGCAGGACGGGCCCCCGCCAGTGACCATCGTCATCCACGGCGGGGCGGGCGCGCTGGCGCCGGGGCGTTACACGCCGGAGGAGGAGGCGGCGTTCCAGGCGAAACTCACCGAGGCGCTGAACGCAGGCTACGCGGTGCTCGAAAGCGGCGGCGCGGCGTTAGATGCTGTCGAGGCGGCCATCGTCCTCATGGAGGACGCGCCGATGTTCAATGCGGGCAAAGGCGCGGTCTTCACCCGCGACGGCGAAAACGAGCTCGATTCATCGATCATGGACGGCGCGACCTTGAACGCCGGCGCCGTCGCCGGCGTCACGCGCGTCAAAAACCCCATCAAGTTGGCGCGCGCCGTGATGGAAAAATCCGAGCATGTGATGTTCGCGCGCGACGGGGCCGAAAAATTCGCTAGGGAAAATGGTCTAGAGATGGTGAAGCCGGGCTACTTCAAAACCGAGCATCGCTGGGCGGCTTACAAGAAAGCGCTCGAGGAAGAAAAAAAGAAAGACAAGGATGCGGCCCTCTTTCACGATTTCAAATATGGAACCGTGGGCGCGGTGGCGCTTGATGCAAACGGCAATCTCGCGGCGGGGACGTCGACCGGCGGGATGATGATGAAAAAGTATGGACGGGTCGGCGACACGCCGATCATCGGGGCCGGGACCTTCGCCGATAATAAATCCTGCGCTGTCTCCTCCACCGGCTGGGGCGAATATTTCATCCGCCTCACCATCGCCCGGGACATCTGCGCGCAGGTCGAATATCAGGGCAAGACCGTCGAAGAGGCCGCCGACGACGTCATCAACCACCGGCTGCAGGATATGGGCGCCGATGGCGGCGTCATCGTGCTGGCGCCGGACGGCTCCTACGCCATGACCTTCAATTCCAAGGGCATGTTCCGCGGCGTCAAGAACGCCGACACTGAATTGGTCGCCATTTATGGCGAGGAAGAATAAGGCGTCAGATAATCAACCTGCATCATCTCTTCATCCTGAGGGCAAAAAGTCCTTCGCCCTTCGAGGCGCCGCACAAAAGTGCGGCTCCTCAGGATGAAGAGATGATGCAGCTTTATCGCCCGATGCCCTAGAATAGTTATTCTTCGACGAAGGCTTCGCGCTTGTTTTCGAGGAAGTCTACGGAGCTGTCGATTTCAAGTTCGAACCATATCGGGAAGTGGTCCGACAACTGGTTCTTGCGCCAGGGGTGTTTGTAATAGGGCGCCTGGTTCGCCGGGTCGGTCATGTCTTTCTCGCCCGTATAGTCTTCGACCATTTCATCGGCATAGGCCTGCGTCTGCTCATCGCGATAGACGAACTGGAACGGATCGAAGACGCCGCCATTCATCCGCCCGTCGGGCCGTTTGACGACGCGGAAATATTCATTCTGACGGATGAACATGCGGTCATAGGCTTCCGATTTCGACGCATTGGTGTCGAGGCCGATAAGGCTGTCCACCTCGTAGTAGCCCGCCTCGGTGAACAGCCCGACCGCGCCGTCATCCTTGTCGTCGCCCCTGTAGAAATTGAAGTCGCCGGCGATGACGAGGCTCGATGTCCAGTGTTCTTTCATCTTCTCCCTGAGCGCGGCGAGCAGAAGCGACACTTCCTCGCGGCGGTAATCGACATCGGCTTTCTTGCTGCCGGGCTGGAGGTGAAGGCAGAGAAGGCCGAATTCCTTCCATCCCGCCTTGAAGCCGGTGAGATAGGGTGTGCGCTTCAGCTGCTTGATCGCGGCGCCTTCGGTGATTGCGGGCCAGAGAACGAGTTCGCCGACCGTACCCGACAATCTCACGCGCGCCGAGTTGAAGACATAGGCGCTGCGTTCGGAATTGCCGTCGTCGCCGCTGGTGATGTCGTTCACCACATACTCCCATTCGCTGCCGAGAAGGCGCATGAGGATATGCAGATCGCGCAGGGTCGATTTCACTTCCTGAATCACCACGAGATCGAAGCGCGAAATAATTTCCGCAATGTAGAAATAGGCTTCAGGCAGGCGCTGGGTGGTGTGGCCGAATTCCTTGATGTTCCAGCTTGCGATCAGGATGGTCTGGTCCGTCCGCCGCGGCGGAATGAGATTGTCGAGACCGTTTTTGAGCGCAAGGATGTTGTCGATGGCGCGGATTTTCTCCGCATCGCGCATTTCCGGAAAAACCAGCGCAAAGCCCTTTTTCTTCAAATCACTGTCGGGCCGAAGATCGTTGTAATATGGCATGAATATTCTCCCCTGATGGAAAGAGTATTCTAGTCACGATTCTATGACAATTTTGGGGTCAGGCCGGCTTCGACGCCATGAGCTTCTTGACGTCGGCGGGATCGAAAAGCGCGGTGCCTTCGCTCATGCGCGTCGCGCCCGCCGCCGCCATGCCGAAGCGCAGGGCCTCGGTTTCGTCGTCGCCGCGCGCCAGCGCCGTCAACAGCCCCCCGACGAAACTGTCTCCGGCGCCGACGGCGCTCGAGGCTTTCACCTTGAAAGAGGGCGCGGTGAAGACGCCGTCTTTCGTCGCCATCAGCGAGCCGTCGCCGGCATGGCTCACCACCATCGCCTGCACTTGTCCCTTTTCGACGATGCCTTTGGCGTAGGCCTCGATTTCCTCCGGCCATTTCAGCTTCCTGCCGGAAATCGCTTCGTATTCGTGCTCGTTCTGGCGCAGCATGTAGACGCCTTCTTCAAGCGCCGCGTCGAGGCCGCTGATGGAATCGAGCACAAAGCGCGCGCCCCGGTCTTTTGTAACGCGCGCCGCTTGCGCCCAGAAGTCTTGCGGCGCGCCGGGCGGCAGGCTGCCGCTCGCGACGACGAAATCGCCAGGATCGGCTTCCTCGCGCACGGCCGTCAGAAAGCGGTCGATCTCGTCTTCAGTCATTTCCGCGCCAGGCAGGTTGAAGCGGTATTCGTTGTCTTCCTGCGCGTTCTTAACATGGAAGGCGAGGCGGGTCTCTCCGGCGATGGGAATCATCCGCATGGGAACATTCTCATTGGCGAGCGACTTGACAAGCGCATCCCCGTAAACCCCGCCGGCGGTGAAGATCGCCAGCGTGTGCGCATGGAACCGCGAGCAGGCGCGCGCCACATTGATGCCGCCGCCGCCGGGATGCATTTTCGGATCGCGGCAGCGCAGCTTGCGGTTCGGCTCCACGAACTCCGCGGTGACCGCGTAGTCGAGCGCCGGATTGGGGGTGAGGGTGATGATGCGGGTCATGGGACGCGTCCCTTAAAGGAGGCCGAGCGACTTGAAGCTCGCATGTTTGTCATGGCCGATCACAAGATGATCATGCACGCGAATATTGAGCGCTGACGCAGCTTTTACGATTTGGTTGGTCATGTCCACATCGGCGCGCGACGGCGTCGGGTCGCCGGACGGATGATTATGGACGAGGATGATCGCCGAGGCGCCGAGTTCGAGCGCGCGTTTCACCACTTCACGCGGATAAACCGGCGTATGGTCCACGGTGCCGCGCTGCTGCACTTCGTCGGCGATGAGGATGTTTTTCTTGTCGAGGAAGAGAATGCGGAAGAGCTCTGTCTTTTCGTCCGCCATGGCGGCGCGGCAATAGGAGAGGAGCGCGTCCCAGGAGGAAATGACCGGGCGCTTCAGCACCCGCGCCTGGGAAAGCTTGATCGCCGCCGCCTGGACGATTTTCAGCTCCTGCGCCACATTTTCGGAGACGCCTTTCACTTCCATCAAGCGCTCCACAGGTGCGGCGATAACCTGCGGGAAGCCGCCGAATTTCGCGATCAGTTCCTTCGCCAGCGGCTTGACGTCCTTCCTCGGAATCGCGCGGAAGAGAATGAGTTCCAGAAGCTCGTAATCCTGAACGCCGTCGACGCCGGCCTTCTTGAACCGCGCGCGCAGGCGTTCGCGATGGCCCTTTGCGTGATCGGGGGCGTGGTTCGCAGCGGATTTGTCCGCAGACTCGGAGTTTTTGCTGGCCGCAGACATGCGTCTCATCAATAAGGCGGCCGGTCGAGGCCCTTGGGCGATTTTGTGAAAATCTCGACCCCGGTTTCGGTGACGCCAATCGAGTGTTCGAACTGCGCCGAGAGGGATTTGTCGCGGGAGACGGCGGTCCAGTTGTCTTTGAGGAGTTTCACGTCCGGTTTGCCTTCATTGATCATGGGTTCGATTGTGAAGAACATGCCGGGCCGCAATTCGGTATCCGGGGCTTCATGCACGCCGCCCCAGCGGTCGCGATATTCCGCATAATGAACGACATTAGGCGCGTCGTGGAACACCCGCCCGAGGCCATGGCCGCAGAAATCGCGCACCACGGAAAAGCCTTGGCCCTCCGCCACGGTCTGGATGGCGCGGCCAATGTCGCGCAGGGTCGCGCCGGGTTTGACGGTCTCGATCCCGGCCATCATCGCGTCATAGGTCGCATCGACGAGGCGGCGCGCCTTCACCTTGGGCTCGCCGGCGAAATACATGCGGCTTGTGTCGCCATGCCAGCCGTCGACGATGACGGTGACGTCGATATTCATGATGTCGCCGTTCTTCAGAACCTTGTCGCCGGGAATGCCGTGACAGATGACATGGTTCAAGGAGATGCAGCTCGCATGTCGATAGCCCTTGTAGCCGATGGTGGCGGAGAGGGCGCCGTGATCGAGAACGAACTCCCGAATGAGATCGTCGAGCGCGCCGGTCGTGACGCCGGGCTGCACATGCTCCGCGATCATGTCGAGGCAGGACGCGGCGAGGCGGCCCGCCTGGCGCATGCCCTCGAAATCTTCCGGCGGATGCAGCTTGATGGCGCCGGGGCGGACGATGTCGTCTTCGTCGAGAATGGCTTCGGTCATCGGGGCTCCAATTCGATCTCCAGCGCCTTGCGCAGGACAATCTCTGCAGTTGTGATTTCGCAATCATAGCACAGGAGTTCAACCCCCGCCGAGGCTGCGAGTTTCAAGGCCTTGGCGTATCCGGGGTCGAGATCGGCGGCCGGGGCGAAGCGGCGGCAGTCCGAGCGCTGGACGACGAACAGCATGACGGCGCGAGAGCCCTCCGCCGCCACGCGCGTGAGCTCCTCAAGATGTTTCGCGCCGCGTTTGGTGACGCTGTCGGGAAATTCCGCCAGGCCCGCCTCGCGCGACAGGTGGACATTCTTGATTTCCACATAGCAGTGCTTTTTCCGCCCTTTCCCCGATTTGGCTCCGGTCAGCAGGAGATCGATGCGGCTCGCCTCGCCATATTTCACCTCGCGGGCGATATCCGCATAGCCTGCGAGTTCGGGGATGACGCCGCGCGCGATCGCCTCCGGAACGATGCGGTTGGGGTTGGTGGTGTTCACCGGGATCAGCGTTCCGCCGGCCTCCACCAGCTCCCAGGAAAAGGCGAGCTTGCGCTTCGGATCGCCATGTTCATGAACCCAGACAGGCGCGCCCTCGATAGCGACGCCGAGCATGGAGCCGGGATTGGCGCAATGCGCCGTCCCCTCGCGCCCGTCGTCGAGAATGACGTCTGCAAGGAAGCGTTTGTATCTTTTTTTTAGCCGCCCCTTAACCAGCGGCGCCGGCAAGCGCATCCAGAAATCTCAATCCGTCATTGATGTTAGTTGGTGAATTGAATGGTTTTTCGTAAAATTGCAAATCCGGGAGTATTTTCTTTGTTAACCAATCTAAATAAGACATTTTTATCTTTCCAGGCGGATATTTAGGACACGGCGGGGGAGAAGACGCCGAGGCCCTGGAGGCCGTCTATGACCGGACTTTTGAAAAACCGGAATGGCAATGTCGCCATTCTGACTGCGATGCTGATGCCCGTTGTTCTGATGTTCTCGGGCGGCGCCGTTGATTTTTTCAACTGGAACAATCAGCGCGTAAAGCTGAAAGAGCTTGCGGATACGCTCGCGACGCGCGGCGCGCGCGAATTTCTGCTCGCCAATGCGACGGAGTTTCAGGTCAAGGCGGTGATCAACAATGTCATCGACAGCGGTTATGCGGCGGCTTACGGATTCCCTTCGCTCGCCACCGAAATCAATGTCAACACGCTGGAAGGCGAGGTCTCCGTCCATCTGTCGTCGCCGCCGGCGGACGCCCTTCTTCTCAACAAGTTTCAGCCTTTCAAACAGTCGCTCGACATCACCTCGACGGCGGTGGCCCATGGCGGCATGAATGTCTGCGTCGTCGCCCTCGAAAGGACCGGCGACGGCGCCGTTTCCGCCACGACCAATTCCAAGCTGCTCGCGGACGAATGCTCGATCATGTCGAACTCCAAATCGACACAGGGCGTCGTATCGAGCGGCAATTCCAAAATCGAGGCGGGCCTTATCTGCTCGGCGGGCGGCGCTTATGGCAATGTGCATAACTATGCGCCTTTTCCCACGCTTGATTGCCCCCATTATGCTGACCCCTTGTCGGAACGCGAAGCGCCCGCCGTCGGCGTCTGCGATGAAGTGGACGCCGTTTATGGACACATGATTGAAGACGTCGTCAGCGCGGCAGCCAATGTTTCGACTAATCTCATATCGGCCGCTGCAAAAGGGCATGGGGGCGGCAAGGTCAACAAGCTTATTAATGGCGCAGGTCTCAGTGAGACAACTTATACACTTAATCCCGGCGTTTATTGCGGAGGTCTAACTATAGGCACATTGGCAAATGTCGAGCTTAATCCGGGCATTTATGTTATCAAAGATGGTCCCCTGCTAGTTGGTCTCAGCGGCAAGCTGTCGGGCGAGAATGTCTCGTTTTATCTTGTTGGCGACGACGCTACTTTTTACTTTGGCCCCGAGGCGGTGATCAGCCTGACGGCGCCGAAAGACGGACCGCTCGCCGGCATTCTCTTTTTCGAAGATCGCAATGCGCCAGCGGACCGCACGCACTACATTCTTTCCGACGATGCGCGCGTGCTGCTCGGCACATTTTATTTGTCGCGCGGGACCCTGGCGGTGGCGAGCCTTCTGCCCGTGGCGGACCAGTCCGCCTACACCGCCATCGTTGCGAAGAAGCTCAGTATGTCGGGCAATCCGACGCTGGTTCTTAACGCCGATTATGCCGGCACCGATGTTCCTGTGCCTGAGGGCGTCGGTCCCGTGGGCAATACGGTGTACCTGCGGGAGTAGGGGCGCCGTTTCGCCAAAACTTTTGCGGCGAAGATTTGCCCCTATAGCGGGAATCGCCTGCCCAAAAATTCAACATAAATGTTGAATTCTTCAATATTTCCCAGTGTTGGTGCAAAGTTATCCCCCGCATTCGCTGCGGGGTTAAAGTCATCCTCCCGCGTCACCCCGGACGTATAGCGGCATAGAAATGATGCAGTGCAGGTCCAGGACTCTGACGCATGGGGGTCGCGTGTCTGCAGCGCGTCATCATATGCCGTGCAGCGCAAGGGATGACGCACGAGAGATTGGAGAAAAGGTTGGAGCAGAATATGTCAAATGGCGCCAGATGGGCCGCAAGGCCAGCAAATATGCGGGTGGAAATTGGCGGCGGAGATCAGCGCCGGAACGGGCGGAGCAGTTTGTGAAGCGCGCGCACGGCCGTTCGTTCGTCTGCGGCGCAGGCGGCTTCCGCTGCGGAGACAGCGTTGAACATTTCGCGCCGCGTCGCCTGTTTCAGAAGTTCGTTATAGAAACGATACTGCGAACCGGAGACAAGCACCGCCGCTGTCCGGCCATAGCGCGTAATGATGACGGGCTCGTCTTTGGCGCGCGCGATGAGCTCGCCAAATTTCCGGGACGCTTCATGAGAGGTGACTTCATACATGATCTTTTCCTCATACTCTTTACAACAAAAAACATAAAAGAAGTACACGGAGGAAATTCAAGGCAGGCGATGATAAGAAATCAACTTCTCCCGCGGTCTTGGCGTGCGAATAATGCATCTTGCGCAAACCCGCCGCGCGCCATACAAGATCGCCGGAAAAACCGGACAGGACCATGAACAAAACAGCCGCCATTTTAGCTATCGGAGACGAGCTTTTGTCGGGGCGCACCCGCGACGCCAACATGCACTATCTGGCGGGCTGGCTGACCGAACGCGGCGTCGCGCTGATGGAGGCGCGGGTCGTGCCCGACGATGCGGAGATGATCGGCGCCGCGCTGAACGCGCTGCGGGCGCGCTATGATTACGTCTTCACCTCGGGCGGCATCGGCCCGACCCATGACGACATCACTGTCGACGCCATCTCTGCGGCGTTGGGCGTGCCGGTCATCGAACACCCGCAGGCCGCCGCCATGGTGCGCGCTTATTATAAAGGCCGCGGGATTGAGGCGACGCCGGCGCGGATGCGCATGGCGCGAACGCCCGAAGGCGCCGAACTTATCGACAATCCGGTCTCCGGCGCGCCGGGCGTTCGGATCGGCAACATCTTCGTCATGGCCGGCGTGCCGCGGATCTTTCAGGCGATGCTCAACGCCATCGAAGGAGAGATCGAAAAAGGCGCGGTTATTCATTCCTTCGCCGCGACGGCACGCAGCCTGCCCGAATCCGCCCTTGCCGAACAGTTGCGCGACATTCAGGCGGCGCTGAAGAATGTGACGCTCGGGAGTTATCCCATCGATGGCGACGAAATGGGCGTCACGATTGTCGCCCGCTCCCCGAACGCGGAGACAGCGCAGCAGGCGATCAACGCCGTCGCCGCCGCCATGCGCGCGCTCGGGTTTGAGCCTCAGATGGAAGACAGGAAATGAAGCGATTATTTGGCAGAGGCGCTGCGCCCCGCCTCCCCCTTGAGGGGAGGCCGAAATCTTTGATTTCGGGAGGGGGGTATGAAGTGATAGGCCAAGCAAAAAGTTGAGGGAATGGAATAACCCCCACCCAAAAACCCGCAGGGTTTTCGACCTCCCCTCAAGGGGGAGGTTTAAGGCAGCGCAAACCGGATAGATGAATGCTCTCCGTCTTCGACATTTTCAAAATCGGCATCGGCCCGTCATCGTCGCATACTGTGGGGCCCATGCGCATCGCCCGGCGCTTTCTCGATGAGGCGAACGCCGCGGGCGCGCTTGAAAAAGCCGCGCGGGCGAGGGTCGATCTCCACGGCTCGCTGGCGCTCACCGGAATCGGCCACGGCACGGACAAGGCGACGATCCTCGGGCTGCTCGGCTTCGAGCCCGACGCCACCGATCCCGATGAGGCGGAGCGGGCGTTCGAGCGCGTCAAAACCGAGAAGCGCCTCGCCTTGCATCAGGGACCGGAGATCGCCTTCGATCCGAAGGCGGACATTCATTTGCTTGGCAATATTGTGCCGACGGTGCATCCCAACGAAATGCGCCTGACGCTCTACGCCGAAGACGGCGCCGATATCTTCTCGCAGGTCTATTACTCCGTTGGCGGCGGGTTCATCGCCAGCGAAAAGCAGTTGACCGCGCCGGCGGAAGACGACCTGATCGCCGTCGCGCGCGAGGGCCGCCATCAGTTCGCCAGCGCGGCGGAGCTTCTCTCCATAGCGCGGGACAGGAACATGGCCCTGCACGAGATCATCCTCGAGAACGAAGACGATCACCGCCCGCGCGCCGAGACCGAGGCGATGCTCGATAAGATATGGTTCGCCATGCGCGACTGCATCGAACGGGGCTTGAACACGCGCGGCGAATTGCCGGGGGGCCTGAAGGTCAAACGCCGCGCGCCGTCGCTTTATGCGAAACTCGTTGAAGCGCCGCTCGCCAATGAGCGCGAACAATTGTTCGATTGGCTCAATGTCTACGCCATGGCGGTGAATGAGGAGAATGCGGCGGGCGGGCGCGTCGTCACCGCGCCGACCAATGGCGCGGCGGGGATCATTCCCTCCGTACTCAAACATTATTGCTGCGTCGACGGCGAAAACATCGCGCAGATCCGCGTCTTTCTCCTCACCGCCGCAGGGATCGGCATGCTCTACAAACAGCGCGCCTCGATCTCCGGCGCGGAGATGGGCTGCCAGGGGGAGGTGGGCGTCGCCTGCTCCATGGCGGCGGGCGGGCTCGCGGCCGTCTGGGGCGGAACGCCGGGCCAGGTGGAGCACGCCGCCGAAATCGGCATGGAGCACAATCTCGGCCTCACCTGCGATCCCGTCGGCGGTCTCGTGCAGATTCCATGTATCGAGCGCAACGCCATCGGCGCCGTCAAAGCCGTCAATGCCGCGCGGCTCGCGCTGCGCGCCTCTGACGAACACAAAGTGTCGCTGGATCAGGTGATCGAGACCATGCGCCAGACCGGCATCGACATGTCGCGCAAATACAAGGAAACGTCGGAAGGCGGCCTCGCGGTGAACGTCGTCGAATGCTGATGGCGCCCGTTATTTCACAAGACCGCGCGCGCGGATCAGCGCCGTTTCGATTTCCCGGCGCACGCGCATGGGGCTGCCGATGACCGGAAATTCAACGACGGCGGCGCCGGTGCCGCGCACTTTCAGCGTGCCATAGCCCAGGATGCGGCCGAAAAATGTCTGCACGACCAGCACTTCCTCGATCTCGTCGAGCATCACCTCATGGCTCGACCGCGCCACCATCCCGGTCTTGAGGATGAGCCGCACCGAGGTGACGGCGATCACCGTCGTCCATTTGTGAATATAGCGCCGCAGGCAGATCAGGACGCCGAGCATGAACGCCGCGCCGGCGAAAAACAGAAAGGCGTGGCCGAATGGTTCGTGTACGAAGAAATGACGCGCCGACGCTTCGATCCACATGCCGGCGGGGATCGTGGAAAAGGCGAGCCAGAACCAGCTCTGGACGTCATAGGTCCAGTTGAAATGCGCGCGGTAAAGATACTCCTCGCCCGGCGCGAGCGTCTTTTTCACATAAGCCATGACGCCCGCCCGCGCCGCCTTAGGCCACGGCTTCCGAGCGGGCTTCGCCTCTCGCCCCGCGCTCGTCGAGCTCCTCGAGCACTTCTTCGGTGCGCGCCTCAAGGGGCTCGAGCGTATGGTTCGCCACATCCGCCGCGATATGCAGCCATTTCGACGCGGCGTCGGCGTAATCGCGCAGCGCCTGCTCCACGAAAGACGCCTGCTCGTGATAGGCCTCGTGGCTGGTCTTGGCGGTCATCACTTTCTGCGCGCCAGCGATGTCCTTGGCGAGGCGCATATTGACGAAGCCGACGACTTCCCAGCCGAGCTGCGCCGCGCCGCCGAAAGAGGCGCGGGCCGCGCGCGTCGCGAAATCGAGATTGCGCGCCCCGGCGGAGGCGAAATCGCCGGGATCGAACAGCGGGAAGGGCGTGACGTCGTGTGTTCCGGCGTCTGTTTTCACCGCCTCAGGCTTCACGGGCTTGGTCATGGGAAAACCTCCAATGGATGACGCGTCATGGATGTTAACCCTTGTAGCAGACCCGTGTGACGGGAATGTTGACCTGGATCAACCGCACGGAGTGCGCGGGGCGCGGGCCCTCATCGCCGCGGCTCCGGCGAGCCCGAACGGATAGGGTGGAGAGGCGCGGGGCGTGAAACGTCCATCGCACTTTGGAGAGGCGCGGGGCGTGAAACGTCCATCGCACTTTGAAGCATAAGGGCGCATCACGCCCCGCATTTGCAGCGTTTTTCAGCGTCGGCGGGCCCGGCCGTAATCATGACCGCCGGACGGTTTTACCCGCCAGACGTTGAGCCATGAGAAAGCCCGGGCGCTGCGACCGGCCAGCGTGAAAGCCTTCCGTTCGCCGCCCCCCGAAAAGAGAAAGGAGGGACGGCGAGGCTTGTCACCCCGCGCGCCGCGATCCGGATCAGTAAGGTACGGCAGCGCTCACCGCCTCTCCCTATCCGGACTGACGCGCAGTATAGGGCCGGAAAAAAGGTGGTGAATTGTTATCCACCCCCTCCGGAATGGCCTTATACTCGGCCGGCCTCCATCACCCCTGTAGTTGCCCCCCGTCCCCCGCTTCGCGGGTACTTCCCCCGTGCGCAAAGCGCACAACTCAGATTCGCGCCTTTGGCGCGGGGCGGGGAAAGAGAAAGTGGACTGCAAGATAGACGCTCCTTCTCCTCCCCCGTTTACGGGGGAGGTGGCCCGAAGGGTCGGAGGGGGCTAACCTCTCAGTCATGCGCCGACCCCACCGAAACGCACGCACCCTCCGCCAAACCATGCCCGAAGCGGAGCGGCGCTTGTGGACGCGTTTGCGAAACAAACAACTCGGCGGCTTCCGCTTCCGCCGTCAGCATACGGTCGGTCCCTACATCGCCGACTTCGCCTGCGTCGACGCCATGCTCATCATCGAATGCGACGGCGAACAGCACGGGTTCGACGAATTCCGCGCCCATGACGCGAAGCGCGATGCGTTTCTACAGAACGAGGGATGGCTGGTGCTGCGGTTCTGGAACTCGGAAATCCATGACAATATGGATGGCGTTCTCGAAACCATTTTGGATGCGGCGGAAAATTCCGTTCGGTTATTGAAAACGCAGGCGCCCGACGAAAGCGCCGGCTAGCCCCCATCCCCCGCTTCGCGGGTACTTCCCCCGTGAACGGGGGAAGAGGGCGCTTGCCGCAACCTCGGCGCTTCTCCTCCCCCGTTTACGGGGGAGGTGGATCGGCCGCAGGCCGAGACGGAGGGGGCGGCGCTGCGCAAGTTTAACTAACCAAAGCTGCCATTTTCCTCCCCGCTTGTGGGGTTGATTGGGGGTGGGGCCCCAATCAACGTGGCCAGCCGCTCTTGCGGCTGGACGGAGGGGGCGAGGCCAGAACCGTAGGGCGGGCCTTGGCCCGCCGCTTATGCATGGATAGCAGAGGAGTTGATGATTGGCGGGCTAAAGCCCGTGTGCGGCACGATCGCCACAACTATTGCTTTGCTTCGGGAACTTCTATGCCAGGAAGTGTTCGGTTCCAGTTCTTATCCGTAGTTCCCAGATTGAAGAGTCGTTCTCGTTGAGTTTCTACTTGATCAAATGCCCTTACGATCTTTGTTGATATTGTGTCCTGATTACTGGTTACAAGAAATTTAATAGGAGGCCAAATACGTTCTGAAATTCGTAATAGAGAGGAATTTGTTGGGTCATTTTGTACCGCGAGTAATAGATCTCCGTATTGATCAATCAAGTCGAGAAAAACATCATTTGGAATAATGTTTCTCTTTACCTCCCGCTGCGGTCTACTATTAGACCTAACAAGGGCTAATACCTCCTCCAGAATATCACGCTCATTTCTTGCTTTATGTGGTTGAGTTTGTGACATGTTTGTTACAACCAACTCAATGTCTCTCTTTAGGCTCGGCCACCACATCTCAAAGACTTGGTCTAAGACTTCAGGTTCTAATTTACGCTCGGAAAGTTCATTATTGATCATTTTTACGACGCGTAGCATTTCATCTTTGGAAAATTCTGAAGCTTGGAATTGTACTAGCGGACCCTTTATGTCCGCAGGCTCCAGATTGAAAAGTAAAGGCACCACTTTGGCCTGCTCGAGGTTTTTTGCCAAAGCTCCCGACTCAAACATCAACCACTGTGCATCTTGGTTATCCGATGTCACTATAATTAGCCCGATGTTTGTTTGGTCTAATTCTTTTGAGATTTCAGATGACCATTTTGCGCCTTTAGAAATATCATCGGGCGAGAAATATGGCTTTGTCGCTTGAAGTACGCTTGGAAGCCATTTTCGGAAAGTCTCGGCAATTTGTTTGCTCGCGTCTCCGGACCAGCTGATAAATACTTTCATTATCTTCTCCAATGCAGATAGTTCTGTAATAATTGAAACTAGCAACAGCTTTTTCGTTTAATACGATATTTTAAACAAGCACTACTTCAACAAGCAAGCCGTCTTGAATTTGAGTGTTTGGATACCCTATCGCCTTTTCCCCTTAGCCCCTCGCGGCTTGCTCCTTATATTGCTCACCGTGCCCTCTGACTTTGTGATCCGGCCTTCGGAGTTGGCCTCAACGCGGGCCTCGATGTCGCTCTGACGGGCGAGCGGATCGTCAGAGACCGCAAGCTCCACTTCCTGCAGGCGCTTGATTTCGTCGCGCAGGCGCGCGGCGGTTTCGAATTCGAGGTTGGAGGCGGCCTCGCGCATCTGTTTTTCGAGGGCGTCGAGATGGGCCTTGAGGTTGTGACCGGGACCTGAAAACTCTTCCGCTTCCTCCGCAAATCCGCCGCGGGTTTGTTTGTGACCAACAAACGTCTGGCCCATGGCGGCTTTCGCGCCTTCGTCGTCGCTGGCCGCGATCTCGGCGATCTTCGCTTTCACCGTGGCGGGAGTAATCCCGTGTTCCTTGTTATGGGCGATCTGTTTTTCGCGACGCCGCTCGGTCTCGCCCATGGCCCGCTCCATGGAGCCGGTGATGTTGTCCGCATAGAGAATGACCCGGCCGTCGACGTTCCGCGCCGCGCGGCCGATGGTCTGGATCAGCGATGTCTCAGAGCGCAGGAAGCCTTCCTTGTCGGCGTCGAGGATCGCAACCAATTGGCACTCCGGTATATCCAGGCCTTCCCTCAAAAGGTTGATGCCCACCAGCACGTCGAAGGCGCCGAGGCGGAGATCGCGGATGATCTCGATCCGCTCCATGGTGTCGATGTCGGAGTGCATGTAGCGCACGCGTACGCCCTGTTCATGCATATATTCGGTGAGGTCTTCGGCCATGCGCTTGGTGAGCGTGGTGACGAGCACGCGCCCGCCTTTCTTCGCTACCGTCTTGCACTCGGCGATGACGTCGTCGACCTGGTTCGTCTTGTCGCCGGTGACCGGGCGCACCTCGACCACCGGGTCGACGAGGCCGGTGGGGCGGATCACCTGTTCGGTGAAGACGCCGCCGGTGCGGTTCAGCTCCCAGTCGCCGGGCGTCGCGGAGACATGCACCGTCTGCGGGCGCATCTTCTCCCACTCCTCGAATTTCAGGGGCCGGTTGTCCATGCAGGAGGGCAGGCGGAAGCCGTATTCGGCGAGAGTCTTCTTGCGGTTGAAGTCGCCGCGGAACATGGCGCCGATCTGCGGCACGGTGACGTGGCTTTCGTCGCAGAAGATGAGCGCGTTTTCCGGTAGATATTCAAAGAGGGTCGGCGGCGGCTCGCCCGGCTGGCGCCCGGTGAGGTAGCGCGAATAGTTTTCGATGCCGTTGCACACGCCCGTCGCCGCGAGCATTTCAAGGTCGAAGGTGACGCGCTGGTCGAGGCGCTGCGCCTCCAGAAGCCGGCCTTCCTCGCGCATGATGGGAAGGACCGCGTTGAGCTCGGCCTTGATGCCGTTGATCGCCTGGTTCAGCGTCGGGCGCGGCGTCACATAGTGGGAGTTGGCGTAGAGCGTCACCTCTTCGAGCTCGCCGGTCTTCTGGCCCGTCAGCGGGTCGAACTCCACAAGGCTTTCGATCTCGTCGCCGAACATGGAGACGCGCCAGGCGCGGTCTTCATAGTGCGCCGGGAAGACTTCGATCGTGTCGCCGCGTGCTCTGAAACTGCCGCGGGCGAAGGAATTGTCGTTGCGCTTGTATTGCAGGGCCACGAGATCGGCGAGGAGTTTCTTGCGCGAGAGCTCCTGACCGACCTTCAGGGAGAAGGTCATGGCAGTATAGGTCTCCACCGAGCCGATGCCGTAAATGCACGACACCGAGGCGACGATGATCACGTCGTCGCGCTCGAGGATCGCCCGCGTCGCGGCGTGGCGCATGCGGTCGATCTGCTCGTTGATGGAGCTTTCCTTCTCGATATAAGTGTCCGTACGCGGAACGTATGCTTCCGGCTGATAATAGTCGTAATAGGAGACGAAATATTCCACCGCATTGTCGGGGAAGAACGCCTTGAACTCGCCAAAGAGCTGCGCCGCGAGGGTCTTGTTGGGCGCGAGGATCAGGGCCGGGCGCTGGCACGCCTCGATGATCTTGGCCATGGTGAAGGTCTTGCCTGTGCCGGTCGCGCCGAGCAGCACCTGGTCCCACTCGCCGGTCTTGATCCCTTCGGAGAGCTCCTTGATCGCCGTGGGCTGGTCGCCTGCGGGCTCATAGTCCGAGACCACGCGCAGGGGTTTCGACAGGCGTTTTTCCGGGCGCTCGGGCCGGTGCGGCGTCCAGTCCGCGAGCGGCGTCGCCAGCCGGTCGTGATAGGTGGCGACGGCTTCCGAAAACCCGCCCTTGGTCACCTCCGATGCGTCGGTGACGGGCTGCGCTTTCGGGCGCCTGGCCTTTGGGTCGTATCCGGGGCGGTGTTTGGTGTCTGGTTTGGAGTCTGATGGCATGGCAGGAACATAGGGCGAACCTGCGGAAAGGGAAGGGGGCGAAAGTCCTTGCCCGGCGGGTAGTGGGACATATGATGGTCCTCCCAACGCATGTAACCTAAGAAGACGCGATGACTTCCGCCGACGGGAGCAAGATCTGGCGCTTCGGGGCCGTGGAGTATGACGAGCGCGCGGCCCGCATCAGGCGGGACGGCGCTTCGTTCGCGCTTGACCGGTCCTCCGCCGCCATTCTGTCGGCGCTGCTCGCCGCGCAAGGCGAGGCGATTACAAAAGACAGCCTTTTGGAGATCGGCTGGCCGGGGCGCGTGGTGCATGAAAACTCACTGGCCAAGGCGGTCGGGCGGCTGCGCAAGGCGCTGGGACCTGAAGGCCCGAATCTGAAGGCGATCTACGGCGCCGGCTATTGTCTGGCGGTGACGGCGGACGAGGGCGGCGCCGCTGCGCCGGCAGGGCCGCGCAACCGGATCTTTGCTATGGCTTTAGGGGCCGCCGCCATCGGGTTGGTTGGCGTGCTCCTCATTCTTGCTCTGCTGATGTCCGGCCGCGGCCTCTCTTCTGCTGAAGAGACGGCCCTTATCTCCAGCGAGCCCGGGGATACGGTCGGCCGCATTCTCTGGGTGGACGATCATCCGGAAAACAACACGACCGAAAAGGCCGATTTCGAGGCGCAGGGCATCGCCGTCTATAATGTGAGGACGAGCGAAGAAGCGCTGACCATGCTCTCCATGTATCCGCATTATGACGCGGTGATTTCCGACATGGGCCGGAATGGCGAGCCGCTGGCCGGTTTCAAGCTCCTGGAAGAGATGCGCGCGCGAGGCGACGCCACGCCATTCTATCTCTACACGATTTTAACGTCCGAGGCGCAGCACGCCTTGCTCGCCGAAAAAGGCGGGCAGGGCGCCGCCGAAGCGCGGGAAGATCTGTACGGGTTCATCCTGCCTCTCATGGCGCAGAAAGCGGAACAGGAATAAAAACTCCCAGGTTTTGACCGGCCATCCCTAAGTCCCTGGCGGAAATAGATTTTCAGGATCATTCAGAATCTGACGCAGCCGATTTCAGAATCTTTCAGCGTTTCAGGAAAGACCGCCGAATAACTTTTCGGCAACTTATGCGTGCTGAGGGACGCGTTGGGAGAGACAGCTGTCATCGGCGCCTGAACCGGCTTTCCATGGCGGGCAGTTGGGCGGGCCGTTTAAAGTGGCGGCTGGGGGAATCCCTCAGGGCAACAACATCGGACGTTAGGATTTTTCCTGACGTCCGGTGGGGCGTGGGCTCAAGGTGTTGGCAATGGGCGCCGCTTCGCGTAGTCCCCGCGGCGGCCATGGCCGGCAAGCCCATGTCATTGCCCGGTCCACGTCATTGCGGCGCTCTTACTCTTTTTCCTCAGAGCCGGCAGCCAGCCCTGACGCCTAAATTTTCGACATTGGAAATTTGCTCGAGCGGAACTTTGCGCCAGCGCGTGTGCGCCGAACTTTGCGTGGCTGCGGCGAGACGGAACCTGCGCGATGGCTTTCGTGTTGCCTAAATGGAGGAAATTATGAGCAGAATTCTGACCATTATAGCCGCCATCGCCATCCTAGGGCTGCTGATTTTTATGTTTTCGGACAGGAATCCCGCCGAAAGGACAGCGCTGCCTGACGTAGATGCGCCGGATGTGAATTTAGAAGACGGGATTGAGCCTGAGGCCGAACTTGAAGTCGCGCCGCGCGAAGTCGATCCCGAGCTGGCAGTAGAGCCCATGGATGTCGATGTGGTGCGCGACAGCGAGGGCCCGCCGGAGGTTGAGATCACCGTGCCGGAAGGCGAGGCTCAAATCGACAATGAGGTGGAAGACACGCCGGACGATGCGGCCCTGGAGACGGACGAGACGGCAACGGAGACAGGTGACGACGACCAGCCGCCGAAGGAGCAGCGCTAGCTTTTCAAGGTCGGCGCCAGCGCCGTCACTTGCACATCGACTTCCATGCCCAGAAAATCTTCTGCAGCGCCGCTGAAGGAGCCGTCGAGAGGCACCGCCTGCGACGGGGTTCGCGCGACTCCCGTGCGAATGAGATTGCCTGACGCGATGAGGCCGTTTGTGGGGTCGAATTCGATCCACCCCGCGCCTGGAAGAAAAACCTGAACCCAAGCGTGTGTGGCGCCGGATCCCTGCATCCCGCCGGGTTGATCCGTTAACGGATCATAGAGATAACCGGTGACGAAGCGCGCCGCAAAGCCGAGCTGGCGCACGGCCTCGATCATCAAAATAGCAAAATCGCGGCAGGAGCCTTCGCCACGCTCGAGCGTTTCCCGCGGTTTTTGAATGCCGGGCTCTTCGCGGCGTTTGTAGACGTGGGTTTCGTAGATGGTGCTGTTGATCATCGTAAGAATGGTCCAGGTGTCGTCGCCTGCTTGCCGTCTCAGCGCGTTGGCCCATTCATTAACCGCCGCTTCCGGGTGATCGTATTCCGGGCGGATTAGCGCAATCAGGTCAGGGATCTGCTCTTTCGGGTAGTCGAAAGGATAGCGCTGCGCCGAAAGTGCGATGGGAAACACCGGCACCTCGACGCTGCTGCGCACGACATTGAACGTACAGGTAATCTCCAGCGTCTCCGAAGGCGGCGCCGCGGAAAAATCAAGGATCGTCTTCGAATTTGAAAAGACGTCGTGAACCCAGTGCTGCGCAGCGGCTGGCGTGGCAGACACTTCAAACGACGTCAGGCGCAGATCGTTGCTTTCATGCGGTCGGAACATCCCGCGATGGGGGCCGAAACTCACCGGCTTGGCGTAGCGGTAGCGGGTGACATGCTTCACCTGAAGAAGATCGGTGCTGACGCTGGGTTTGGGTACGCTCATGACCGGCTGACTTAAGTGCTTCCTGTGACCGTTTAAGAAAAGACGGCCTTATTTTTTGTTAACCGGCGCAGACGCTCGCCGCCTCGCCTCAGGCGGGGGCAAAATAGCGGTCATTGACGGCGTTGGCGAGGCCCATGATTTCCTGCTGAACTTGATCCAGATAGCGGTGGAGCGTGCGGCCCGAGAGCCTTGAAGGCGGGGTTTTCAGCCGCTCGCGCAGGGCGGCGCCAGCGCGCTTTATCTCTTGGCCTGGGCCGGCGTCGAAATCCTCGTCGAGGCGCTTGACCTGGTACAGCGCCATTTCAGCCGCATTGGTGACCGAGAGCGGCAAATATGGGTCGCACAGGAGAAAGGTCGCGGCGTCCGCCGGGTCGGCATTGAACGAATAGCGCCGCTGGAAGGCGTGATAGCCGGAGGCCGACCGGAGCAGCGTGTTCCACCAGGCGACATCGGGCGGCGCCGCCTGATCGTCGTCGTCGCGGTCGAAGCGAAAATATTTGATGTCGATGAGACGCGTCACCTGGTCTGCGCGTTCAAGCGCGGCGCCGAGCTGGTTGAAGCGCCAGACCTCGTCCCGGTAACAGGTCGCTTCCATGACGCCGCGGAAGGTGAAACAGCTTTCGCGAATGCTCGAACAAATCTCGCTGAGTTTCGACAGGGCGAAACGGCGGCGTTGCAAGGTTGTGATGCCGCTGTGAAAGACCGAAATCTGCCGCCAGCTTTCCGTGGAAATGAGATGACGCAGGGAGCGCGCATTCTCTTTCGCCATATGCGATGCGTAGGCGATGGAGTTCGCATTGGCCGCGTCGGAAATATAGAAATTCGCCACATTAAGCGCCGTTAGGGGCTTGCCGCGCTCCTCAAACGTTTTCGTATCTGCGAAAACATTGAGGATCGGCGCCCATGCATCGTCCGAGTCCTGATCGGCGGCGAAGCTTTCGGTCACCATGAGGAGGCGCGACAGGCTTTCGATCCGCTCCATATAGCGGCCGAGCCAGAAGGCGCTTTCAGCAAAACGGGAGAGCATCATCAGCGCAGGACCCAGGTGTCTTTAGAGCCGCCCCCTTGCGAGGAATTGACGATGATCGAACCCTCGCGCATGGCGACGCGGGTGAGGCCGCCGGGCAGGACCCAGCTTTCCTTGCCGGTCAGGACGAACGGCCTGAGGTCCACATGGCGCGCCCTGAGGCCGGCTTTTGTCAGCGTCGGCGACACGGAAAGCTGGATCATCGGCTGGGCGATATAGTTCTTCGGGTTCTTTTTGATCGCGCGCCGGACGCCGGCGATTTCAGCCTTAGTGGCTTTGGGGCCGACGACAATGCCGTAGCCGCCGGACTCGCCCACGGGCTTCACGACAAGTTCCTCAAGATGCTCGAGCACATAGTCGAGATCTTCTTTTTCACGACAGATGTAGGTGTCCACATTGTCGAGAATAGGTTCTTCATCGAGATAATATTTGATGATGCGCGGCATATAGGCGTAGACCGCTTTGTCGTCGGCGACGCCGGCGCCGACCGCATTGGCGATGGCGACCTTGCCGGCTTTCAGCGAGCGCATCAGACCCGGCACGCCGAGCATGGAGTCCTTGCGGAAGACCTCCGGATCGAGAAACTCGTCGTCGATGCGCCGGTAAATCATATGCACGCGCTCAAGACCGGTGATCGTCTTCATGAAGACGCGGTCTTCCTGGTCGACAATGAGATCGCGCCCTTCCACCAGCGCGACGCCCATCTCGCGCGCGAGGAACACATGTTCGAAATAGGCGGAGTTGAAGACGCCCGGCGTTAAAAGGACGATGCGGGGGTTCTGCGCCCGCGCCGGCGCGGTCTCGCGCAAGGTTTCGCGCAGTCGCTGCCCGTAATTGGAGACCGGTTCGACTTTGACGCCCTCCATCAGGTCGGGGAAGGAGCGCATCATCAGATGCCGGTTCTCGATCACATAGGAAACGCCTGAGGGCGACCGGCAATTGTCTTCCAGAACCAGGAAATTCCCCTTGTCGTCGCGGATGAGATCGACGCCGCTGATATGGGTGAAGGTGTTGTGCGGCAGCTTCACATCCACCATTTCCTTGCGGAAATTCTTGTTTCCCGTGACCAGCGGGCGCGGGATGATCTTGTCTTTGAGGATCTGCTGTTTGCCGTAGATATCCGCGAGAAAGGCGTTGAGCGCTGTCACGCGCTGGCGGCAGCCGCGGTCGATCTTTTTCCAGTCGGCCTGGGAGATGCGCCGCGGGATCGGGTCGAAAGGCAAAATGCGGTCGATGGCGCCGGCGTCGGAGTAAACGGTAAAGGTGATGCCGAGATTATGCAGTTCGCGCTCGGCGGCCTTGTTGCGCTGGTTCAGCGTGCGGATATTGTATTTGGCCAGCCGTTTCGCGAGCGTATTGGCTTGTCCTGACGGAGCTTTGTCTCCGGCTTGATTAACGTCCGCCTCGCCGAAAAGTTCGCAGTAGTTTTTGCCGGCGTCATAACCGGCGAAGGGATCAGCTTTCGGCATAGTCTCTCTAGTTAATTGATTAAGGTAGATAACGCAAATCGGCGCGAAAAGTTCGCATTCCCTTTCGACCGGATAAAAAAAGCCATGGCGGGGAGAGCGCCATGGCTTTACTTAACTCAGGGCTGATAAAATCATGCCCTGCCGTCGTGTGACTGTAAGTTGAAGCTCTGGCAAAAATCTTTCACGCGTCAAGAGCGCTTGCCAGCACTTCCTTCCCGCTTGCTAGAACGACGCCGAGATTGCAAAGACAGCAGCTGCATCCCCGATCCCGTAGCGATATCCGGAGTTCACAATCTGGTAGGCGGCGGCTTCGGATTCCGAAATGTCGGTATCGACATAGCTTACGGAAAGCGCGATCGGTCCCCAGGGAAGGTCGTAAGACGCGCCGATCGACCAGTCGAGATAAGTGCCGGTCGGAGAGGGGACCCAGCCGTTGGGACCAGTACCCGGGTTGCCGTCAGTATAACCGATATGCCCGCTCAGCGAGACCGGCGAATCGCCGATCGCGACGCCGGCGTCGCCATAGACGTAAATGTTGTCCTGCTTCACGTCATTCAGCGAGAGCGCGTCCTGTTTGAAGGCGTAATTGGCGCCCACCGTCAGATCCACCGGGCCGAACGTCTTCGCGACCGAACCGTAAATCTCGCCATAGCTGGTGCGGTCAAGGCCGCCCGGGAAAAGATACCAGACGACGCCCACATCGAGGCCGACGCTGCTCACTTCGGTTGCATAACCGCCATAGATGTCGAGTTCGAGGTTTGACCCGCCGAAAGTGCCCCAGCCAGCAAGGTTCGACGCCCATGTGCCGACATAAAAGCCGCTTTCATGAGCGGCGTCGAAGCCGCCCTGCAGCGCAAGATCTTCCTCGGTCTGGGATATGCCGCGGAAGCGATAGTCCGACGTCAACGTCACGTTCGCCGAAAAAGAAATCGGACCCGCTTCTTCTTCCTGCGCCAGCGCGGCGCTTGAAAGTCCGCTCGCTGCGAATAACGCGGCCGCCGCGGCCGGAAGTTTGAAAACTGATCTCATGGATTATCTCCTCTTTACGCTTTTTTTGCGGCGCAACCCCCTCAGGCTGCGGCCCCCCGCTGTTCTTGCTGTTTTCTGTCTCAAGGAGGGCCCGGCGTCTGAAGGTCGGGGCTTTCCTTGCACTTATCACTTACGACGTGTACGGAGCAGCACTCATCGTTCGCATGCAGAGCTTGTCGCGAGATTTTGCGACGCACAATAATAAATTTGTTAAAATGGGCATCTACGGCGAAAAAAGCAGGAAAAAATCCGCCAGAAAGAGATAAAGGTCATAAAAATAGCATAATATGCTAATTATGACCAAAAAATTTCGCGCATGCAGCAGATTTGGATTGCGGATCCAGAGTCTGATTGTTAGCGTTGCTGCAGAATCGGCGCCGATGCTGTCCGCGTGACCGCGACCGCTCGAGCGCCGGGCAAAAACAAAAGGGGCTGACAGATGAAATACATAATCGCTGTAGTGAAGCCGCACAGACTCGAAGAGATCAGGACCGCCCTGACCTCAATTGGAGTCGAAGGCATGACCGTCTCCGAGGTCAAAGGCTTTGGCCGCCAGAAAGGCCACAGTGAAGTTTATCGCGGCGCTGAATATCGCGTGGACTTCGTTCCCAAGGTTAAGCTCGAAATCGCCGTCGAGGCGGCGCAGGCGCCGAAAGTCGTGGAAACCATCCGGGATGCGGCGAAAACCGATCGCATTGGCGACGGCAAGATCTTTGTCCTTAATCTGGAAGAGGCCGTGCGTGTGCGCACGGGCGAAAGCGGCGCAGCGGCGCTTTAATTCGAGCGGGAAAACAACATCATGATAAAGAAAAACACCATTGCCGTCGCAACGGCGGCGCTCATTGCGTTTAGCGCGTCACAAGGGTTTGCGCAGGAGGCGGCGGAAGCGGCCGCCGCGCCTGCGCCGGCGTCCGACACGTCTGTCTTCGTCTTCAATACGCTTTTGTTCCTCGTCATGGGCATGGTCGTCATGTTCATGGCGGCAGGGTTCTGCATGCTCGAGGCCGGGCTGGTGCGGTCGAAAAACGCCGCCACGATCTGCCTTAAAAACATTGGGCTTTATTCTGTGGCCGGACTAATGGTCTACCTGATCGGTTATAACCTGATTTATGGAGCGCCGGACAATCCGTACTCTGGATCCTGGGTGCCGTGGGGGCCTGATGATTCTGATCCTGTCGGCTTAGGGTACGCATCGCATTCCGACTGGTTCTTCCAGATGGTGTTTGTGGCGACGGCGGCCTCAATCGTCTCCGGCACGCTGGCCGAGCGCATCAAGCTGTTTCCGTTCCTGATCTTCACGGCGATCCTGACCGGGTTCATCTACCCGATCCAGGCGTCTTGGGAGTGGGGCGCGGGCTGGCTTGACGCTATGGGCTTTTCAGACTTCGCCGGTTCGACTCTGGTGCATTCAACCGGCGGCTGGGCGGCGCTCGCGGGCGCCATCGTTCTCGGGCCGCGCATCGGCAAATATGTCGGCGGCAAAGTTGCGCCGATCCCGGGCTCCAACCTGCCGCTGGCGACGCTCGGCACCTTCATTCTCTGGCTCGGCTGGTTCGGCTTCAATGGCGGCTCGCAGCTTGCGCTCGGCACGATTGACGATGCCGTCTCGGTATCGAAGATTTTTGTCAACACCAACACGGCCGCTTGCGCCGGTGTGGTGACGGCGATCATCCTGACCCAGGTATTCTACAAGAAAGTCGACCTCACTATCGTCCTCAATGGCGCCATCGGCGGCCTTGTTTCAATTACGGCGGAGCCGCTGGCCCCGGCGATTTGGCAGTCGATTCTGATTGGCGCTGTCGGCGGCGTCATCGTCACCTTCGCCGTGCCGGTGCTTGACAAGTTCAAGATCGACGATGTTGTTGGCGCGATCCCGGCGCATCTTCTGTGCGGCATCTGGGGCACAATCATCGTTCCCGCGTCGAACGGCGACGCCAATTACGGCGTGCAGGCGCTGGGCATCGTTGCGATTGGCGTATTCGTGTTTGTCGTTAGCTTAATCTGCTGGCTTGCCCTGAAATTCACCTTGGGCATTCGTGCAAGCGAAGAAGATGAGCGTCTGGGTCTGGACAAAGCCGAGCTTGGGCTTGAAGCTTATCCAGAATTCTCTAAAGGCTGATTTCGACAGGGAGGCTCTCATTTCTGAGCGCATGTTGAAATTTGTCTCGCGCGATCGCGAGACCCCAAAGAAACGAAATCCCGGCGAGCGTCGCCGGGATTTTGGCGAGATATACGCCAAATTCGCCGATGAAAAAGCGAAGGCGCAAGCCGCGCGTTGCTCCCAATGCGGCGTGCCGTTCTGTCAGGATCATTGCCCGCTCGGCAACGACATTCCCGACTGGCTGAAACTTGTCGCCGAAGGCCGTCTGGAAGAGGCTTACGCGGTTTCGTCGGCGACGAACAACATGCCGGAAATCTGCGGGCGCATCTGTCCGCAGGACCGGCTCTGCGAAGGCTCCTGCGTCATCGAACAGTCCGGACACGGAACAGTGACCATCGGCGCGGTGGAGCAGTACATCACCGAAACCGCCTGGGAAAAGGGCTGGGTGAAGCCGGTACGCCCACCGCGCGAGCGTGCGCAATCCGTCGGGATTATCGGGGCGGGTCCCGCGGGTCTCGCCGCCGCCGAAGAGCTGCGCCGCGACGGCTTCCAGGTGAAAATCTACGACCGTTATGACCGCACCGGCGGGCTCCTCGTTTACGGCATTCCCAATTTCAAACTCGACAAGTCCGTTGTCGCGCGGCGTGAAACCCATCTTGAAAAAAGCGGCGTTCAGTTCGTGCGCAATTTCGATGTGGGCCGCGATGCGACCTTGGGCGAACTGCGCGCCGAGCATGATGCTGTGCTGATCGCCACCGGCGTTTACAAGGCGCGTGATCTCGCGTGCCCCGGCGCCGGCAATGCCGGCGTTGTCGCCGCGCTCGATTATCTCACCGCCTCGAACCGGCAGGGACTGGGCGACAAGGTTGCCGAGTACGAGTCGGGCGAACTCAATGCGCAAGGCAAGAATGTCGTCGTCATCGGCGGCGGCGACACGGCTATGGACTGCGTCCGCACTGCCGTGCGCCAGGGCGCGAAATCGGTCACCTGTCTTTACCGCCGCGACCGCAAGAACATGCCGGGCTCAGCCCGCGAAACCGCCAACGCCGAAGAAGAGGGCGTCATTTTCGAATGGCTCGCCGCGCCGAAAGCGGTGAAGGGCGATGCCGCGAAGGCCGCGGGCATCCGCGTGGCGCGCATGGAACTCGGCGCGCCCGATGCGTCCGGGCGCCGCGCGCCAGTGGAGATCGACGGCGGCGAGTTCGATCTCGACGCCGATCTCGTCATCAAGGCTCTCGGCTTCGAACCGGAAGACCTTCCTGAGATGTTCGGAGAGCCTGAACTGAAAGTGACGGCGCGCGGCACGCTGCGCGCCGATCCGGAAACGCTGGAAACCAGCATTCCGGGCGTTTATGCTGCGGGCGACATCGTGCGCGGCGCATCGCTCGTGGTATGGGCGATTGTAGACGGGCGGAAAGCCGCGGCGGCGATCGCCACGCGGCTCAAGGCGACGGCGGAAACGCCCATCGCCGCCGAATAGACCGCCGACCGCCTCCGACAAGCAAAACAAAATAGAAGACCAGACCGATGACTGACTGCGTATCGACCTATCTGCGCCGCCGCGCCCGCCTCACCGAGGCGGGCGCCTATGATCCGTCCTCGGAGCGTGACGCTTGCGGCGTCGGCCTTGTCGCCGCGCTTGACGCCAAGCCGCGCCGGGAGATCGTCGAGATGGCCATCGCGGCGCTGAAAGCCGTCTGGCATCGCGGCGCCGTCGACGCTGACGGCAAGACCGGCGACGGCGCCGGCATCCGCATCAACGTGCCGCAGGAGTTGTTCCGGTCTTATGTTGAGCGCACCGGCCACAAGGCGGACGGTAAGGACATCTGCGTCGGGATGCTGTTCCTGCCGCGCACCAATCTTGGCGCGCAGGATGCGGCCCGGGCGATCGTCGAGTCTGAAATTCTCCATCGCGGCTTTTACATCTATGGCTGGCGCCAGGTGCCCGTTCAGGCGCGGGTGCTCGGCGCCAAAGCCAATGCAACCCGCCCCGATATCGAACAGGTTCTCTTCTGCGATCCGAAAGGCCGCAGCCAGGAGGAGCTTGACCGCATTCTTTATGTGGTGCGCCGGCGCATCGAAAAACGCGCGCGTCTCGACGGGCTGCATGAGCTTTATGTCTGCTCGCTGTCCTCGCAGGACATCGTCTATAAGGGCATGTTCCTCGCGCAGGAGATCGACAATTTCTATCCCGATCTTCAGGACGAGCGGTTCATTTCCCGCGTCGCCATCTTCCACCAACGCTACTCCACCAACACCTTTCCCGAGTGGCGTCTCGCGCAGCCTTTCCGCATGCTCGCTCATAATGGCGAGATCAATACGCTCAAAGGCAACGTCAACTGGATGAAGAGCCATGAAATTCCCATGGCGGCGGAAGTCTTCGGCAGCGACGGCGACGACATCAAGCCGGTGATCCAGCCGGGCTCATCGGACTCCGGCACGCTCGATCAAGTGTTCGAATTGCTTGTGCGCGCGGGGCGCACGGCGCCCATGGCCAAGACGCTGCTCATTCCCGAGGCTTGGTCGAAACGCCTTTCCGTGATGCCGCCGAAATGGCGCGCGCTTTACGAATATTGCAACGCCGTGATGGAGCCGTGGGACGGTCCCGCCGCCATCGCCGCCTATGACGGTCAATGGGCGGTCGCCGGCCTCGACCGCAACGGCCTGCGCCCGCTTCGTTACGCCATCACCGAGGACGGCATTCTGGCCGTGGGCTCGGAGACCGGCATGTGTCCGCTCGAAGGGCGGGTGGTGAAAAAACGCGGCGCCATCGAGCCGGGCCGGATGATCGCCGTCGATATGGACAATGCGAAATTCTATAATTCCGACGAGATCCTCGACCTTCTGGCGGACAAACATCCGTACACAGAGTGGCTTGAGAACATTGTCGAGCTGGAGCCGAAAATCGGCCCCGGTCCGGAAGAACGGATTTTCGAAGGCGAGGAACTGCTCCGCCGTCAGGGCGCAGCCGGCTACGACCTCGAAGCGCTGGAGCTGATCCTTCGTCCCATGGTGGAGGAGGGCAAGGAGGCCGTCGGCTCCATGGGCGACGACACGCCGATTGCCGTATTGTCAGAGAAATACCGGCCGCTCTCACATTTCTTCCGCCAGAATTTCAGCCAGGTGACGAACCCGCCCATCGACCCGTTGCGCGAAGACGGCGTGATGAGTTTGAAGACCCGGTTCAAGAATCTCGGCAACATTCTCGTCACCGACAAGACCCAGACCGACGTGTTCGTGCTCGAAAGCCCGATCCTGACCAATGGCATGTATGCGCGGCTGTGGGATTATCTCGATGCGAAGATCGTCGAGATCGACTGCACCTACGCCGTGGGGAATGTCCGCAATAATGGCGAGGCGCTGCAAAGCGCGCTCAACCGCATCCGCGCCGAGGCAGAAGCCGCCGTGCGCGACGGCGCGGGCAGCGTCGTTCTGACCGACGAGCATCAGGGGCCGGGGCGCATCGCCATCCCTATGATCCTCGCGGCGGGCGGCGTTCATGCGCATCTCACGAAAGCAGGCGTCAGGACTTATTGCTCCATCATTGTGCGCTCGGCGGAGTGCGTCGATGCGCATTATTGCGCCGTCCTGGTCGGCGTCGGCGCGACGGCGGTGAACCCCTATCTCGCCTGCGATTCCATTGCGCAGGCTCATGCGCAGGGACGCTTCCCGAACCTCGCGCTCGGACGCTGCGCCTATAACTACAAGAAGGCACTCGAAGCCGGGCTTCTCAAGATCATTTCCAAGATGGGGATTTCGGTCATCTCCGCCTATCGCGGCGGCTGCAATTTTGAGGCGCTGGGTCTCTCGCGCACGCTGGTGCAGGAATTCTTCCCCGGCATGACCAGCCGTATTTCCGGCATCGGTCTCGCCGGCCTTGAGAAAATGTCGGCGCAATTGCACGACGAAGCCTGGGGCAGGGCGGCGCCGCGCCTGCCCGTGGGCGGCTTCTACCGTCACCGCCGCCGCGGCGAGCACCACATTCTCGAAGCCGAACTGGTGCACGATCTGCAACAGGCGGTGAGGAACGACGACCCGACAGCCTATGCGCGCTATTCGGAGGCGCTGGCCGACCAGCCGCCCTCGCAAATTCGCGACCTGTTGCGCGTGCGCCCCATGGCCGATCCGATCGGCGTCGACAAGGTGGAGACGGCGAATGACATCCGCCGGCGTTTTGTGACGCCCGGCATGTCGCTGGGCGCGCTGTCGCCGGAGGCCCATGGCGCGCTCAATATCGCCATGAACCGCATCGGCGCGAAGTCGGTGTCAGGCGAGGGCGGCGAGGTGCCCGAGCGCTATAAGCCGCTTCCCAATGGCGACAACGCCAATTCTGCGGTCAAGCAGGTCGCTTCAGGCCGTTTCGGGGTGACGGCGGAATATCTCAATCAGGCCCGCGAGTTGGAGATCAAAGTTGCGCAAGGCGCAAAGCCCGGCGAGGGCGGTCAGCTTCCCGGCTTCAAGGTGACCGAGTTCATCGCCCGGATGCGTCACTCGACCCCCGGCGTGATGCTGATCTCGCCGCCGCCGCACCACGACATCTATTCCATCGAGGATCTGGCGCAGCTCATCTACGATCTGAAACAGATCAATCCCGATGCGCGGGTCTGCGTGAAGCTCGTCTCCGCGTCGGGCATCGGCGCCATTGCGGCGGGCGTCGCCAAAGCCAAAGCCGACGTCATCCTGATCTCCGGGAATGTCGGCGGCACGGGCGCCAGCCCGCAAACCTCGATCAAATTCGCCGGCGCGCCGTGGGAGCTCGGTCTCGCGGAGGCGCATCAGGTTCTTACGCTGAACAATCTTCGCGACGGCGTCACCTTGCGCACCGATGGCGGCATTCGCACGGGCCGAGACGTCGTCATCGCGGCGATGCTCGGCGCCGAAGAATACGGCATCGGCACGGTGTCGCTGCTGGCGCTCGGCTGCCTTATGGTGCGCCAGTGTCATTCGAACACCTGTCCCGTGGGCGTCTGCACCCAGGATGAAGATCTTCGCAAGCGTTTCCCGGGGCTGCCGGAACATGTGGTTCACCTCATGACCTTCATCGCCGAGGAAACCCGGCAGATATTGGCGTCGCTTGGCGCGACGTCTTTGGAGGAAATTATCGGCCGGGCCGATCTTCTACATCAGGTCTCGCGCGGCGCGTCGCATCTCGACGATCTCGATTTGAACCCCATCCTGACCCTGGTCGATGCAGGCGAACGGCCGCGGCGTTCGTCGCGCACGGGCCGCAAGGAAGTGGGCGACACGCTCGACCAGCGCATCGCGCCCGACCTCGCGCCGTTCTTCGAGCGCCGCGAGAAAGTCCAGCTTTCCTATCCGGTGAAGAACACCGACCGCGCCATCGGCGCGCGCACGTCGTCCTTCATCGTTCGCAATTACAAGGCGGAGGATCTGACCGAGGACCATGTCACGCTGCGCCTCAAAGGCTCGGCGGGCCAGTCGCTCGGCGCCTTTTCCGCTTTCGGCCTGAAAGTGATCGTCGATGGCGACGCCAACGACTATGTGGGCAAGGGGCTTTCCGGCGCGACGCTGGTGGTGCGCCCGGCTGACGCGAATTCGACCGCCAATGACGCCATCATCGGCAACACCTGTCTTTACGGCGCAACTTCCGGCGCCCTCTTTGCGGCGGGACGGGCCGGCGGGCGCTTTGCGGTCCGGAACTCGGGCGCCGTCACAGTGATCGAGGGCTGCTCCGCCAATGGCTGCGAATATATGACCGGCGGTGTCGCGGTGATCCTCGGCACGGTTGGGGCCAACTTCGCCGCGGGCATGACCGGGGGGCGCGCGTATGTGTTCGACGAAACCGGCGATTTTGAATCTTCCGTGAACCCGGAAAGCGTGGAGTTGCGCGCCTTCCGCGACGGCGACGATCACAATGAATGCCTCGCCCTTATCGAGCGCCACTGGCGCGAGACGAAATCTCCCAAGGCGCGGGCCATCCTCGATGATTGGTCGAACGCCCGCTCGAAATTCTGGGTCATCGAGCCGCGGGAGATCCTTGCGCGCGAAAAGGCGATTGCCGAGGCGGCCAAATCAGCGTGAGGATCTGACAGAAAAAGCGGCTTGTCTCGCCGGACAAGCCGGCGGCCATAAAAGCAACAACAATCACTGATACAAGCATCGCATGAGCAGTCAGGAAGAGTTCCACCGCATCAAACAGCTCCCTCCCTATGTCTTTGAGGAGGTAAACAAGCTGAAGGCGAAGCTGCGCGCCGAAAAGCGCGACATTATCGATCTCGGCATGGGCAATCCCGACATGCCGACGCCGCAGCACATCGTCGACAAGCTGTGCGAGACGGCGCGCAATCCGCGGGCGCATCGTTATTCGGCCTCGCGCGGCATCATTGGACTTAGACGCGCCATGGCCCGCTATTACGAGCGCCGCTTTAACGTGAAGCTGAAACCCGAGACCGAAATCGTCGCCACCATCGGCTCCAAGGAAGGCTTTGCGAACCTCGCCCAGGCGATCACCGGACCGGGTGATGTTGTTCTGGCGCCCGACCCCGCCTATCCCATTCACGCTTTCGGCTTCATCATTGCGGGCGGCGTCATCATCGCTGTGCCGTCGCCTTCGCCGGAGAAATATCTGTCCGGTCTCTCGGAGGCCATCGGCCGTGCCCATATGAAGCCGCGGGCGATGGTGCTCAATTATCCTTCGAACCCCACGGCGCAGACGGTCGGTCTCGACTTTTACAAGGATGCGGTCGCGCTCGCGAAAAAGCACGACATCTATATTCTTTCTGACCTCGCTTATGGCGAAATCTATTTTGGCGACGAGGCGCCGCCCTCGATCCTCGAAGTCGAGGGCGCGAAAGACATCGCCGTCGAAATCAACTCCCTGTCGAAGACGTTCGCCATGGCCGGCTGGCGCGTCGGCATGGCGGTCGGCAATGAACGCCTCATCAATGCGCTGGCGCGGGTCAAATCCTATCTCGATTACGGCGCCTTTACGCCGATCCAGGTGGCGGCCGTCGCCGCCCTCGACGGGCCGTGGGAATGCGTCGAGGAAATCCGGGCGACCTATAAACGCCGCCGGGATGTGCTGGTCGATTCTTTCTCGGCGGCCGGATGGAACATTCCGTCCCCTGAAGCGTCTATGTTTGCATGGGCCGAAATTCCGGAGAAATACCGGAGCATGGGCTCGGTGGAATTCGCCAAGATGCTGATGGAGCGCGCAGACGTCGCCGTTGCCCCGGGGCTTGGTTTTGGCGAATATGGCGAAGGATTTGTGCGCATCGGTCTCGTTGAAAATCAGCAGCGCATCCGGCAGGCGGCGCGGAATTTGAGAAAGGTGTTCCAGGGCAATTAGCGGGAGGGTTTGTGGAGTTTGCGTATTACGAGCCTTGCGCCCCCTTGCAGAAACTTGTCAGCAGCTATTACTTCGTATCGCTCCCCTTCGAAATCGCCGACATCATGCGCGCCGAGATCGCCAATGTGCGGTTCGTACTGAACGGCGCCGTTTCCAGCGATCTCATGGGCGAGATGGTGCCCTTTTCACGCCCCAGCGCCATTCTATGCGGTTCGACCCAGCGCTGGAGCAATATTCACTTTACCGCCGGCGCCAGCGTTTTTGGGGCTGCGATCACCCCGCTTGGCTGGTGCAAGCTCTTCGGCTACAGCGCCGAAGAGGCGGCTGACCGCATTCTTCCGCTTGCAGATAATATACCCGCAACCTCCAGGGCGCTAATGGACGCCGTGTTCGGTGCGAGCGGCCAGAAGGAAGCAGTGGCGGCGGCGGATAAATTCTTCATGTCGCTCGTTTCTGACCGTTGGCGCATCCGCGAGGATTTCATCGAACAGGTGACGAAGTGGATCGTCGATCCGGAACCGAATGAAATCGAACATCTTCTGAACAATGTCGATCTCTCGCACCGTCAGGTCGACCGTTTGTGCAAGGCCTATTTCGGCGCAAGCCCGAAGAAGCTTCACCGCAAGTTTCGCGCGCTTCATGCGGCGAACCGTCTCGCTTGGGACGACCTCACGGACTGGCGGGAGATCGCCCGCACCGGCTATTACGATCAGGCGCATTTCATCCGTGAGTTCAAGGAATTCAACGGCCGCACGCCGCAGGATTTCATCGACGGCCCGCATATCCTCGTCAGGATGACGCTGGCGGAGCGCCGCAAAATCAATCATGGTTCGCCCTTCAGCCTTGTAGGATAGCGGGGCGCAAGGGCGGCCATGATTCCTAAAATTCTGATGACCATGAAAACTTATACGCCCGGGCTGTTCGCAGCAGACCTCGTCGCTGGCGTCACCGTCGCCATGGTTGCAATCCCCCTGAGCCTGGCCATCGCCATTGCCTCGGGCGCCGACCCGGCAACCGGACTGGTGACAGCGATTATCGGCGGGTTTCTCATTTCCGCGCTTGGCGGCAGCCGGGTGCAGATCGGCGGGCCGACGGGCGCTTTCATCGTTGTCGTTTACAGCGTCATCGCCGATCACGGCTATGACGGACTGGTGCTCGCGACCTTGATGGCCGGCGTCATTCTTGTCATCGCCGGTCTTTTCAAAGCAGGCAAACTTATCAGCTTCGTACCCGAAGCGGTGGTCAACGGCTTCACCATCGGCATTGCGGTGGTGATCGCCGCGAGCCAGTTGAAGGATCTTTTCGGTCTTTCCATGGAGGCCGTTCCTGCCCATTTCCTGGAAAAAATCCCGGCCCTCTGGGACGCGCGGGAGAGTTTTAACCTGTCCGCCTTCCTTCTGGGCGTCATCACAATCGGCTTGATTGTGGGACTGCGCCGGCTCGCGCCGAAATGGCCGGGGCTTATTGTGGCGGTCGGGCTGACCTCCGCCGCAGCGCTGATCTTCGCTTTGCCCGTGGATACGATCGGCTCGCGGTTCGGCGCGCTGCCGAACCATCTGCCGGCGCCGCAGCTCCCGGCGTTTACGCTCGCACGGGTGCAGGAGCTTTTGCCGTCCGCATTTGTCATCGCGTTTCTCGCGGGCGTTGAGTCATTGCTTTCCGCTATGGTCGCCGACCGCATGAGCGGCGGCAAGCATCGTCCGAATGCGGAGGTTCTGGCTCAGGGCGCGGCGAATATTGGTTCTGCCCTCTTTGGCGGATTGCCGGCGACCGGCGCCATTGCGCGCACCGCGACCAATGTCAGGGCAGGGGGCAAGACCCCGGTCGCGGGGCTCGTCCATGCGCTGACGATTTTGATCGTCATGATCGCCGCCGCGCCGCTCGCCGGTTATCTCGCCATGCCGGCGCTCGCTGGGCTTTTGATGATCACTGCGTGGAATATGAGCGAGCCGCATAAATGGCGGAGCTACTTCCTCGAAGGGCGACTTTCGGACCGGGCGTTGCTGATCCTCACGCTGGTCCTGACAGTGGTGGCGGACCTGACCATTGCGATCGGGGTCGGCGTCTCGTTGGGCCTTGCGATCCGCCTGCAGCGGCGCGATGTTCCGCCTGCTGATTGGGAGGTCCCGGAGCGGTGATAAGGGCGGTAGCAGTAGAAATAGGCTAATGTGCCAATCATTTGGCAGATTGGGTCATTTTTGCCTTTTCCTTGAAATATCCTGTTGACGGCTTCGCGGCTGCGAAGTATCCCACCAAACAACTCATCAAGACCAGCCGAGGGATAGGCCCTTTGACGCTGGGGCAACCGCCGAGAAGTTCTGACCGGACTTTGGGAAAGGTGCCAATTCCTGCGGGAGATTTCTCCCGAGAGATGGGTCGGACGAGTAAGGCGCACTGCGCGAAAAAAGTCCGATTTAGGTCTCTAGCGAATTTCCTGACGAGTTGACGTGGAACGCTAAGAGGCCGGCAATGACCGCAGCACAAAAAGAACGCTTTGAGGCAACGCAAAAGTCGCAGCCCTTTTGCGATGTGAGCGTATTTCTGCCTTCGGATTTCATTCTCGACAGTGGCGAGACGTTGAGCCGTCCCGAACTCAAGGTTCGGGTTTACGGCGAGCTTGAAAATCCGGCCATTGTTGCGGCGGGCGGCATTTCCGCCGGCCGCGCCGTTGCGCCTTGCAAGGACAGCGACGGCTGGTGGCGCGACGTCATCGCGCCCGGCGGCTTTATCGACCTCGACCGTTTCTGCGTCATCGGGTTCGATTTTCTGCCCAATCCCGGCGAAACGGCGCGCACCATCACCACCCACGACCACGCCCGCGCGCTCGCCGACGCGCTCGACGTGCTCGACATTGAAAAACTTTACGGCTTCGTCGGCGCCTCTTACGGCGGCATGATCGGGCTTGCCTTCGCGGAAACCTATCCGGACCGCATCGAAAAGCTCTGCGCCATTTCCGCGCCGGATCGAGCCCATCCGTCGGCGACGGCGCTCAGAGGCGTGCAGCGCCGCGTCATCGAGTTCGCCGCAAAGCACGGCGACGCCAAGGCCGGCGTGTCGCTGGCGCGCCAGATCGCCATGGTGACCTACAGAACGCCGGAGGAATTCGCTGAGCGCTTCGAGAGCGCGCCCGGCGAGAAAGCTGGAACGCCATACGACATCTGCGATTATCTCATTTCCCGCGGCGATGCGTATCATCTCGAGCCCCAGCGTTATGTGACGCTCTCCGATTCCATCGACCGTCACCGCGTCGATCCCGCGAAGATTGAAACCGACAGCCTTATCATTGCGCCGTCGAGCGACCGCCTGACGCCGCTCTGTGACCTCAAACGTCTTGCGGACGGCCTGCGCATATCGAGCTTTGTCGAAATACCGTCTCTCTACGGACATGACGCCTTTCTGAAAAACGCCGATCTCATCGGCCCCCACATAAAAAAATTCTTCGAGGAGAAAAAATCATGAGCGACGCCCAGCGCCCTCGCGCCCTGCATCCTGAAACGCTGATCTCTACGGCCGGCGTCGCGACGGATCCGGCGTTCAACTCGGTGTCGCCGCCGCTGCATCTTTCCGCCAATTACGGCTGGAACGATCCGCTTGAAAAGCCACAATATGATTATGCGCGCTCCGGCAATCCGACGCGCACGCAGCTTGAAGAGGCGCTCGCAGGACTTGAAGGCGCGGCGCGCGGCGTCGTTGTTTCTTCCGGCATGGCGGCGCTTGACCTCGTGCTTAATCTCGTCGATCCGGGCGAGGTCGTGCTGGCGCCCCATGACTGTTACGGCGGCACCCACCGTCTTTTGACCGCGCGCGCAAAGCGCGGCCAGTTCGAGCTCGCCTATGCGAACCAGACGGATCCGGAAGAACTGGCGAAAGCCTTCGCGCGCAAGCCGAAGCTGGTGCTGGTGGAAACACCGTCGAATCCACTCCTGCGAATTACCGACATTCGGGCGGTGGTCGCCCATGCGAAGGAATGCGGCGCCATTGTCGTCGCGGATAACACTTTCCTGTCGCCGGCGCTGCAGCGTCCGCTCGATCTCGGTTGCGACATCGTCGTTCACTCCACGACGAAATTCATCAACGGCCATTCCGATGTGGTCGGCGGCGCAGTGCTCGCCAAAGACAAGGCGCTCGGCGACGAGCTTGCCTGGTGGGCGAATTGCACCGGCGTCACCGGGGCGCCTTTCGACAGTTTCCTGACCCTGCGCGGCCTTAGAACGCTATTCCCTCGCGTCGAGCGGCAGCAGGCGACGGCTGGCGGCGTGGTCTCGCGGCTTGCTGCGGACGATCGCGTCGCCAATGTCTACTATCCCGGTCTTGTTAACCATCCGGGCCATGAAATTGCGAAATCGCAGCAAAAAGGTTTCGGCTCCATGTTCTCCGTGGAATTCGCCGAAGGCGTCGATGTGATCGAGCTGTTGCGCAACCTGAAGTTCTTTACGATTGCGGAGTCGCTTGGCGGGTTTGAAAGCCTTGTTTGCACGCCGGCGACCATGACCCATGCGGCGATGACGCCGGAAGCGCGGGAAATCGCCGGAATTTCCGACCGCCTTGTCCGGTTTTCCATCGGGCTTGAGCATGGCGACGATCTTGTGCGAGATATAGTTGAGGCGCTGGACCGTGCGAGCGATGCTGGCGCCGGCAAAGTGGCGTATCTGTCGAGTGGGGCGGCAAGCAAATGTGCGTAGATGTGAAAGATAAGGTTAGCGCTGGAGACAGCGAAGGCGCCGCTGTGGCGAGACGGTTGAGAGTTGCGGTCGCGGGACTCGGCGTGATCGGCGAAGGCGCGGCGCTGCGCCTTGCGGAGCCGTCGGAACCCTATGCGCTCTGCGCCGCGCTGGTGCGCGATCCGTCGAAACCTCGCGACGAACGGCTGAAATCGCTGCGCACCTATTCGGACCCGGATGTTTTCCTTGTGGAGCAGCCGGATGTCGTTGTGGACGCGCTTCCCACCGGCGAAGCGGGAAGGCGACTCATTGAAGCGGCGCTCGCCCGCGGCGTCCACATCGTGACGGCGAACAAGCAGGCGATTGCGGGCCATCTTGCGGAACTGCACGATCTCGCAAACCGTAACAAAGTCATCTTCGCCTATTCGCCGTCTGTCGGCGGCGGCGCGCCTATGGTCGAAACGATGCGCCGCGCCCGCAAGGAGGGCGAGACGCGCCAGATTTCGGCGATCCTCAACGGCACGGTCAATTTCATCCTCTCTGCACTGAAGGAAGGCGCCTCATTCGAAGATGCGGTGAAGGCGGCGCAGGAAGCGGGCTTTGCCGAACCGGATCCGACGGCTGATCTTTCCGGCGAGGATGCGCGCGCCAAGATTTCGATCCTCACCTATGAAGCCTTCGGCAAGGAGATCGATCAGAACGCCATCCGCGTTGAGCCGCTGACAGCGGAGCGCGCCTCCGAGTTTTTGAAGATAGGCGGCGTGTGGCGTCAGATGTCGGTGGTGAAACGCGCGCCGGACGGCGGGATTTCCGCACGGGTGCGGTTCGAACGCGTCGATGACGATCCGCTCTTCGCTACTGTGGAAGGCGAGGGCAATGCGCTGCGCGTCGTCAATATCGGCGGGGCGGAGTTCACCTGTCAGGGCAAGGGCGCCGGACGCACGCCCACCGTCGCCAGCATATTCGCCGAGCTTGAAAAGATCGCGCAGACGCCGCCGGACGCCGGTGAAAATACTTTGCGCCGCGTAAAGACCTTCAGCTAGAAGCGATCCATGTCTTCGGATGAACATCAAAACGCGGCGCGGAGCGCCGCGTCGGATGCTACGCGCGCCGCAAAACGCCTTGTGATCAAGGTGGGCTCGGCGATTTTGTGCGCGACCGCGGAAGAAGGCGGCGGCGCCGTTCGTGAGGCGTGGCTCGCGTCGCTCGCGGAAGACATTGCGGATTTGCGAGAAAGCGGATGCGAAGTGGTGGTTGTCACCTCGGGCGCGATTGCGCTGGGACGGCAGAGGCTCGGCCTATCCAGCGCCTTGCGGCTTGATGAAAAACAGGCGGCGTCTGCAGCGGGGCAGGCCGCGCTGGCGCAGGCGTGGCAATCCGCATTCACGCCTCATGACATAGCGATTGCGCAGATCCTGCTGACCCTCGACGATACGGAAAGCCGCCGCCGCTATTTGAATGCGCGCGCAACCTTCCGTACGCTGCTCGATCTTGGCGCGCTGCCGCTGGTCAACGAGAACGACACGATCGCGACCAGCGAAATCCGCTATGGCGACAATGACCGCCTCGCAGCCCATGCGGCGCAGCTCGTAGAAAGCGATCTTCTCATTATTTTGTCCGACATTGACGGTCTTTACACGGCCGATCCACGCAAAAATCCGTCAGCAGAGCATGTCGACGTGGTGGAGGCGATCACGCCTGAAGTCGAAGCGATGGCGGGCGGCGTCAATAGGGATGCGGGCGTCGGCTCCGGCGGCATGGCGTCGAAAGTGGCTGCGGCGAAAATCGCGGGCGGCGCCGGCTGCGATACGATCATCGCGCCGGGGCTCGTCGATCATCCGTTGAAAGCCATGCTCGACGGCGGCGCGGCGACGCTGTTCCGCGCGTCCATCAGCCATGAAGGGGCAAGACGGCAATGGATCGCCGGACGCTTGAAGCCTTCCGGCCGCATCGTCATTGACGACGGCGCGGCGAAGGCGCTGCAATCGGGCGCGAGCCTTTTGCCTGCGGGCGTCAAGGAAATCACCGGCGCGTTTTCGCGCGGCGACGCCGTGGAGATCGTGACTGCTGACGGGCAGGTGATCGGGCAGGGGCTTTCGACTTACGATGCAGGCGACGCGCGCAAGGTCGCGGGCGCCAAATCCGAGCGGATCGAAACGCTGCTCGGTTATCGCCGCCGCCCGGCGCTGGTGGAGAAAGACGACCTCATTTTAAGGAGCGAGCGATGACTGGCGATGTTGCCGCCTATATGGATGGGCTCGCGGCAAAGGCGCGCGAGGCCGCCCGCGCCATGGCGTCGGCTTCTACGGAACGGAAGAACGCGGCGCTGACCAAGGCCGCGGCGCTGGTCCGCGAACGCGCCGGCGAGATTCTCGAGATCAACGCCGCCGACCTTTCCGCCGCCAAAGCCAAGGGGCAGGACGCAGCCTTCATTGACCGCATGGCGCTTGATTCTGAACGTATGGAAAGCGTCGTCAAAGCGCTTGAAGACATCGCCGCGCTTCCCGATCCCGTGGGCAAATCTATCGCGAAATGGTCGCGGCCCAACGGACTGGAAATCGAACGCGTCCGAACGCCCATCGGCGTCATCGCGGTCATCTATGAAAGCCGGCCCAATGTAACTGTCGATGCGGCGGCGATTGCGGTGAAAGCCGGCAACGCCGTCATCCTGCGCGGCGGGTCGGAATGCATCAAAACCTCGAAGGCGCTGTTCGATTGCTTCCATGATGCGCTGGGCGTTGCGGGTCTTCCCGAAGGCGCGGCGCAATTCGTGGAGACGCCGGACCGGGCGGCGGTGGGCGCGTTGTTGTCGGGACTCGGCGGGCGCATCGATCTTGTCATTCCCCGCGGCGGAAAGTCCCTAGTCGCACGCGTGCAGGAAGAGGCGCGCGTCCCCGTGCTCTCCCATCTCGACGGCGTCTGCCATGTCTATGTGGACCGCGACGCGGACCCGAAGAAAGCAGTGGAGATCGTCGTCAATTCAAAGATGCGGCGCACCGGCGTCTGCGGGGCGGCGGAGACGTTGCTGATCGACAAGGCGGTTGCGGAAAACATTTGGCCGAAAATCGCCAGTGCGCTACGGAAAAAAGGCTGCGAATTGCGCGGCGATGAGGCGTTGCGGAAAATCGATCCAGATGTGGCGCCCGCGAGCGAAGAAGATTTCCATACCGAATATCTGGCGCCGATCCTCTCCGTCGCCATCGTTGACGGCGTCGTTGGGGCCATTGAACACATCGCCCAATATTCGTCGTCCCACACGGAATCCATCGTCACCGAAAATGAGGAAACGGCGAAGCGGTTCCTCAACGAAGTCGACAGCGCCATCGTCATGCATAACGCTTCGACGCAGTTCGCCGATGGGGGCGAGTTCGGCCTCGGCGCCGAAATCGGCATCGCCACGGGCCGCCTCCATGCGCGGGGACCCGCCGGCGTTGAGGAATTGACGACTTACAAGAATGTGGTGCGCGGGACCGGGCAGGTTCGCCCATAATCTTCGCCTCCAGCCGATCCGATTCCATCATGAGCAGAATCTGCCAAAGCAGCGCGCACGGTGAGCGCCCTCATCGAAAAAAATGACGCATTCGGGCATTTTTTCCTTGTTTGTTAACAGGCCCGGATGTAATCGGGTTCTGCGCTGCAAAAAACGGCGCGAAAGAGTAGTGAAATGCGGGCTTTGGCGGATATCGGCTTGAAGGGAGAGGGCGCGTTAGTCGCGGACCCTATGCTTATGGCTGTATCGTCTCTGCTGCTCGTACTCGTACTCCTTATTAGCCCCATTCGGGGAGCGGCCATGGAGCCCGCGCGCTAATTTAGCACGACGGACCTCCGGACAGCCCGCTCCCGAAAGGAAGCGGGTTTTTTCATGCCCGGGCGGTCCGTTCAGAAAGAATGAACGGACGAGATGACGACGAAGAGATCAGATGCAATCACCAAGGGGCCAGCAAAAGCGCCGGCCCGGGCGATGCTGCGCGCGACAGGGCTGGGCGATGAGGAACTCGCAGGGCCGATCATCGCGGTGGTGAACACCTGGTCCACGGTGACGCCCTGCAACATGCATCTCGACCAATTGGCCGCGCCCGTTCGCGAAGGCATTCGCGCCGGCGGCGCGACGCCGGTCGATTTCAACACCATTGTCGTCTCCGACGGCATCACCATGGGCGGCGAGGGGATGCGCGCGTCGCTGATCTCCCGCGAAGTGATCGCCGACTCCATCGAATTGGCCGTACGCGGACATTCGCTTGACGCGGCCGTCATTCTCGTCGGCTGCGACAAGACCCTGCCGGCGGCCGCGATGGCGCTGGCGCGCATGGATATTCCCGGCGTCATTTTCTATGGCGGCACGATCATGCCGGGGCATTGCAAATTCCGCGGCGAGGAAAAAGACCTCTCCATTCAGGATGTTTTCGAAGCGGTCGGCGCCCACGCCAAGGGCGATTATTCCGACGAAGAACTCGATCAGATCGAACGCAAGGCCTGTCCGGGCGCCGGCGCCTGCGGCGGTCAGTTTACCGCGAACACCATGGCCATGGCGCTGGCGTTTCTGGGGCTCGCCCCTGTCGGCGCGGGCGATCCGCCGGCGATTGCGGAGGAAAAGGCGGCCGAGGGCGTTCGCTGCGGCAAGCTCGCCGCTGAGCTGGTCAAGCAAGGCAAGACCGCGCGTCAGTTCATTTCGGAAACCAGCTTGCGCAACGCGGCGGTCTCGGTGGTCGCTTCGGGGGGGTCAACAAATGCTGTCTTGCACCTCGCTGCGATCGCAGCGGAGGCGGGCGTTCCGTTCTCCATCGATCTCTTTGACGAGCTTTCGCGCACGACGCCGGTGATCTCCAACCTGAAACCGGGCGGGCAGTATCTGGCGAAAGATCTCTACGCGGCGGGCGGCGTGCGCCTCTTCGGTCAGAAACTGATGGAAGGCGGCAAGATCGCCGATGCGCCGACGGTCTCCGGCAAGTCGCTCTTCGACGAATTTAAAACAGCGGAGGAAACGCCCGGCCAAAAGGTCGTGCACGCTGTGGCCGACCCGTTCAAAGAAACGGGCGGCCTCCGGATTCTTTACGGCGATCTCGCGCCTGAAGGCGCGGTTCTGAAAACCGCCGGTTATGCCGACGGCGCTTTTGAAGGAACCGCGCGCGTCTTTGAGGGCGAAGAAGCCGCCTTCAAGGCGGTCAACGACCGCCAGATCAAGGAAGGCGATGTCGTCGTCATCCGCTACGAAGGGCCGAAAGGCGGGCCCGGCATGCGCGAAATGCTGGCGACGACCGCCGCGGTTGCGGGCCAGGGCCTTGCGGGCAAGGTGGCGCTCATCACCGACGGGCGCTTTTCCGGAGCGTCGCACGGTTTCGTCATCGGCCACGTCGCGCCCGAAGCCGCCGCAGGCGGTCCTATCGGCCTCCTCAGGGACGGCGACAAAATTCGCATCGACGCTGAGGCGCGCCGCATCGACGCCGACATCGATTGGGAGGCGCGCCGCGCCGCCTTCAAACCCAAAGCGCCGAACCGCATGGGCGGCGTCTTCGACAAATATGCGAAACTGGTTTCCTCGGCGTCGAAAGGCGCCGTTACGATTCAAACATCCAACGAGTAAGACTAGAGGGATTTTAAAAGATGAAAGTCTATACGGAAGACGATGCGAACCCGGCGATTGTGAAGAACGATGTTGTCGCCGTCATCGGTTATGGCAGCCAGGGCCGCGCCCATGCGCTGAACCTGCGTGATTCAGGCTGCAAAGTCATTGTCGGCGTGCGTCCTGGCGGGCCGGGCGCGAAGCGCGCGGAAGAAGACGGGCTTGAAGTCGCCAATGTCGCCGATGCGACGAAACAGGCGAAGCTGATCGCCGTTCTGACGCCGGACATGACCCATGAGCAGATTTTCAATGAACAGATCGCGCCGAACCTGAAAGACGGCGACGCGCTCCTCTTCGCGCACGGCTTCACGGTGCTTTACGGGCGGGTTGTGCCGCCGGCGAATGTGGACGTCATCATGGTGGCGCCGAAAGGCCCGGGCGGTCTCGTGCGGTCCGAATATGAGCGCGGCCGCGGCGTGCCGAGCCTCTTCGCCATCCATCAGGATGCGACGGGACAAGCCAAAGACAAGGCGCTCGCTTACGCCAGCCTCATCGGCGGCGCGTCGGCCGGGGTCATCGAGACGACTTTCCGCGAAGAAACCGAAACCGATCTCTTCGGCGAGCAGGCGGTGCTTTGCGGCGGCGCCTCGGAGCTGGTCATCGCCGGCTTTGAAACGCTGGTGGAAGCCGGTTACCAGCCGGAGATCGCTTATTACGAGTGTCTCCATGAACTGAAGCTGATCGTCGATCTCTTCTATGAAGGCGGCATCACACGCATGCACGACTTCATTTCCGAGACGGCGAAATATGGCGACTTCGTTTCCGGTCCGCGCGTGATCAACGCCGAAACCAAACAGCGCATGAAGGAAGTGCTGAAAGACATTCAGAACGGCTCCTTCGCCCATGACTGGATCGTTGAAAACCAGGCCGGCAAGGTCCGCTACAACCAGATGCTGCGCGCTGATCTCGAGCACCCGATTGAAAAGACCGGCAAGGAGCTGCGCGCGCGCATGTCCTGGTTGAAGCCCGGCGCTAATACGAAACCCTGAGGCCAAGGAAATAGAACGCGATGACTGCTTCTCAAACGAAACAAGAGACAAAGACGGCGGCGATGACTAAATCGGGCGCCGAACTTCTCCTTGATGCGCTGGAGGAGCAGGGGGTTGAAGTCATTTTCGGCTATCCCGGCGGCGCCGTGTTGCCGATCTATGACGCGCTTTATGCGCGCGACACCATCCGCCACATTCTGGTGCGCCACGAACAGGGTGCGCTTCATGCGGCGGAGGGCTATGCGCGCTCCACCGGCAAGGTCGGCGTTGCGCTGGTGACATCGGGTCCCGGCGCCACCAACGCGGTCACCGGGCTCGCCGACGCGCTTTTGGATTCTATACCGATCGTTTGCATCACCGGACAGGTGGCGCGGCCGCTGATCGGCACTGACGCCTTTCAAGAGTGCGACACTACAGGCATCACGCGCTCCTGCACCAAGCATAATTATCTCGCCAAGTCGGCGCATACACTATCGTCGACGGTGCACGAAGCGTTTCATGTCGCGCGCAACGGACGTCCGGGTCCCGTCCTCATCGATATCCCGAAGGACATCCAGTTCGAAGCGGCGCAATACACCTCCCGCGCCGATGCAAGGAACCGGAACTGCATCGTCACGCCGGAGATCAATCGCAACCAGATCGATCAGGTTGTCGATCTTATGCGCTATGCGCGCCGTCCGGTTCTATACACGGGCGGCGGCGTCATCAACGCCGGGCCGGAAGCGTCGAAGACGCTGCGCGAACTGGCGAAGGCGACGGGCTTTCCGGTGACGTCGACCCTGATGGGTCTCGGCGCCTTTCCCGCTTCTGATTCGCAATGGCTCGGCATGCTCGGCATGCACGGATCTTTTGAGGCGAACAACGCCATGCATGATTGCGATCTGATGATCGCCATCGGCGCGCGTTTCGACGACCGCGTCACGGGGCGTCTCGACGCTTTCTCGCCCAACTCGCGCAAGGTCCATATCGATATCGACCCCTCGTCGATCAACAAGAACGTGCCGGTCGATATCGGCATCATCGGCGACGCCGGCGCGATCATGGAAGCAATGCTCGCCGAGTGGAAACGCCGCGACAAGGAAGAAACCCATGATCGGGCCCGCATCGAGGGCTGGCTGGAGCAGATCGACGGCTGGCGCGCGCGCAAGTCGTTTCAGTACAAGCGGTCGAAGGACGTCATCAAACCGCAATACGCCATCGAGCGTCTTTACGCGCTGACCCGCGGCAAGAACGTTTACGTCACGACGGAAGTGGGCCAGCACCAGATGTGGGCGGCGCAGCATTTCCATTTCGACGAGCCGAACCGCTGGATGACCTCCGGCGGGCTCGGCACCATGGGCTATGGCTTGCCGGCGGCGCTCGGCGTCCAGGCGGCTTACCCGGATGCGCTCGTCATCGACATTGCGGGCGACGCCTCCGTGCAGATGACCATGCAGGAAATGTCGGCGGCGGTGCAGCATGATCTGCCCATCAAGATCTTTATCCTGAACAACGCCTATCTCGGCATGGTTCGCCAGTGGCAGGAGCTCCTCCATGGCGGGCGCTACTCGCACTCTTATTCCGACAGCCTGCCGGACTTCGTGAAACTCGCCGAAGCCTATGGCGGTCACGGCATTCGTGCTGAGAAGCCGGACGAACTCGACGCCAAGATTATCGAGATGATCGAATCGCCGAAGCCGGTGCTGTTCGACTGCGTCGTGACGCAGGAAGAAAACGTCTTCCCGATGATCCCGTCGGGCGCCGCGCATAACGAGATGCTGTTTGGCGAAATGAAGGAAGACTCCGTTTCCGAGCAAGGAAAGACGCTGGTATGACCGCTACAAATGCTCCATCGCAATCGGTCTATCCCGTCACGCGCGAGGAAGGCGCGGACCGTGAGGTTATCCTCGCCGTCATCGTCGACAACGAACCGGGCGTTCTGTCGCGCGTCGTGGGCCTCATTTCCGCCCGCGGCTATAATATCGAGAGCCTGACGGTCGCTGAAACCGACATGGAAAAGCACACGTCGCGCATCACCGTGGTGACGAAAGGCACGCCGTCGAAGATCGAGCAGATCAAGGCCCAGCTCGGCCGTCTCGTTCCTGTACGCCGTGTCATTGACGTGTCCGCGGAAAAGGACGCGCTGGAGCGCGAGCTGGCGCTGGTGAAGGTGGTGAATGAAGGCGATCACCGCGTCGAGTCCATGCGCCTTGCCGACATCTTCCGCGCTCGCGCGCTCGACACAACGCATACGTCGTTCGTTTTCGAAATCACCGGGACGCGGGAAAAGATCAACGCCTTTATCGATCTGATGAAGCCTCTGGGCCTCTCCGAAGTGTCGCGCACCGGCGTTCTGTCGATCCGGCGCGGCGTCGAAAGGGATTAGCGTCATGACCGGTCATTTGAAGAAATTCCTATTGAGCCTGCTCCTTAGCCCCGCGCGGTGAAATCTCCGCGCGATAAAAGTCGGCTGCTTTCAAAGGAACAGACATCAGGAATTCGAAAAATGACCAGGGAACAGACAGATATTAGCGACGTAGGCGTGAAGCCGGACGATCATGTAAAGATTTTCGACACCACCTTGCGCGATGGCGAACAGGCGCCGGGCTTTTCCATGGCGACGGATGCGAAGCTCATCGTCGCCCGCGCGCTCGAAGCGCTGAATGTGGACATCATCGAAGCCGGTTTCGCAGCGGCCTCGCCGGGAGATGCGGCTGCGATTTCCGCCGTTGCATCAGAGATCAAAGGACCGACGATCTGCTCCTTGTCGCGCCTTAACGACAAGGATATCGAAGCCTCGGCGCGCGCCTTGGAGCCGGCTCGTCGCAAGCGCATTCACACTTTCATCGGCACCAGTCCGACCCATCGCGACGCCAAGCTGAAAATGACCAAAGACGAGATCATCGAACGCATCGGCCGGTTGGTGGCGTTCGCTGTGCCCTTGTGCGATGAAGTCGAATTCTCGCCGGAAGATGCGATCCGCACCGAGCGCGACTATCTGATCGAGGCGGTGAATGTCGCGATCGAAGCTGGCGCGACGACGATCAACATTCCCGATACGGTCGGCTACACGACGCCGGAAGAGATCACTGACCTTTTCCGGTTCCTCAAGGAAAATGCAAAAAACGCCGAGAAAGTGACCTTCTCCACCCACTGTCATGACGATCTCGGCATGGCGGTCGCCAATTCTCTCGCTGCGGTCCGCGGCGGTGCGCGCCAGATCGAATGCGCGATCAACGGCATCGGCGAGCGCGCAGGCAATTGTTCTCTGGAAGAAGCGGTCATGGCGCTTGCGACGCGCCGGGATTTCTTTGACGTCTCGACGCAGATCGAGACCCAGAACATCTACCCGGCGAGCCTTGCTCTGTCGCGGGTCACGCATAATCCCATCCCGCGCAACAAGGCGATTGTCGGCAAGAACGCCTTCGCCCATGAGAGCGGCATTCACCAGCATGGCGTCTTGGCCGACAAGCGCACCTATGAAATCATGGATGCGGAAGCGGTCGGCATGCCCGCCAACTCCATCGTGCTCGGTAAGCATTCGGGCAAGCACGCCGTGCGCGCCCGCGCCGAGGCGCTCGGCTTCAAGATCTCACCGCAAAAGGTCGAGGACATTTTTCCGGCGTTCAAAAAGCTGGCTGACACGACCCGCGAAGTCACCGATGCGCAGCTAGTGAGGCTGATCAGCGGCAATTCTATCGTCGATGGGCGGATCGGCCCCTGGCGCATGCGCCGCACGGATCTCCATATCGATATGGAGGAACACACAAAACCGATTGCGCGGGTGACGCTGGAGCATGACGACGGCGAAAGCCGCACGGTCACGGAAGAAGGCGGCGGGCCGATCGACGCCGCTTTCGCCGCCGTTTGCGCGATCACGGATGTCTCGGGCGTCATCAAGACGCTGGACCTGCATCACGACGCCGAAGAAGGCGTAGTCCATTGCGATGCTGTGGTCACCGTGGAAGGGCGCGACTATTTCGGCAAGGGCAAGGAAGTCGATCTAGCCGATGCGGCGGTTGCTGCTTTTGTTGCGGCGATCAATCAGGCGGCGGCGATGCGCATGGGCGCGGCAGAGTATTCAGATGAGGCGGCGGCGTCATGAGTGAGTTCAGTTCCAGTCCCAAATCCTTGTTCGACAAATTGTGGGAGCGTCATGTCGTCGTCGAAGAGACGGACGACGCGCCGGCGGTGCTTTATATCGATCTTCATCTCATCCATGAGGTGACGTCGCCGCAGGCCTTCTCCGTCCTCGATGGTCGGGGCTTGAAAGTTCGCCGCCCGGATAAAACTTTCGGCACGCTCGATCACTCGACGCCGACCTTGCCGGCGAACGCGAAAGGCGAATGGCCCTATGCGACGCCGGAAGCGAAAAGCCAGGTCGAAAAGCTTATCGAGAACTGTGAGAAACACGGCGTCGAACTCTTGGGGCTTGGCGATCCGCGCCGCGGCATCGTTCATGTGATCGGGCCGGAGCTTGGCCTCACCCAACCGGGCAAGACGATTGTCTGCGGCGACAGCCACACCTCGACCCATGGCGCGTTCGGCGCGCTCGCTTTCGGCATCGGCACGACGGAAGTGGGTCATGTGCTGGCGACGCAATGCGTGTTGCAGAGGAAGCCCAAATCCATGCGCGTCATCTTCGACGGCGTGCTGCCGCAAGGCGTCGGCGCGAAAGATATGGCGCTCGCCATGATCGCCCAGATCGGCGCCGATGGCGGGCAGGGCTACGCCATGGAGTTCGCCGGCGAGGCGGTGCGCAACCTTTCCATGGAAGGACGCATGACGCTGTGCAACATGTCCATCGAGGCGGGCGCCCGCTTCGGCATGGTTGCGCCCGACGAGACGACGTTCGAGTGGCTCAAGGGCCGTGACTTCGCGCCCAAGGGCCTCGCCTGGAACGAGGCGCTCGCCGAGTGGAGTGATCTCAAGACAGATTTGACCGCGCATTTCGACAAGGAAGTTCATGTGGATGCGACGAAAATCCGTCCCATGATCACCTATGGCGTGTCGCCGGACGCCGCCGCGCCGGTCGACGGCGTTGCGCCGGCGCCGCATAGCGACGCCGAGCATCACGCAGCGGATTACATGAAATTCGAAGCGGGCAAGCCCTTCGCCGACGCTGCGGTCGACCGCGTCTTCATCGGCAGCTGCACCAATTCGCGGCTTTCGGACCTGCGCGAGGCGGCTGTCATCATGCGCGGACGAAAAGTGAAGCCCGGCGTTGTCGCGCTTATCGTGCCCGGATCGGAAGCGGTGAAGCGCGCCGCTGAAGCGGAAAAGCTTCACGAGATTTTTCTCGCCGCGGGCGCCGAATGGCGCGAACCCGGATGTTCAATGTGCATCGCTATGAACGGCGACAGCGGCAAGCCCGGCGAGCTGGTCGTGTCGACGTCGAATCGTAATTTCATCGGGCGCCAGGGCAAGGGTGTCCGCACCGTGCTCGCGAGTCCCGCGACCGCGGCGGCCTCCGCGATTGAGGGCCGCATCACTGATCCGCGGCCTTATCTTTTTGCGCGGGAGAGCGCGTAATGTCATTCAAGCCGTTCAAAAAACTAACCTCGCGCACCGTTGTCCTAATGCAGGAGAATATCGACACCGATCAGATTATTCCGGCGCGCTTCCTGACCACGACGGTGCGGGAAGGGCTCGGCAAATCCGCCTTCTATGACTGGCGTTACGATGAGGACGGGCGGCCAAAGAACTCTTCCGTCTTCAACGGCGTCAATCCGGAAACCCATCAGATATTGGTGGCGGGTTCGAATTTCGGCTGCGGCTCCTCGCGGGAGCATGCGCCCTGGGCGCTGTCGGATTTCGGGTTCCGCGCCGTCATCAGCTCCGACATCGCCGACATCTTCAAGAGCAACGCCCAGAAAAACGGTCTGCTGCCGGTGGAAGTCGATGAGGAAACGCACAAAAAACTGCTCGCCTCGCCGGGCGCGGAAGTGACCATCGACCTCGAAAGCTGCGAAGTCACCTTCGGCGACGGCGAGACGGGGCGCTTCCCCATCGAGCCTTTCGCCCGCCGCTGTCTTCTCGACGGCGTTGACCCGCTCGGCCATTTGTTGAATCAGATGCCGGACATCGAGGCTTACGAAAGACAATAAGATGGCGGGTATCGCATTCCTTCCCGGCGACGGCGTCGGGCCCGAAGTCGCGGGCGCGGCGAAGCGTGTTCTCGACGCTGCGGCGAAAAAGTTCTCCCTGACGCTCGAATTCAAGGATTGCTTCTTCGGCGGCGCGGCCATCGACGCGACGGGCGATCCGTTTCCCGCGGAAACGAAAGAAGTCTGTCTCGCCGCCGATGCGATTTTTCTCGGCGCCATTGGCGGTCCCAAATGGGATAAGGCGAAACGGCGTCCCGAAGCGGGGCTTCTGGAAATGCGCAAGGCGCTCGGCGTTTACGCCAATCTTCGTCCTGTCAGCGTCGCCGCCGGCATGGAGCATCTGTCGCCCCTGCGCGAGGCGCGCGTCAAAGGCGTCGACATGCTGATCGTGCGCGAGCTGACGGGCGGCATGTATTTCGGCGAGCGCACGGAAGGCAATGACCGCGCGACCGACGAATGCCTTTACACCAAGGAAGAAGTGACGCGCGTGGCGCGCATCGCCTTTGAGGCGGCGCGAAAACGCAAAGGCCGCGTTGCCTCCGTCGACAAGGCGAATGTGCTCGCTACGAGCCGGCTTTGGCGCAACGCAGTCGAAGAACTGCACAACGCAGAATATAAAGACGTCGAGCTTTCGCACATGCTCGTCGACGCCATGGCGATGAAACTCATTCAGGCGCCGGCGGATTACGATGTGATCCTCACGGAAAATCTCTTCGGCGACATTTTGAGCGACGAGGCGTCGGTGCTGTCCGGCTCCATCGGCCTTGCGCCTTCGGCGTCGCTTGGCGACGGAACGCGCGGGCTTTACGAGCCCATCCATGGCTCCGCGCCGGATATCGCGGGGCAGGGAAAAGCCAACCCCGTCGGCGCGATCATGAGCGCCGCGATGATGTTGCGTTACAGCCTAAATGAAAGCGCCGCCGCCGACGCCATTGAAGCGGCGGTCTCGAAAGCGCTCGCGTCCGGCCGCGGCACCGGCGACATCGGCGGCAAGGACAACACGGCGTCGTTTACGGATGCAGTTGTGGCGTTGATCACAGGCTAAGTATTTGTGGCCTTGTTCGGCCGCTGCGTTCGCTTCGCGAACGGTCGGCCTCACTCCATAATATCCTCATTCCACAGCTCCGGCTTCTCGCGGATGAAGCGCGCCATCAGGTCGAGCGACGCCGGATGCGCTACATCGATCACCTCGACGCCGCGGGATTTCAGGAATTCCTCATTGCCGCCGAAATTCTGCGTGTCGTTGATGACGACGCGAGGGATCTTGAACTGTACGATGGTTCCCGAACACATCATGCAGGGCGACAGCGACGTATAAAGCGTCAGATCGCGATAGCTTCTTTGGCGTCCCGCTTTCCTGAGGCAATCCATTTCCCCGTGCGCAATCGGGTCGCCTTGCTGCACGCGCTGATTATGCCCGGCGGCGATCAGTTCCGGCCCCCGCGCCAGCACCGAGCCGATGGGAAGCCCGCCTTCGTCATAGCTCTTCTTGGCTTCGGCGTAGGCCCGCTCGATGAACTCTTTGTCCCAGTCCTTCAGCATCATGGTCCTCCCGATGGACAAGCTCCGCCCCATGATTGATAAAGGCCGACAGCCGCCAAGACAATCGAGGGCTCATGCACGACAATCTCACCATCGTCGATCACCCGCTGATCCAGCACAAGCTGACGATCCTTCGCGACAAGAACACCTCGACGGCGCAGTTCCGGCAGGTCATCAGGGAAGTCGCCGTCATTCTCGGTTGCGAAGTGACGAAAGACCTGAAGCTCGGGCATATCGACATTGAAACGCCGCTGGAAAAACTCCATGCGCCTTACCTTGAAGGCAAAAAACTCTGCTTCGTGTCGATCCTGCGCGCGGGCAACGGGCTGCTTGACGGGCTTCTCGATCTGATCCCCTCCGCGCGCGTCGGCCATGTGGGCATCTATCGCGATCATGAGACGCTCGAGGCGCATCGTTATTATTTCAAGACGCCGGACAAGCTCGGGGAGCGCCTTGTCATTCTCGTCGATCCCATGCTGGCGACGGGGAACACCGCCATCGATGCTACGAATGAGCTGAAAAAAGCGGGCGCAAAGAAAATGAAGTTTCTCTGCCTCGTCGCTGCACCCGAAGGCGTCGAGAAATTCTCGAAAGCCCATCCCGACGTGCCGATCATCACTGCGGCGCTCGACCGCGAACTGAATGACGTCGGCTACATCATGCCGGGCCTCGGCGACGCCGGCGACCGGATTTACGGGACCAAAGGCTAGGTGGCCTTTTAGTTTGTCAGGGGCGCCTCGTCCGCAGGCTTCAATTCGTGGCTGATGCCCTGAAGCTCTTTCGGAATGTAATTCTCGTCGTGTTTGGCGAGAATGGTGCTGGCGACAAAGACGCCGTCTTCGTTAAAAGCGCCCTGGGCGATGACGCCCTGACCTTCGCGGAAAAGATCGGGAACTATGCCCGAATAGGCGACGGGCATGGTCGCGCCGCCATCGGTCACCCGGAAGGAAATCTCGAGGCCGTCCCCGTGGCTCAGGCTGCCTGTCTCCACGAGTCCGCCAAGACGGATGCGCGCGCCGGGCGCGATGGCGGCTTCGGCCGCTTCGCTCGGCGTGTAGAAATAGGAAATGTTGCGCTGAAGCGCCGTAAAGACGAGCGCGGCGGCGGCGGCGAGAAGGACGCCTCCGCCCGCCACAAGCGCGAGGCGCCGGTTCCGGTGGATCGGTTTCATGGGGTTTATTTAGCCTTGCGCGCCGCCCCCGCCAAATGAACTCGTTCCGGGCCGATTGTCGCGGGGATTTCGCCTGTCAAAACCCCGGCGAATTGCCGTAAAGACGGAGGCCATGAGCCCTTACCGTCGCGCGATTTCCCTTGCCGCCGAGAATGCCGGGTGCGATCGCGCCGGGTCGGCCATCGTGCGCGGCGTGACGTTTTCGCTGGCGCCGGGCGAGGGGATGCAGCTTTTCGGGCCCAACGGCTCCGGCAAGTCGAGCCTTCTTTCGATGTTTGCAGGGCTGGTCCGCCCGGTCGAGGGCGCGCTCTCCTGGCGCATTGATGGCGAGGCCGCCGCTGCGGCGCCGGAGGCGAGCCTTTTCTTTCTTGGCCATGACGCCAGCGTAAAACCGGCCCTGACGGCGGAAGAGAATTTGCGGTTCTGGGCGAAGGCTTCCGGCGGCGGCGATGTGGGCGCGGCGCTCGCTGCGGTTGACGCGGTTTCGTTTCGTCATTTGCGGGCTGGCCGTCTGTCGGCGGGGCAAAGGCGGCGTGTTGATCTGGCGCGCGCGCTTTTCGGCGACCGCGAGGTCTGGCTGCTCGATGAACCTACAGCCGCTGTCGACCGCGAGGGCGCCAAGATCATCCGCAAGCTGATCGATGATCATCTGGCGCGGGGCGGGATCGCCATTGTCGCGACCCATGACGATCTCGGTGACGGGTTCAAGCGGCTGGAGCTCGCGCGATGAACCTCGCTTTCGCTATTCTAAACCGCGATCTCAAAATCGCCTTCCGTTCGGGAGGCGGATGGTTCTATGCGCTGTTCTTCTTCGCGGTGTTTACGGCGCTCGCCGCCATTGCGTTCGGACCGTCGCTTAGCGCGCTTGCCGTCGCGGCGCCGGCGGCTTTATGGCTCGCCGCGGCGCTCGCCATTCAGTTTGCGGCGGCGGATCTCTTTGAACGCGACATGAATGACGGTTCCTTGAGAGTAATTGCGGCGGAGCAGGGAGAACTGGCGCCTTATGCGCTCGCCAAAACGGCATTGCTGGCGCTGACCGCCGCTGCGCCGCTCATTATCGCGGCGCCTTTTTTTCTGACCATGCTCGGCGTTTCCTTGGTCCAAGGGTTCGGCGCGGCGCTGCTGCTTCTCATCGGCGCGCCGGCGCTCCTCTTCATCGCCGTCTTGACATCGGCCTTGAGCACTGGCCTGCGCGCCGGAGGACTGCTCGCCATGATCATCGCCGCGCCCTTTGCCGCGCCGGTGCTAGTCTTCGGCGTCACCGCGACGAAGGCGTTCTTTGCAGGCGGCGATCTCTTCGGACCGGAGAGCTTGATTTTGGGCGCCCTTAGCCTGTTTATGGCGGCGGCGACGCCGGTGTTCGCCATCGCCGCCTTACGCGTCAGTCTCGAATAGGAGCGACAAGTTTCATGTGGAGCCGGTTTTCCAATCCAGCGAAATTCGAAGCGTTCGCCCGCGGCGCCGGCCCCGCCGCCTTCATCGTCTTCGTGATTGGCGCGGTTTACGGTCTTTATGCGGGGCTCTTCATGGCGCCCGCGGACTATCAACAGGGTGATTCGGCGCGCATCATGTATGTGCATGTCCCAGCGGCGTGGACGGCGCTCGCGTCTTACACTTTCATCGCCGCCATGAGCCTCATCGCTTTTGTCTGGCGCCATTCGCTCGCCGATGTGGCGGCGCGGTCCGCCGCGCTTCCCGGCGCAGTCTTCACCGCGCTGGCGCTCTTCACCGGCGCTGTCTGGGGCAAGCCGACCTGGGGCGCTTATTGGGTGTGGGATGCGCGGCTCACCTCCATGCTGCTCCTGCTCTTTATCTATTTCGGTTATATGGCGGTGTGGCAGGCGGTTCCGGAGACAGCGCGCGCCGCGCGTTTCGCGCGCATCCTTGCGCTAGTTGGCTTCATCAACATTCCGATCATCAAATTTTCCGTCGACTGGTGGAATTCGCTGCATCAGACATCGAGCGTCATGCGCCTTGACGGGCCGACCATCCATCCGAGCATGTTGTGGCCGCTGCTCGCCACTGCGGTCGCCTATACGGCGCTGTTCGCATGGCTGGTTTTTGCTGGCATGCGCGCGGCGCTGATCCGCCAGCGGCTTGAGGCGCGAGGCGCGCGCAAACCGAGCCGCCCGACGACGGCGGAGGCGGTCTGATGGATTTCAGCGCCCATACGACGCCATACATTTTGGCGGCTTACGCAGTTTCCGTCATCGCCATCGGCGCGCTTGTCGCCTGGCGCATGGCGCGGCTTAAAAAGGCGCAGGCCGACGAAAAGGCGGCGCAGGATTAGCCCGCCTGTTTCGCCTCGGCGATCATGTCTTTCAGCCGCTCTTCGCTCCAGCCGATCATCACATCGACGTAAGACCCGTCGAGCGTCGCAACAATGAACGCCGGCGTGCCGTCGACGCCCATTTCCTGCGCAAGCAGATGGTTCGCCTGGATCATGTCCGGAATGGCGCCGGAAGCGATTTCCTTCTTCATGGCGGCGACGTCAAGGCCGTGCTTTTTCGCCATGGCGTCGACACGGTCTTCGGTGAGAACGCCAGAGGCGCCGAGCATATCGAAATGGAAATCGAGGAATTTCTTGTCATCTCGTGCGGCCAGCGCCATTTCCGCCGCATAGGCGGACTCTTCGCGCAGGATCGGCAGTTCGCGGAAAACGATCTTCACATCGGCGTCTTTTTTCAGAACGTCAGTGATGAGCGGCGCGGCGCGTTTGCAGTAGCCGCAATGATAATCATACATTTCGATCACGGCGATTTTCGCGGTGTCCGGATTTTTGCCGGCCACATGGCTCGTCGCGGGATCGAGCAGCAGCGCCAGATTTTGCGCTGCGGCGGTTTTCGCCCGGTCCACCTCCGCCAATTGCAACTGAACCCGGTAGGCCTCGACCGCCTCGATGATGACTTCCGGATTTTCCATCAGATAGGCCCGGACAATGTCTCCAATCTCTTCTTCCTCGGTCTCGGAGAAAGAGGTGCTGACTTTCGCATGCGAGGCTTTGGGTTTTTCGTCCTTCTGCTGGGCGGCGGAGTAGCCAACCGCAAGCGCGCCGAGGGCAAACGCGCCGGCAAGCGCCGCGCCGATGGCGGTTTTGGCGTTGAGCATGGTTTTCATTCCTGTCCCCTTTGCGCGCCTCGCGCGCCATGATCCGGATCGTTGATAGGTTAATTGCTGTCGATGACAACCGGATCGGGCACGTCCGGTTTTTTCTTTTCCTGCGGCTGGCGGTCTTCCGGCGCCGGCAAGGGTCGCGGCGCGGGATCGGCGGAGGGGAGCGGCGGCGCGCCTTCGGCGGGCTGGGTCGCCAGAATGATGTCCATCGCCTGACGCCATTCCGCTGTCCCGCGCTCAAGACCGGGCAGGGCGCGCCGGGCGAAATGATTGGCGTCGGGATGCGCGCCCGACTGGAAACGCGATTCCGCCGTCGCTAGATCGGCCTTTGCGGTCTCTCCCTGCTCGGCATAGGCGCGGGCGAGCTCGTACCAGGCAAAGCCGTTGTCTTTTTCCTTGGCGACGGCGCGTTTCAGGTGCGTGGTCGCCTCTTTAAGAAGATCCGGTTCATGAGAGGCGATCAGCGACCGCGCAAGATTGACCCGCATCAGCGCATTGTCGGGGAGCAGCTCCACCGTCTTGCGGTGCGGCGCGATGGATTCGTTGGTGCGGCCATATTCGAAGAGGATCTGGCCTTCGAGTTCATGGAAGTAAGGATTGTCAGGATGCGCGGCCGTCAGCGTCTGGATTTCAGCGAGCGCCTTGTCGATTTCGGAATGCCGGTAATAGGCGACGGCGCGCGCATAATGCGCCGGATCCGATTGATCCGATAACGGATAATCGCGCAGCGTCTGCAGCGGGTCGTGGAGAAAGCCCTTGATTTTCGCCTGGATGAGGTTCAGCCGGTGAATATCCTCCGGACTGTCCACCTCATTGAAGTAAGGCGATTCCATCGCACGGGTTTGCAGGGCGGCGTAGCGGTCATTGGCCAGCGGGTGCGATTGCAGAAACGGATTGATGCGCTGACCGGTGATGATCTGGTAATTGCGCATGCGGCTCCAGACTTCCATCGCCCCTTTGGTCGATTTGCCGAGCCGGTCGAGATAGGTGATGGAAAGCTGGTCCGCCGTTCCTTCCTGGCTGCGGCTATAGACGAGATAATCCTTGATGGCGATGTTCTGGCCGAGGCCGAGAAGACCGATGCCGGCTTCCGGCGAGCCCGCCGCGATCGCCGCGCCGGCAAGCAAAAGGCCGAGGATCATCGGCTTGCCTGCATTCGCCATGGCCTCCGCCGATCGCGCCGAATGATTGGCGGCGAGGTGAGCGGCTTCGTGCGCGATCACGCCTTCGATTTCGTTGGGCGTCTTGGCGAAGGTGAAAAGGCCCGTGTTGACGCCCATATAGCGCCCGCCCGCAAAGGCGTTGAAGCTCGGATCGTTGACGATGATGATCTCGATGGATTTGGGGTTGAGGCCGGCGGCTGCGAAGATCGGCCGTGAATAATCCTCGAGCCAGGCTTCGATTTCGGCGTCGCGCAGTGTTGAAATCCCTTGCGCCTGTGCAGCCACAGGGGCCGCCGCCGTAACAAGCGCAGCCATGGCGGCCAAAGATTTCCGCAAACGCAACCCGAATGTCTTCAACGCCATTCCTTAACCCTTTCGCACGCCCCCTCAGCCAAACCTGGCGCACGCGAGCCTATCTTACTGACGCATTGCGGCGATTTCGAGATGCGGCGCGCTTCGGCGCCGCATTTGTGAGCGTGTCAAAAAAAGCCAGTCAGGCGTCGCTGCCGCGGCTCCACCAGCCCTTTTTCCTCGGTTTTTCAACGGCGGGTTGCGGGGTCCCGGCGAGATCGGCGGGGGCCTGTTCCTCTTCGGGCTCCGCCGCGGCGTTTTCCTGGTCCTGCGCCGCAGTTTCTTCAGCAGGCGCCGCGTCATGCCCGTTTTCATGGGCCGCGCCATTGGCGCGCGGCGCCGCGCTGGTTTCCGTTTCGGCCTCTGCCTCTGCCTCGACGGCTGGACCAGGCGTTTCCTCAGAAGTCTCTACGGACTGGTCGTCACCCTCATCTGAAGAGGCGTCTTTTCCTTCCAGCGCGTTCTGATCTTCCTCTGAACCATCGCCGCGCCCTCGCCGGTTGCGTCGGCCGCCGCGGCGGCCTCTGCGGCGGCGGCGGCGCTTGTCGCCATCCTCGTCGCCGGTTTCTCCGTCGCGGGCTTCGCGTTCGGCGCCGTCGCTTTCTTCGGCGTCGCCTTCATCTTCTTTGGTTTCGCTCACGTCGCGGGCTTCGCGCGCCTCGGAACTGTCGCGATCCTTGCGGCGGCGGCGGCGGCGGCGTTTCTTGCGTTCGCCGCCCTGCTCGTCGCTGTCCGCGTCATCGCGGGCTGGGGCGGCTTCGGCTTCCGGCTCCTCGTCGAGTTCGACGAGTTCGGTCTGGTCGGCGCGGATCACTTGCGCCGTTTCAGCGCGCTCGCGCGGAATGCCGGACTTTTCCAGCGAATAATCATCGCCGGCGCGGTCCGTATCCGGAATAAGCTGAATAGTGACGCCGTTTGCATCCTCGATGCGTTTCAGCCAGTCGCGGTGATGGTTGAGAACATAGACCGTGACATCGAGAGAGGCATGAACGGAGATAATTCCGGCGCGGCCCGAGACGGCTTCGCCTTCGACGGCGCGCAGAATTCTGAGCGCGGCCATTTCCGCAGAGCGGATGACGCCGGCGCCGGAGCAGGTGGGACAGGCCTGCGTCGTGCCGTCGACAATGCCGGAACGGCGGCGTTGCCGCGACATTTCCATCAGGCCGAAGTTGGAAATGCGGCCGAGCTGGATACGCGCGCGGTCATGCTTGATCGCGTCTTTCAGTGCCTTCTCGACTTTGCGGTTGTTGCGCTGCTCTTCCATGTCGATGAAATCGAGCACGATAAGGCCGGCAAGGTCGCGCAGGCGGAACTGGCGCGCCGCCTCGTACGCCGCTTCGATATTCGTCTTTAGCGCCGTCTGCTCGATGTTGCGCTCGCGCGTCGCGCGGCCCGAGTTCACGTCGATGGCGACCAGCGCCTCGGTCTGGTGTATGACGATATAGCCGCCTGATTTCAGGCGCACGACCGGCTGGTACATGCCGTCGAGCTGCTGTTCGACGCCGTTTTTGAGGAAGATCGGCGCCGTGCCCTTATAGGGCTGCACGAACTTCGCATGACTCGGCATCAGCATTTTCATGAAGTCTTTGGCTTCGCGATAGCCGGTTTCGCCCTCCACCAGGACTTCGCCGATATCCTTGTCGTAAAGGTCGCGGATCGCGCGCTTGATGAGGCTCGCTTCTTCATAGATGAGGCACGGCGCGATCGATTTTAAGGTCAGGCTGCGGATGTTCTCCCACAGGCGCAGGAGATAATCGTAGTCGCGCTTGATCTCGACCTTGGTGCGCTTCGCCCCTGCGGTGCGGATGATCAGCCCCATGCCTTGCGGCACGTCGAGGCTGTCAACGACGCGGCGCAGGCGCTTGCGGTCGGTGGAATGAGGAATCTTGCGGGAGATGCCGCCGCCCCGGGCGGTGTTGGGCATCAAGACGCAATAGCGGCCTGCGAGCGACATATAAGTGGTGAGCGCTGCGCCCTTGTTGCCGCGTTCCTCCTTGACGACCTGAACGAGCAGGATTTGGCGGCGCTTGATGACTTCCTGGATTTTGTAATTGCGCAGGAGCTGCGAGCGGCGGCGCTTGGCGTCTTTGTATTTTTCGAAAAGAGCTTCGCGTTCTTTCGCTTTAGTGCGCTTGGTCTCCGGCGTTTCAGGCTCTTCTTCCTCGTCGCCTTCGTCTTCCTCAGCGTCGTCGTCGGAACTTTCCTCAGCGACAGCTTCAACGGTTGCGTCTTCGTCATCGGAAGCGTCGTCATCATCGTCCGCTTCATCGGCGTCTTCTGAGGCTTCGACGGTTTCTTCTTGCTGTACGGCGTCATCCTCTTCCCTGGTTTTCACCGCAACGGAAGAGCCGTCTTCGTCTTCTTCGCCGTCCTCTTCTTCCTCTTCTTCCTCTTCGTCGTCGGAAGAGGCGCCCTCAATCTCGTCGACCGGATCAGCGCCGTGTTCGTGATCGTCGGCGTCGTCGGAAGCTGCCTTTAGATTCCGGTCCGCCGCTTCTTCCTCGTCTTCGCTGTGATCTTCTTCGTGATCGTCTTTGCGCGCGCGACGGCGGCCGTCGCCCTCATGGTCGTGATCGTGATCCTCATCGTCCTCGAAATGATCGTCGTCGCCGCGCGAGGAGAGCTCGAGCTGCGAGGCGAGTTCAGCGACTTCCGCCTCCGCTTTTTGCAGCGCCTGCCGGTCGGAAACGGGGATCTGGTAATAGTCGGGGTGGATTTCGCTAAAGGCGAGGAAGCCGTGGCGGTTGCCGCCATATTCCACAAAGGCCGCCTGAAGCGAGGGCTCGACGCGCGTCACGCGCGCCAGATAGATGTTGCCTCTTAGCGGCTTCCTGGCCGCAGATTCAAAATCAAAGTCCTCGACCTTGCCGTTGTCGAGAACCGCGACGCGCACCTCTTCCGGGTGGGCTGCGTCGATCAGCATTTTTTTCGTCATTGTATTGGGCTCCGCGATGCGGCGGCGCAGCCGGGGCATCGCATGTGTTGTGTCGCCGGATGGGCGCCGCGCGCAGCATCTCACGCGCCGGACAGGTAGCCTGTCGGGCGGCGGCGGAGAGTATCGGGGCGGTCACTATCATCAGCGAAAGCTGTTTTCCTGTGCCGGCGGACCGGCGAATGAGGTTGCCGAATATATCCGGCGGATTACTGGCGCCGGCGAACCGGCTGGACTTAAGGTTCCGGCTTTCCGCCGGGATGGCGCAAAATGCGCCCTGTTTTGCTCCTCGCGCAGTCTGGCCTGGCCTTGCCGGCTTGGCTTTGTCGGCGCGGGCCGGCTGGGGGAGCTGCCGGCGTCAAGTTTCTGGAAAGGCTGGCTTTTTAGCCTCTTTCCCGAAAAATTCCTTGTGATGCGCAAGGCTTGAGCAACCCTCGATCCACTTCCTAGATGGACCTTATGCGTCGTGACATCAATAGCTTGCGGTTTGGCCGAAGCTTCGACGGCGCGCAAGCTGTTTCTGACCATGCCATGGTTGCGGGGAAAAAGAAAACCCATGGTTAACGCGACTCAGTATTGCATGGGAGATGCGGACAAACGATCCGTAATGATTAACGCAGCGTTAACGCTGGTGAAATCAAAATGCCGCCTGTACAAGACGCTTCGGGGAATTCCGGGGCATCAGGGCGGAGATCGGGAGCGGCGGCGTGAAGCCTGGCCGTTCCGAGGCGTATGGATGGGCAGATGATGGCCGGATTCTTTAAAGCATCGCAAAGACTTATGCGTATCGGGGCGGTTCTGGCCGCGTTCATCGCCGGTTTTTTCAGCGCCGCCCGCGCCGCCGAACTACTGGATGTGCGTTTCGGCCCTTCCGCGGATGCGACCCGCATTGTCTTTGATCTTCAGGGCGCGCCGCAATACGCCATTTCCGGCGACGATCTAGGGCAGGGCCGGCTATTCGTGGATTTCCTCAATCTCGAAGGGGCGACAGCCGCCAGAAATGGCATGGGCCATGTCGCGGCGGTGAGCTTCGCCCGTGAAGGGCGGGCCGGCGTGCGCGCGACCTTCCAGTTCAAGAAGACGGCGAAGATCAAGGAAATCTTTGTGATCGAGCCGTCGCCCGGCGTCGCCAAGCACCGCCTCGTCATCGATCTGCAGACTGGAGACAAGGCGGCGTTTCTCGCCAGCCTGCCCGTGCGTCAGGACAGCATCGCCGCCATCATCGAACAGGTGGCCGGTGACGCGCCGGAGCAGAAAGCCCCTGTTCCAGCCGACACGCAGACTGCCGCCGTGACCATTCCGCCGGCGCCTTCGGTTAAAGACGACGCCTTCGTCGTCACCGAAAAGAAGGTGGTTGTGATCGATCCCGGCCATGGCGGCCGCGACCCAGGCGCCCAGGGCCAGAGCGGCACCTTTGAGAAGAACGTCACCTACGCGGCCGCCGAAGCGCTTGCGGACATTCTGAAAGAGCGCGGCGGCTACAAGGTGGTTCTGACGCGCGGCAAGGATGAGACCATTCGTGTTGAGGACCGCGAGACCTTTGCGCGCAAAGCCGGCGCCGATCTTTTCATCTCGCTTCATTCGGACGCCCTTCACCAGCCTGCAGTGCGCGGAGCGTCGGTTTACACGCTTTCCGCGGAAGGCGCTGAGCGGTCGGCCAAGATGGTCAAAACCGAGGGCGACGGCGAAGTCTATAATCTCAACCTGAAAAACTATGACGGGGTTGTCGGCGACATCCTTCTGGATCAGGCGCAAAGAGTAACGCTCAATAACTCATCGAAATTCGCCCAAATCCTCATCAACAACCTCTCAGGCAAGACGCCGATGCTGAACCGCTCCCATCGCGACGGCAATCTAAGGGTGCTTCTGGCGGCGGATGTGCCGGCCGTGCTGCTGGAGATGGCGTTTATCTCCAACGCCAAGGATGAGGCGAATCTCAATTCTCCGGTCTGGCGCAGCCGGGTCATGGGCGCCGTCGCCGACTCAATCGACGCCTATTTTGCGGCGGAGAGCCGCCAGCGTCAGGCGCAGCTCTCTCCCGCCGCCGGGCAATAAGCTAAATCTTACGAAAATAAGGGATTTGCGGCGCTATTGCGCCTCGCTGCCGTCCAAATTATGCGATAAGGAAGGGCGATGGCGGGGCGGCGTAGGCCCTGAGGGAAGAGTAAGGGACCGGACAGGCAATGCGCGAGGCGCGCCGGGGAGGCGGGCCGGGAGCCGGAACAAGCGTAAAGACCGATGAGCGATCACAAAGACGACGAGCACGAGAAAACGCCGCCGGAAGAGGGCGAGCGCCTGCAATTCGGCGATGCGCCCGAAGAGGGCTCTGCGCCATTGCACTCGGCGCCGCGCGACGATGATGACGATCCCATCGAGAACGACATGTTCGCCCGCGACGATGAACCCGCAGAAGAAGCGCCGGAAGACGAAGAAGTCATTCTTGGCGAAGAGGATGCGGTCGATGACGCCCCGCCGCCGAAAAAGGCTGAGCCTCTCGCGGCGCCCAAGCGGCGCGCCGCGCCGGAGGAGGCGCCCGAAGCGGCGCCAAGAGACGGAAATGGCGGCGGCGGAGTGGTGGTTTCCATGTTGAAGTTTGTCGGCTTCGCATTCGCGGCGGCGGCGATCGGACTGATCGGCGTTGCTGGATTTTCCGCCTGGTATCTTCACAACCTCAACAAGGATTTGCCCGACTATCAGCAGCTCGCCGAATATGCGCCGCCGGTGACGACGCGGGTCTATGCGGGCGACGGATCGCTTGTGGCGGAGTTTGCGCGCGAGCGGCGCCTCTTCGTTCCCATCGAGGCGATGCCGGATCATGTGAAATACGCCTTTGTCTCGGCTGAGGACAAATCTTTTTATGACCATGCGGGTCTCGATTTCCGGGGTCTCGTGCGGGCGCAGATTTCGAATATCGGCAACGTCCTGCGCGGGCGCCGTCTCGAAGGCGGCTCCACCATCACCCAGCAGGTGGCGAAGAACTTCCTGTTGACCAGCGAGCAGAAGGTCGAGCGCAAGCTCCGGGAAATGCTCATTGCACGGAAGATGGAGCAGACCTTCACCAAGGACCACATTCTTGAGCTCTATCTCAACGAGATTTATCTCGGCAATCGCTCCTATGGCGTCGCCGCCGCCGCGCTCAATTATTTCGACAAGTCTCTAGACGAGCTGACCATCGCAGAGGCGTCCTATCTTGCGGCCATCACAAAGGGGCCGAGCAATTATCACCCGATCGACAACGAAGCCCGCGCCGTAGAGCGCCGCAACTGGGTCATCGGACGCCTCGCTGAAGACGGGCGCATCACGCCCGAGGAAGCGGAAGAGGCGCAGGCCCAGCCCCTAGGCGCGCAAATCGCGCCGCCGCTCGGCGCCCGCGACTGGACCATGGAATATTTCGCCGAGGAAGTCCGCAAACAGATCGTCGAGCTTTACGGCGTCGAGGCGCTTTACGACGGCGGCCTTGCGGTCCGGACAACGGTCGATCCGCATCTCCAGAAACAAGCCGGCGAAGCGCTCCGCCGCTGGCTTGTGGCCTATGACGAGCGTCATGGCTGGCGCGGTCCGATTTCCACAATGCCGGAAGTTCCGGGCGAGTGGGCCGAACCGTTCAGCGAGCTCGTCGATGATCTGAAAAATTCGCGCAAGATTTCCGATGACATGGCGCCGTGGCGCGCGGCGCTTGTGCTTTCGGCCGATGCGAAAGAAGCCCGCATCGGTTTCCCCGACGGCGAGACGGCGATCATTCCCCTCGATCTGATGCGCTGGGCGCGTGAATATATTTCCGCCAACAATCTCGGCAAGGAAGTGACTTCCGCCGCCGCCGTTCTAAAGCCCGGCGACGTCGTTTATGCGGAAAAATATGAAGCTGCGACCTTGCCGAAACCCGAAGGAGCGGCAGAGGACGCTGCTGCAAAACCGACCCCGGAAAACGCCTATGCGCTGCGCCAAACGCCGGCGGTCAATGGCGGGCTGATCGCCATCGATCCTCATACGGGCCGCGTTCTCGCCATGGTGGGTGGGTTCTCGTTCCAGATGTCGGAATTCAACCGTGCGGTGCAGGCCCAGCGCCAGCCGGGCTCTGCGTTCAAGCCGTTTGTTTATTCGGTGGCGCTCGATAATGGCTATACGCCCTCATCGACCGTGCTTGACGCGCCCTTCGTCGCCCCGGGCGTCGACAGCTGGTACAAGCCGGGCAATTATATCGAAGGACGGTTCTACGGCCTTTCCACTTTGCGTCTCGGCATCGAGCAGTCGCGCAACACGATGACTGCGCGCCTAGCGCAGGATCTCGGCATCGGCCGCATCATGGACTACGTCGACCGCTTCGAACTCTCCGACAGCCTGCCGCGTGAATTGGCGATTTCTCTCGGCGCCGCGGAAACGACGGTGATGCGCATCACCGCCGGCTATTCCGTCTTCGTGAATGGCGGCAAGAGCGTTGAGCCGGTGATCATCGACCGGATTCAGGACCGCACCGGCAAGACCATCTACAAGCGCGATACACGGGAATGCCAGGGCTGCAATACCGATTTCTGGTCCGGGCAGTCCGAGCCGCAACTTACCGACGAGCGCGAGCAGGTGATGGACCCGCGCACGGCCTACCAGATCACCTCGATCCTCGAAGGCGTTGTCCGCCGCGGCACCGCGGCGGGCGCCGTCGGACGCAAGACCGACAAGCCGCTCGCCGGCAAGACCGGCACCACCAACGATTACAAGGACGCCTGGTTCGTCGGTTTTGCGCCGGACCTCGCGGCGGGCGTTTATGTGGGCTTCGACATGCCGCAGACGCTGGGCCAGGGCGAGGCGGGCGGCAGCGTCGCCGCGCCGATCTTCGCCGACTTCATGGTCGAGGCCTTGAAAGACAAGGCTGGCATCCCGTTCCGCGTGCCCTCCGGCGTGCGGCTGGTGCGGGTCAATGCGCGCACAGGCAAACCGGCGGGCGCCGGCGACACCAATGTCATTCTCGAAGCCTTCAAGGCGGAAGACGACCCGAATTCCAGCCGCTCGCTGGAAGACGACTACACGCTCGATCCGTTGAGCGCCGCGCCGCAGGCCCAGGACAATGAAGAAGACCTCAACGGGCTTTACTAGCGGGCCGAGCCTTCGCATATATCGCGGATAGCGGCTCCTGGCCGTTTTCCATTCCAACGGCTTCTTGCGCGGGAGACACTATGCGCGCCGAAATCACGACCCTGACAGACGAAATCAAGCAGTCGCTCGAACTGCTGAGGAGGCGTCTTTGACTGGGATAAATCCGAAAAAGAATTAGCCGAGCTGAACGCCAAGGCCGAAGATCCGCATCTCTGGGACAAGCCGGAAGAGGCGCAGGCGCTCATGCAAAAACGCACCGCGCTGGAAAACCAGATGAACGCGGTGGGGGCGATCCAGTCCGAGCTCGACGATCTTCTGGGCCTTGCTGAAATGGCGTGGGAGGAAGACGACGACGCCAGCCTTGACGAGGCGCAGGCGATGATCGCCGATCTTCATGCACGCGCGCAGAAAGCCGAGATCGAGGCGCTGCTTTCCGGCGAGGCGGACGCCAATGACTGTTTCGTCGAAATCCATCCCGGCGCCGGCGGCACGGAATCGAACGACTGGGCGTCAATGCTCCTGCGCATGTATATGCGCTGGGCGAACCAGTCGGGCTACAAGGTCGAAGTCATCGAGGAACAGCCCGGCGAGGAAGCGGGCATCAAATCCGCGACCATTCAGGTGAAGGGCCACAACGCTTACGGCTGGCTCAAAACCGAATCCGGCGTTCATCGTCTCGTGCGGATTTCGCCCTACGATTCCAATGCGCGCAGGCACACATCGTTTGCGTCCGTCTGGGTCTATCCGGTCGTCGACGACAAGATCGACATCGAGATCAATGAAAGCGATTGCCGCGTCGACACCTTCCGCGCGTCAGGCGCCGGCGGCCAGCATGTGAACACGACGGACTCGGCGGTCAGGATCACGCACAATCCGACAGGAATTGTGGTGCAGTGTCAGAACGAGCGTTCGCAGCACAAGAACCGCGCGACCGCATGGAACATGCTGCGCGCGCGTCTTTACGAGCTTGAACTGCAAAAACGCGAAGAAGCGGCGGCGGCGTCTGCGGCGTCGAAAACGGACATCGGTTGGGGCCACCAGATCCGCTCTTATGTGTTGCAGCCTTATCAGCTTGTGAAAGACACGCGCACGGCGGTCGAGCACACTGATCCCGATGCGGTGCTGGGCGGCGATATCGATGGGTTCATGAGCGCGGCTCTGGCGCAGCGCGTCGGCGGCGAGGCCTAGACGGATTTCTTCCGGAAATGCTTCTGAAATTCCGTGGCGGCGCCGAGGCCCATTTCCATGGGCTTCACGCGCTCCATCACTTGATCGACTAAGACTTCGCTCATGCGCGGCGCATGGAAGAGCCCGCGATAGGCGCGCCAAACGCAATAGATAAGAGCGGCCGCTGCGATTACTGTGCTGGCCGCGCCGAGCCAGCCATCGGTGTTCTTGAGGGTGAAATCGCCGAGAAGCCAGGCGGTTGCCCCGACGAACGTCCACATTACCGCCTTGAGGGCGCCAAACAGGCGGCCGAAACGCCGGTCAACGATATGAAATTGCTGCGCCGCTTCGGTTTGTTTCCAAGCCTCTAGCTTTTCAAGCGTTTGGTCCAGTTGCTCGCGCATGACATCCGCCCCCTGATGATCTTCCGGAGTTTGACGCCGCGGCGCTTAATAAGCGGTTTCCCTGTCTTCTTTATTGCGGCGCAGCAGGAACCTGCTCAAAAACCCTGATTTTGTGAGGTTCCGTCTTTCGCGCCTGCGGAAAAGCTTAACAAAGTCTTAAAATGTGAAAATGGTTAATGCGGTTTGCAATTGACCGGACGGCGTTCCTGATATTCCATAATATATGTCGGGACGGAATAATCCTTGTACCGATGATCTCTTCGAGGAATGCTTTTCGGCAAGCACATAAAAGGGAGACCTTTAAAGCAATAGCCTGAAGGATCATGAATCCCGGACCACGCAACAGAACACACTCAGCAATTGCGAAGTCTGTGATGCTGGCTAGGGATGAATGAGAAAAGCGCGTCCGCGTAGAACTGCGGACGCGCTTTTTGTTTTCCTTGGAGCTGTTTTATTTCCGGTAGTCGAGCGGCGGTTTGCGGTCGCCGAGGAGCGACTGATATTTATAATTTTCGCCGCGCGCTTCCTCGAATTCCGCTTTCGCTTCCTCCCGCAATTCCGGATTTTCATAAAGCTCGATCGCGGCCAGCGTCAGCGCCTTCGCCGCGACTTGCGCGCCCTTGAAGCCGATGGACATGCCGCTCGCGGCGACCGCCTGCCAGGAATGTGCGGATGTGCCCGGCGCCCAGGTGGCGGTTCTGACGCCGACCGTCGGGGCGGCGTAGGAGACGTCGCCCACATCGGTGGAGCCGTAGCCGAGCGACCGGTCATAGGGCTGGATTTCATTGGCGCTGTCGAGGCTCGAGCGGGGGTTGTCGATGGTCGAGCGGATTTTCTCGGCGAATTTCTTTTCCGCGGCATCGTATTCAACGCCGCCGACCTCGCGCAGTTTCTCGTCCATCATTTTGGCGAGCGCTTCGTTGACGAGTAGCGGGTTGTTGCCGTGAATGACTTCCCAATCGACCTTCGTCCCGGTGCCCATGGCGCCGCCGCGCGCTGCGTCCTCGAGCCGCGCCCAAATCTCCTCGACGCCTTTGGCGTTCGGGTGGCGCACATAATAAAAGACTTCCGCGAAATCCGGCACGACATTCGGCGCCGAGCCGCCTTCGGTGATGACGTAGTGGATGCGCGCATCCTGCGGAACATGTTCGCGCATCATGTTGACCATCATGTTGAAGGCTTCCACACCGTCGAGGGCGGAGCGCGCCTGCTCCGGCGCGCCAGCGGCGTGCGCCGAAACGCCTCTGAAGCGGAATTTCGCCGAGCGGTTCGCAAGGCTTGTCCGCGCCGCAGCGGAATTTTCATCGTCGGCGTGCCAGTGCAGCGCAATGTCCACATCATTGAAAAGACCGGCGCGCACCATATAGACCTTGCCGCTGCCGCCTTCTTCCGCCGGCGTGCCGTAAAGCCGGATGCGCCCCGGCGTTCCGGTTTCTTCAAGCCAGTCGCGGATGGACAGCGCCGCGGTGAGCGAGCCGGCGCCGAAAAGGTTGTGGCCGCAGGCGTGGCCCGCGCCTTTGCCCTCTATTGGCGCTCGGGCCGGAACGTCGCCCTGATTGATGCCGGGGAGGGCGTCGAATTCAGCGAGGATGGCGATCACCGGCCCGCCCTTGCCGTATTCCGCGATGAAGGCCGTGGGAATGTCCGCAACGCCTTTGCGGACCGAGAAGCCGGCGGCCGCAAGCTTGTCCTGAAGGAGCTGGCTTGACCGCTCCTCCTGATAACCGACCTCGGCCCATTCCCAGAGCTGGCGGGCGACGAAGGCGGTCTCATCATAGCGCGCATCGACGTCTGCGATGATGGCGGCGTCATCAGCGAACGCTGTCGTGGGGGCGAAGGCTGCTGCGGGCAGAATGGAGAGCGCGGCGAACAGGAAAGAACGATGCATGCGGAGGACCCCTCGAAGGCTGAATCAAAGAGCCAGCATGCACAATCGCGCCGCCTTGCCTAGAGGCAGGGGCGCGATTGTTGGCTTGGAGAGAAAAGGTGCGGCGACGCAGTGAGCCGAGGCGCCGCCGCAGGCGGCCAGGGGAGAGAGAATTAGCCGCCGAATTTCACTTCGAGATTGAGGCCGAAGCTTTCAGCGTTGGCGTCGCCGAATTCGTAATGGGTGTAATCGGCCCGGAGCGAGAGGTTCTCGGTGAAGTCATAGGCCGCCGACGCGCCAAAAGCGGGGCCGTCGTCGGAGCCGCCGAAGACCAGTTCATTACCGCCGAGAGTTGCGACGGTCGAATCGATTTCAGCAAAAGCATAGCCTGCGCGCGCCGAGACGTCGAAACGGTCGCTCACCGGCAGGATGAAACGGCCATAGGCGCCGACCAGATAATCGAGGCCGAGATCGCCCGGCCCTGAGATGACATCATCGAAGAAGCCATCGTCATTGTCATCGAAATCGAGATCGTCTTCATCGCCGTCGAAATCGAATTCGCCGTCATCGATGCCGAAGGTGATGTCGCTTTCCACCGCGAAGAACCGGGCGAACTGCCAGCCGGCGCGCGCGGTCAAGCCATGCACATCGGCGCTTCCGCCGACTTCTTCATCGAAATCGAGATAATTGTACCCGGCCGAAATATAGGGGCCTGAGGTTTCAGCGCCTTGGGCGTGAGCCGTTCCCGCTGCGGCGAGCGTAGCGGCGGCGCAAAGCAGCGCGGTTTTGGTTTTGATCTTCATTTGGATATCCCTTCAACTGTTACTGGCGAAGCAGGTTCTCCGGCCAACAGGCGCCGCGCCTACAGGTTCCAACCCTTCCAAAGGTTCATGTTGCGCTTGCGTAAATCCTTGATGGAGGCGCACGAATTGCCTTTACGGGGAAATCCGCCCAAAGTTTCGCAAAAGCGAGGAGGGCGGCATGACGGAAACCCAAACGGTTGCGCAGAAGGGCTTTTTGGGCTGGGTGGAGCGGACGGGGAACCGCCTGCCGGATCCGGTTTTCATTTTCTTCTATCTTATTGTCGCGCTTGTCGCGGTCAGCATTCTCGCCGCGCTCACCGGGCTTTCCGTTCCCCATCCGACTCAGACAGACGCAGCGACCGGCGCGCCTATCATGATCGAGGCGGTGAGTCTGTTGTCGGCGGCGAACATCCAGCGGCTCTGGGTCGAGATGCCGGCGACCTTCACCCATTTCCATCCGCTCGGCTATGTGCTGGTGGTGATGCTGGGCGCCGGGATCGCCGAGCGCAGCGGGCTCTTCGGCGCTTCCATGCGCGCCGCCGTTCGGAATGCGCCGAAATTTTTGCTGACGCCCATGGTCGCGCTCGTCGCCATGATCGGCAATCTCGCCGCCGACGCAGCTTATGTCGTGCTCATTCCTCTCGCCGGCGTTCTCTACGCCGCAGCGGGACGGCATCCGATTGCCGGCATTGCCGCGTCCTTCGCGGGCGTCTCCGGCGGGTTCTCGGCCAATCTTTTGCCGGGCCAACTCGATGCGCTGTTGTTCGGCATCACAGAAGCCGCAGCCGAAGCGATTGTTCCCACTTGGGACGCCAATATCGCCGGCAACTGGTATTTCATCGCCTCAATGACTTTCATCTTCCTGCCGGTGATCTGGTTTGTGACGGACCGCATCATCGAACCGCGTCTCGGAAAATATGTCCCGCAAGGACCCGCGGGCGAAATGGTCAAGGACGGCGACAAGCCGCTGTCCGCCGATCAGAAAAAAGGGCTTCGCTACGCGCTTATCGCCGCCTTGCTTGTCTGCGCGCTCTGGGTGTTCTTCACGGTCGGGCCGGGCACGCCGCTGATCGATGAGGAAGCGCAGCCTGAAGCGCGGCTGTCGCCGTTTTACAGATCGCTGGTCGCAGGATTTTTTGTACTCTTCCTCGCCTCGGGCTGGGCCTATGGCGCCGCGGCAGGCACAGTGAAGGATCATCGCGACATCGTGAGGATGATGTCGGAAGCCATGGGCGATCTTGCTTATTATCTCGTGCTCGCTTTTGCGGCGGCGCATTTCGTCGCCATGTTCGCCTGGTCCAATCTCGGGCTCATCTTTGCGGTTAACGGCGCGGACTTTATTCAATCCTCCGGTTTGCCCATGCCGCTGACGCTGGCGCTGATTGTGCTCCTGACCGGTCTCGTCAATTTGTTCGTCGGATCGGCGAGCGCGAAATGGGCGCTGCTCGCGCCAGTGCTGATCCCGATGCTGATGTTGCTGGGCGTCAGTCCCGAAATGACCACGGCCGCCTATCGCGTCGGCGACAGCGCGACCAACATCATCACGCCGCTGATGGTTTATTTTCCGCTCATCCTCACTTTCTGTCAGCGCTGGCAGAAAGATTACGGTCTCGGCAGTCTGACGGCGACGATGATTCCCTATTCGCTGTTCTTGCTCGTCAGCGGCCTTGTGCTGGTGATGATCTGGGTGGCGCTCGGCCTTCCGCTCGGTCCCGGCGCGGGCCTGCATTATCAATTGCCGGCTCAATAGCCGATGTTCAAAACCGGAGAGAAACCAATGCACCGAATAGTTGTCGCCGCGTTTGCTGTCATTGCGTTCTGCGCGCCTGCCTTTGCCGGCCCGCCATCGGGCAAAGGGTCATACAAGGATCTGCAGCAGATTTTTGAAATGTTCCGGGAGTCGAAGACGCCATCCGCCTGGAATGCGAATTTCAATGATCCGAACGCACCCAATCATGGGCTCATCGACTATAGCGCGTCGGCGACGGATGCGCGGCTTCAAAAAATGAATGAGCTTCGTGCGGCGCTTGACGATCTCAACGTCGCCGCGTGGAAACGCCCGCGTCAGGCGGAATTTCTCGCCGTTCGCGCGCAACTCGATGCGGAGCTTTTTAATCTTCGCGTCTCGCGGCCATGGGCGCGCGATCCGGGATTCTATGTTGATCAGCTTTTGCGCTTCACCTTTACGCAATTGCCGTTAGAGGGCGACGACAAGGCGACATTAGAGCGGCAATTGGCGGCTGTGCCCGCGATCATCGCCGCTGCGCGCGAAAATCTCGACGATGTCGCCGCCGACTACGCCAAGCTCGCCCTTCACAATCTGACGACATCGGACGGCGTCGGGCACGGACATCCTTACCGCGCAGTCCCGCCCGCCGGTGTGATCGGCTGGTATGAGGATCTTCATGCACGCGTCGCTGAGACGCAGCCGGAGCTCGTTCCGGCAGTAGAGGAGGCGAAAGCGAGCATCAATGAATTCAAAACCTGGCTGGAGGATAATCTCGGTAACTTCACCGCTCCGGCGGGCGTCGGCGCGGAACAATATGACTGGTATCTGAAACACGCAAAGCTTTTGCCCTATACGGGCGATGAGTTGATCTTGATGTCGGACCGGGAATGGGAGCGTGTTTACGCGTTCTACGTCCTTGCGCGTCACCGCAACCGGAATCTTCCGGAACTCACGCCCGCAGAAAGCAAGGAAGAATATGAACGCCGCATCGAGGCGACGGACAAGAACATCCGCGATTTCGTAACCCGCGAAGAAATCCTGACCATCCCCGATTATGTGGGAAAGCTCGGCTATAATGCGCCCTTTATCGAACGTCCGCAGGGGCTTAATTTCTGGGAAGCCGTTCAGTTCCGCGATCCCCATCCCGATCATCTTCACGCCGTCATTCCCGGCCACCGTTTCGACGGGCTCGTGGAAGACAATAACGATCATCCCATTCGCGGGAGGATTTCAGACGGCGTGCGCGCGGAGGGTTGGGGCGTCTATCTCGAGGAAGCGATGCTGCAGGCCGGCGTCGCGGAAGGGCGCCCGCGCGTCGATGAGCTGATTTATCTCTTCGGGATTTTCCGCGCGGCGCGCGTGCCTGCCGACGTTAACATGCAGCGCAATGAATGGACGGTTCAACAGGCTGTCGATTTCATGCGGGAAAAGACGCCCTGGCTCGATGAAAATGTGGCGCGGGTCGATGCGGAAATCTATTTGCGGCGACCGCCCGGTTATGGCGTCGGTTATACAATCGGCATGCTGCAAATGCGCAAGCTTCTTGCGGATGTGGCGGCTCAGAGAGGCGGCGGCTTCGTTATGAAAGAATTTCACGATGACTTTCTTAACGCCGGTCGTTTGCCGATTTCTCTGATCCGTTGGGAGATGACGGGGCTCGACGATGAGGTTGGCGCGTTCTGGGAAACAGAACCTATGCCGGAGTAAACTGCGAGAAGCATCAAAGAAAAAGCCCGCCATTCCGGCGGGCTTTTCCATTTTAGCCTATGAGCTGGTTTTAACGGCGATGGGAACCCCAGCCATTGCCCCAGCCATAATGCCTGCCGCGGCCGCGATCGAATTTCTTGATCGCTTCTTTGGCGTCGATAAAGCCGAAGCCGGAATCGAAGTCGAAACCGCGGGGGCCGAGTTCATCGAACACCTGAATGGTTTCGCCTGTGCCGTTGCTCGCCCGGACGCTCATATCCTGCGCCGTCGCGCGCATAACCCAGTAGATATTTTCCGGTTCGGACCGATCGCAAGGGCCGAGAAGGGCGCCTTCGTCCACCAGATCTGCGACTTCATCCGGCGATACGCGAAGGTCGCGGCCGCGGATGCGATCCGGGCGCGGGTCTTTTTTGTGGAACCACCAGCGATGTCCTCTTCCGCGTTTTTCGCGCGGCATGCACATCCTGAAGCTTACCGCGCCGTTATGCGCAGTCCTGACAATCTGGGAATTTTCCGAGTCGATCATCAGCGCCGCCACGGCGGCCGCGTGAGGCGCAGCTGCAGATGTGCCGAAGAAGTTCGGGAATTCGCCCGGTTCGCCGGTCGCGAACACGCCGTCGCCGTCATCGTCATCGCGGCTCGTATCATTCGTGAAGAATGTCGTGTTCGTGCCGTCCGGTCCTGTGAGGCCGGGTTTAAGCCGCACTTCGGGCCGTCTCAGGCGGTCACCGTCCGTATCAAAGAGAATCGGCGTGCCGCCTGCGGACGAAAAGTCGTTGAGACAAGCGGGAACGCATTCCGGTTCGCCGGCGAGGGCCCGCAATTGCAGGGTCGAGGGATCGCCGATGAATTCCTCAGTGAAGTAGAACGCCGCCGCGCCGACGCCTTCTGCGCCGGCCGCATTGTTGTGGCCAAACCCGGAAGGGTCATTGATTTCGTATTCGGAGGAAGCGAAGCCGCCGCCGAAGATGACGAATTTCACCAAACCCGGCGCGTCGCCGGACTGAGTCTCAAAGCCGAGATTCACAGTCGAGCCGCCGATGAAGTCAACCAGCGAGACTAGCTCGATGGCGTCGCCGCCGGCGCCGCCGTCTATGGGTACGCCGCCATCCGTGAACTGGAACTGGCAGAGGTCCGGGAAGAAGCCATTTGCATCGAGAAATTCGAAGCAATCGGGAACGCGATTGCCCATGTCGTCGAACATGATGACGTCGACGTCATTCGGGGCGCCGACAGTCCCGGAGGCCGAGAGGTTCGGGCTGTCCCACTGGAAAGTGAGATTGGTTTGAAGCGAGCCGTCGAGTTGAACGGTCATCAATGGATCGACGCCCGGACCTTCATCGAAGTCATGGAAAGTGGAGCCGTCAAAGGCGACCGGACGGTATTCGGTTTGAAAGGCGTCGCGGGCGCGGTTGCCGTTCGACGAATAATAAGGAACCCCGAGGCGGGCGACTTCATCCGCCGCCTGGGCGATGATGCCGTCCTGGAACATCGGCTCCGTGAAGTAAATCACATCGTCGACGATCACGTCGGCCCCGGCGAGTGCGAGTTCGACAATGCCGCTAGCGAAGTCCGCCTCGCCGCCGAAGGCGGTGTGGAATAGGATTTTCGCTTCAGGCGCGACGTCGTGGATGAGCTGCGCCATGCCGCGGCCTTCATCGATGCAATCCGGATCGCCTACGGGAAGATCGGCGAGGATGCCCACATTCGGCGGCACGTCGTTATTGGCTTCGTCTTCAGCTGGCGTCGTGTAAACGCCAGCGGCGTTCAGCGGGCCTGGATCGCAGGCGTAGCTGTCTGACAGGACGCCAATGGTGAGGCCCGACCCGTCATAGCCATACTCCTGACGGACGATGTCGGTGCGCATGGAGCGATCGCCCTGCGACGTGACTAGCCCGACATTGGTGGTCGCTATGACCGGACGAGCGAAGGCGAGATAATTGCTCGCAGCAAGGTCGTCCAGACGGTCCACGGGAAACGAGGCGGAAACAGTTTTTCCGGCGCTCGCGACATTGCGCGCGCCCATGGCTTCCATTGTGGCGGACAGGTCTTCGACCGCACCTGAAGCAATAGCGTCGAGCCTCACATATCCATCGGAGCTGACCTTTGCGACCATCAGTTCCTGACCGCCAGCGCGCGCGAGCCCGAGTTCAGCGCCTTCGCCTGACCAGTCAGGGCGAGATTTGACGACAGGAGCCGCCCTTTGGGCGCTTCTGAGCGTAACGGCTGCCTGATTTTTCTTGTAAACAACATTCAATGCGCCGCCAATTTTTCTCATGTTGGAATTCGTTTCGCCGCTTTGCGCAGCCGCCAGCGATGGAGCAGCGCATAATGCTGCAGCCATGCCGACGCTAAGAAATATTTTTCTGAGCATCTTCATTCCTTTCCGCTGTTACAGAAATTGCTCCCCGGCTCTTCAAGAATGAAAGAGGCGTAAGAACATTTGAGTACGCTGTTATTTTGGAAAGCGCCCGGTAGAAGGGACGATCTCCCCCAGCAGCGATATCAGTATCACGAGGTAGAAATGTCGCGCAAGCGATCATTCAGCTGCGTAATGAAATTATGTGATTGATGCTTTTGTTGAGATTTTTTGCGCTAAAATTCCGTCAAATTTTAGACGCAACGTCTCGCAACAAAAAATCATTATACGGAATAATATGGATTGCGCCACACCCCCGATATAACATCACTAGTTATATCATGGCGCCCGGCAGGAGCCCTTATAGGCGACTGCGCCGCCGGCGGGCGATGGTCCGTATGCAAAGAACCCCAAGTCGCTATTAAATGATACGGCAATTCCGAACTGGCGGTAATTCCTGCGGTCTTGCGAACGCAGCGAATGCGCGCGCGCGCCGAAAATATCGGGCTTGATGCTGGCGCTGACGGGCTCGACGGGTTCTGGTTCGAAGCGGTCCAGGTCCGCTGTGGCATATCGGTCAAGCGCTCGCGGCTGATGCATAAGCTCTTCGGCTGTTACAGGAGAGTTGTATGCGGAGAAGGTGAAACTTTTGGGCGCGTCTTCGAAGTCATAGCTTTCACCCTCCACTGAAATGGCGGCCACGCGGGTGATTTCGCAGTGATAATCGCCAGCGGCGGCAATCGGCGGTTGCGGGACTTGCGCCGCAGTCGATGCGCAAGCGGAACCCATCAGGCCCGGCGCCGCCCCAAGCACTAAAGTCCAAAGGAGAATGCGTTTCATGTCGGCAAATCTCCGGTATAATTTTTTGATCTGCAGCCTAAGCCGCAGGGCAGGCAGGAATTACTGCTGTCATCATCTTATAGCGATTTTTGGGAGCGCGCTGCACTAACATGCAGCGAGTCATCATGCTGCGCCGCACAACACAGCTATCAGGCGACGGAAACCTGTGGCGCCGCTTCCGGCAGGTCTTCGCCGAATGCGCGCTGATAGAACTCGGCCACAGTCGGCCGTTCAAGTTCATCGCACTTGTTGAGGAAGGTCACGCGGAAAGCATAGCCGATATTCTGGAAGATCTCGGCGTTCTGCGCCCAGGTGATGACCGTGCGCGGGCTCATCACCGTGGAGATGTCGCCGGCGATGAAGGCGTTGCGGGTCATGTCGGCGACGCGGACCATGGCGTCGATCGCCTGCCGGCCTTCCTTGGAATCGTAAAGCGGCGCCTTCGCGATGACGATCTCCATCTCTTCGTCATGGTCGAGATAGTTGAGCGTCGTGACGATGGACCAGCGGTCCATCTGGCCCTGGTTGATCTGTTGCGTGCCGTGATAAAGGCCCGACGTGTCGCCAAGACCGATGGTGTTGGTTGTGGAGAAGAGGCGAAACCAGGGGTTCGGGGTCAGCACCTTGTTCTGGTCAAGCAAGGTGAGCCGGCCTTCTGCTTCGAGCACGCGCTGAATGACGAACATCACATCCGGGCGTCCGGCGTCATATTCGTCGAAGACGAGCGCGACGGGGCGCTGGAACGCCCAGGGGAGAATGCCTTCCTTGAACGCGGTCACTTGAACGCCGTTCTCGACGACGATGGCGTCCTTGCCGATGAGATCGATGCGCGAAACATGGCTGTCGAGATTGATCCGAACGCAAGGCCAGTTCAGCCGCGCGGCGACCTGTTCGATGTGGGTCGACTTGCCGGTGCCGTGATAGCCCTGAACCATGACCCGGCGGTTCTTGGCGAAGCCGGCGAGGATCGCCATGGTCGTTTCCGGATCGAAGCGATAGGCGGGATCGAGCGGCGGCACATAGGAGTTTGGCTTCGAGAAAGCCGGAATCTCGATGTCCATCGCCACGCCGAAGGTCTCCTTGGCGGAGACGGTTTTGTCGGGCGCATCCATAAATTCTTCGTCGGTAATCACAGCCATGGGACGATTATTCTCTTGAAACTGATTTCGCGGGCGCAAACTCGCCTGAAAGGGTCTCCAAGACAAGGCCTTGAGGCGCCTTGCCGGGATGCGGCGTGAGGCCGCGAATCAGCGTGAGCGAAGGCGGCCTTAAAGGAATTGGGCTTTCTTCAAAATCTGGTGGGCCTTGACCACCTCGGAGAGCTGCTGCTCGGCGCTGCGGTCGCCGCCATTGGAGTCCGGGTGGAACCGGCGCACGAGTTCGGCATAGCGGCGGCGGATATCTCCGGCCGGCGCGTCGAAGGGCAAGGCCATGGTCTCGAACGCGTTGATCTGAAGTTTGGTAAGGCGCTTGCCGCCCCGGTACTGGCCCCGCGTATCGGCCTGGACTTTCGCCTCCTTGCCGAAGACCCCGAAGGAATCGTGCATGTCGGCGGGCCCCCGGGCGTTCGCCGCCGCCCGGGCGCGGTCGTTTTTGCCCATGGACCAAGTGGGACGGTCCCCATACTGGCTAGCCTCGCGGACCTTTTTGGCCTCGTCTTCAGAGAGTCCGTCAAAATAATTCCAGCTGCGGTTGTGCTCGCGGGCATGCTCCATGCACAGCCAGATGCGCTCCCGCGGCTCGCGGGGCGATTTTGGCAGAGAGCAGGCGGCCTTCGATTCGCAATCGGGCGCGACGCAGTCATGGGTCGCGGGATCCTCGCCGGACTGCGCAGCGGAGGCGGTCTTTTTCTGGCGGCCCGGCGGCTTCACCCGGATGTCGAAACCGAGGCGGGGTTTGTAATTTTCTCGTGGCATCGCAGCAATATGGGGGCAGTCGGCGCTTGACACAATCTTGACGTCTATGGCTGTTATGTCATGTCTGGGGACATGCGCGTTTCTGACTCAATCCACAAAAAACTCGACGATGCGCTCAAGCCTGACCGGCTTGAAGTCATGGACGAGTCTCATCTTCATGCGGGCCATGCTGGCGCGCGGGAAGGGGGCGAGTCGCATTTCCGGCTGCTGATCGTTGCGAAAGCTTTTGAAGGAAAGACTCGCGTCGCGCGTCAGCGCATGGTGAACGATATCCTGCGCGAGGAGCTCCAAGGACCCATCCACGCTCTCGCCATGAAAACCCTGACGCCGGAAGAAGCGGCCGCGTAAGGCGGCGCGGGAAAGATCAACACAATGGAAATTCCCGGCGCGCCTGCAACATATGCGATCATAATCGCGAACCTGATCGCCAGCATCTACGGCCTTTCCTTCGACCGCGGTTTTGTCGGCTCCTTCGCCTTCAATGTGGGCGCGCTTGTCAACGCGAAGCAGCACTATCGCGTTTTCACATCATCGTTTCTGCACGGAGATTATTTCCATCTCCTGTTCAACATGATGACGCTCTTGTTCTTCGGGCCGGTGGTCGAAAAGCTTTTGGGGGCGGACGGTTTTCTGGTTGTTTATTTCGGCGCAGTGCTCGCAAGCGGAATCGTCTCGTTTTATGTGAACCGGAAAAACCTGGCATACACATCGCTGGGCGCGTCCGACGGAGTCTCCGGCGTCGTTCTTTCCTTCTGTTTGTTTTTCCCGCTGGCGCCGATCTATTTCATGTTTGTCCCGGTCGGCATTCCGGCGATCATCTACGGCGCATTCTACATCCTCATCTCGGCCAATATGATCGGCCGCTTCGGCGGAAAGGTCGCTCATGAAGCCCATCTCGCTGGGGCGATCGCCGGCGTTGTGCTGACCGTCGCCATGCGCCCCCAGATCGTGGGCCAGATTTTCGGTTAGGCGGCGCCTCAGGATACGGACGCCTTGTCGCCTTAAAACAACGGTTTGTTGCAGAACTTGGGCTTTCTTTTGAGGAATTGGCCTTGCGAACTTCCCCGTTTCCGCTCCTCTTGTTATAGTCGGTCTAGTGTCGTGGGGGCGTAAATGAGCCGCTTTGAATTACCCGAAGGCGTTCCGGCCGATAATGAAGGCCTCAAAGCGCGTGCGCGGTTTTCCGCGCCCGACATGGCGACGCCAAGCTTCGCAAAGCCCTCCGCCGACTTTTCTCGCGTCGTCGTGGTGGTCGATGAAGACGAGGATGAAGACGGCGAAGCCAAAGTCATCGCCAAAAAAGAGGACGAAGATGACGACGCCGTCGCCTTTTCACTGCCGCCGAGGCCATGGCTCGTTGTCGGCGGCATCGCCGTCGCGCTGATCGCGCTCTCCTATATTGTCGCCAACAAGAATGTTGAGCCGCAGCCTTACTGCTCGCAGCAGCCCGAATGGAACCAGTATAACTGCATTCCGGGCTAAGGCTTAGGCGGTGCGGTCGGTCTGGGCCGCGCCGCGTTCGCGCATGATTTTCTGATAGGCGTAATTGACCTTCTGGCTCGCCAGCACGGCCGCCTTCGCGATCTCTTCATCGAGGCCGAGCGAAGCGAAGGTGTCAGGGTGGACGGCCTTCATGCGCGTTTTGTAAGCGGCGCGAATTTCTTCATTGGTGGCTGTCGGCGAAACGCGAAGCATGGCGTAGGCGTCAAATGTTTTTGGCGGCGCTTCTTCCTTGCTGGAAGCTGTCGAAAAGTCCTCGCCGTAAATGCGCGATTTGGGCTTTCCCTGTTTTTCGCCGACGCCTTCGACAATGCTGGCGATCTGGCTCTTGGCGATAATCATCGTGTCGCCGTCGCCGAGGCGCACAGGGATGAAAGCGCGGCTGTCATTGAGGAGATCGGAGGCGCGCTCGCCGAGGCTGAGGAACATCGTCGCCTCCACCGGCTTGTCGCTGGTCGACAGAGTCAGAAGAACCGTCACCTCATTGCGGTGACGGTAGGTCTTCTGCTTGCTGTCGAAAGCGCTCATCCCTCAAAGTCCCGTATCGCCATGCGGCGGTTTAGGACGTCGCTTGCAACGGCCTTGCCAATTTAACCTTTAGGGAAATTAACCCTTCAAGCCTTTGGATTTCGAGGGCTCGCGCTCCATCCATTGCATCAGGTAACGCGCCGGAAAGGCCCAGGCGATCCCGGCGAGGAGGAAATAGGCGGCTTTCAGAATCTGCACGTTCGGGACAAGCTCGCCAAGAGCTGCCGCGGCGAAAAAGTATAGAATAAGGGCCGGCAGGAAGAGCAGAAAGCCGATCAGTTTTTTAAGACGAGGGCTCATGCAGGGGGCCTTGGGGTTCTTGGAGCTGGCCGCGACGCGGGGTCGCGGGCGGAAAAGGCGTAAATATCCTAAAGGACCGCCATGGCCTCTACCACTTCCAGCCTTCCCCCGCAAAAGTCCGCCCGCCGGATTGCACTGTGGCTCTTCTTCATGTGCGGCCTTGTGGCCGCCATGGTGATTGTCGGCGGGGCGACGCGCCTGACGGATTCCGGGCTTTCTATCGTCGAATGGCGGCCCGTCACCGGCGCTGTCCCGCCCCTGAACGAGGCGGACTGGCTTTCCGAATTCGAGAAGTACAAGACCATTCCCGAATATGAGGAAGTGAATTTCGGCATGAGCCTCGCCGAATTCAAAAAGATTTACTGGTGGGAGTGGGGCCACCGGCTTCTGGGCCGGATCATCGGTTTCGCGTTTCTCCTGCCGCTGATCTTTTTCGCTGCGACAAGGCAATTAACGCGGGGACTCTCCTTCAAGCTCGCAGGGCTTTTCGTTCTGGGCGGGCTGCAGGGCGCGCTTGGCTGGTGGATGGTGTCGTCTGGGCTCGCAGACCGCGTCGATGTCAGCCAGTACCGGCTCGCCGCGCATCTGTCGCTGGCGGTGATCCTTTTTGCAGCGATGTTCTGGCTGGCGCTCGATCTGTGGCCTCAAAAAAAGATCGAAGTCTCAAAGAGACTGCGTCTCGGCGCCTTAATTTTAGCAGGCGGCGTATTCGCGCAGATGGTGTTGGGCGCGTTCGTTGCGGGGCTGCGCGCCGGCCGCACCTTCAACACCTGGCCGCTGATGGACGGGAAGTTTTTTCCCGACGGCTATTTTCGCGAGCACCCGGCCTTTCACGATCTCTTCGAGACCATGGCGGCCGTTCAGTTCAATCACCGCATTGGCGCTTATCTTCTCGCCGCCGGCGCCGTTTGGTTTTATCTCGCCGCGCGAAAGCAAGAATATGAGCCGCGGGCGCGGCTCGTCATGGCTGCGGTGGGTTTTCAGATCGCGCTCGGCATCTGGACCGTGCTCGCCGCGACGCCGATCTCGCTCGGGCTTTTGCATCAGGCGGGCGCGCTTATGGTTTTCGCGGCGGCGCTTTACGCGGCGCATGGCGCCAAACCTATTGCGGCGTGAAGCTCGGCTCGATGATAAGGTCGCTGTCGTTGACCTCGGTCGTTTCCCGCCGGGATGAGACCGGTTCCCCTACGGGAAGAGACAACGCATTTCTGAGGCTGCTGACCGGCATAAGGCTGATGACAGGACCATCGGCGCCATTCGCAACGCCGAAGGCGACAACACCGTTGCGATAGAGCCCGCCAAAATTTGCGGCGCTGGCGGAAAAGGCTTCGCCGCCGTCTACGGCGGAGAGCTCGTCCGTCGCTGATATTTTCACAGCGCCGAGACTGTTTCCGCTGAGGCTTTCAAAAACGTGGATCACGCCATTTGAAAGATCGGCAAGGAGGATCTGGCCTGTGCTTGCCGGGGCGTCGTCGGGATTTTCCGAAACGATGCGCGCGCCGATCACGGAGAGCACAGCGGCGGCGGCGGCGCCCGATCGCGCCAGCGGCGTCCTGAAGGCGTCTTCGCCATCGATCCGGTAGATTTCGCCTTTATCCGAGGCAACGAGCAGCCGCCCGTCAATGTCGAGTTCGCAACTGATGAGATTATCCGGCGTTTCAAGCTTCGTCTCGTTCTCCACGGTGATGCCGCCTTCGGTGGCGGCGAGGTTGAAAACGTCAACCTTGCCTTTCTGGATGACATAAAGGGATGACGCTTCAACGCCGGGCCCGCGGCCCATGCAGTAGCCGCGAACGGCGCCGCGCTGGGAAGGCGCGCCCTCAAGAGGAATGAAAGCCCGGCTTTCGTTGTCGATCCCGTAAAACCGGAACTGGTTCTCGTCTGCATCCAGAAAAGCGATGAATCCTGCAGCTTGCGCGCCTTCGCCCAGATACCCTGCGGCGACGCCGTCTGCATTGAAACCGTCGATGCGGGAAACTTCATTGCCGTCTTCCATATTGTAGGAAACGACCCCTGCGGATGTGGCGACAATCAGGGTGCTGTTGAAAGAGAGCCGCGGGTGATCCCAGAAGGCGATGCCCGTCGCCGCGCCTGGAAGGCCCGGCAATTCATCGCTTACCGGCGCCTCGGCAATCTCTGTGATCTCGGATTGGGCGGGCGCAGGCGCTTCCGTCTTTCGGTCGCAGGCGGCGGCGAAGACGAGAAGGGCGAGGCAGGCGGTCAGGCAAGCGGAAGGCAGTCGCATTCAAGGCTCCGTGTCAGGATTTTTATTCTGTCGCTGTCTTGTCGCGTATCCAGCTATAGCTTCGGCGCGGGTTCCATACATCGTCCACGATGTCGAAACTATGGGTCAGATGCGTGTCGGCGTCAGGATTTGCCGATTCATGGCCGACGCCCGAAATCCCTCCGTCAGGCGCGTAAAAAGTCTGGACAGATTTGTTGACCCCGTCTTCCGTCCAGGCGCGGCCGAGACCGATGGCGCCGCCGAAGCCGAACTGGGTCACGACAGCCTCGCCCTTGCCCGGATCCCAATATTGAAACATCCGCCAGAAATCGCCGGTCTGCTCGCCATCCCGGACGCCGTAAAGCCGCCCGGTCATGGAATGGGCGTAACCCTTCTCCCACTCGATGACATAAGCGTCCATGGGATCGTTTTCGCCTTTGTATTCGGCGTTGGAGGCGACCCAGCGGCCGCCGTCGCGCGTCAGGAACTCGATATCGTCGAGATACCATTGCGGGGGCTTCTGCGCCTCCTGCGCCGAGGCGATTGAGCCGGGCAGGGCGGACGCGATAACGAGAAACAGAAATGAAAGCAGGCGCATAGTCATGCTCCTTTTAGCAAATTTCGGTTATGCGCCCCCGTCCATGCTGTGGACGTGGCGGGAGCTTCCTGCGCTGCGGCGACGCGGTCAATAAGGATGGAATAACAGACTGGACAGGAGGCAGGGCGGCGCGGTATTGAAATACCACATAAATAATCGACTGATTTCCATATATTTCTCGGAAAGGTGTTGACCGAAATGGAAGAGGGCGGTACCTGCCGCGCTTCCCGGTCGGGGCGCGGACGCCGCGCCGCCCGCCCGGCGCGTTTTAACACCGGCAGTCATGCCAAGCCCGCAGGGAACGAGACCCATGAAAACCTACGCCATGAAACCGGCGGAAGCGGAAGCGCAGAAGAACTGGATCGTGATTGACGGCGAGGGCCTCGTGGTCGGCCGTCTCGCCTCGATCATCGCCATGCGCCTTCGCGGCAAGCACAAGCCCGCCTATACGCCGCATGTGGATTGCGGCGACAATGTCATTGTCGTCAACGCCGAGAAGGTGGTCTTCACCGGCAAGAAACTGTCGGACAAGAAGTTCTACTGGCACACCGGCTATCCGGGCGGCATCAAGGAACGCACCATGGAGAAGCTTCTCGGCGGCGCGCATCCAGAGCGCGTCCTGATGAAAGCTGTCGAACGCATGATGCCGAAAGATTCGCCGCTTGCTCGCAAGCAGATGACCCATTTGAAAATCTACGCCGGAGCGGAGCACCCGCATGAGGCTCAGAGCCCTGCGAAACTCGACGTCGCCGCGATGAACACCAAGAATCAGAGAGACGCTTAACCATGAGCACCACCAGCTTTGAAGGTCTGAAAGACGCCGCCGCGGAAGCCGGCGTTGTCGCCGCCCAGGAACCGGCGTCGCTGCCGGAGCCGAAAATCGACGCGCAAGGCCGCGCTTACGCCACCGGCAAACGCAAGACCGCCGTCGCGCGCGTCTGGATCAAGCCGGGCTCCGGCAAGATCACGGTCAACGGCAAGGACCAGACCGAATATTTCGGCCGCGCGGTTCTCCAGATGATTATCAAGCAGCCGCTGGTCGCCGCCGATCGCAATAACCAATTCGATGTTTACTGCACCGTTTCAGGTTCGGGTCCCTCGGGTCAGGCCGGCGCCGTGCGTCACGGCATCGCCCGGGCCCTGACCTATTATGAACCGGGCCTCCGCTCGGTCCTCAAAAAAGGCGGCTTCCTGACCCGGGACAGCCGCACCGTCGAGCGCAAAAAGTACGGGCGCAAGAAAGCTCGCAGAAGCTTCCAGTTCTCGAAACGCTAGGAATTATGCGGCTTTTCGGTTTTCGGCTTTCCAAATCGTAATGTTGGGCGGCCGGATTTACGAGGCTGTAATTTGCGTTTCGGCGTCATCCGGGGGATTTTTAAATCCTCCCACGAAACAGTTTCTCTCAAGCGCCGCCCCGTCCCAACCGGGGCGGCGTTTGGTTTTGGGGGGCTGCAAACCGCCTAGAAATCCTTCTTCCAGTTCGCGGAAACGGTCTGATCGCCTTCCTGCTCAAGCTCGGTTTCGACCGTGATGTTGTCGGTGATCTCATATTTGACTGAGACGGAGCCGTTGCGGCCTTGCGCGTCCTGGCTCGCCGAGACGAAGAACCCTTCGGCCACATATTTGCCAACGGTCAGCGAGCCGCCGCCGCTTTCAGGGTCGATATCCACATTCAGGAGATCGAGTCCGACTACGCGCCGCAGCTTGCCTGTGAGGCCGCCCCCGCCGCCGCCGAATGGCCCTATGCCGCCGAGGGAGGCGAGCGCTTGCGCCGTTTGCAGGGACTCGAGGGCCGAAAGATTTTCCGCCGGCTTGCCGAAGAGAATGAGCGACATCACGTCTTCAGACGGCATCGACGGCGTCGATGTCAGTTCAATGCTGGGGTCGCTGGCGCGGCCCGACGCCACGATCGCCGCGGTGACCCCATCGCCTGCATTGAGTTCTGCGCGGATATCGAGGCGCGGATCGTTTTCCTGCTGCTGGTCGAAGTCGATGGAGCCGCGCGTGAGCTCGAAGCGCCGCCCGGAAAAATCGAGCCAGCCGCGGCGCAGATTGACCGAACCGAGCACAACTGGCTGCTCCCGGCCGTCGACGGCGCGCACATCCGCCGACCATTCGCTTTCAAGACCGCGTCCGCGGATGAACACGCGGTCATCCGCCTTGATGCGGATTTCGAAGTCGAGACCGTTGTCATCCGGAGGCCCGGACAAATCATCGGGCCGTCCATCGCCGTCAGCATCGACGGCGACCACTTCGATATCCACGAGGCCAGTGCTCTCCGGTGCGATGATCTCCGCATTGAGTTCGGTGATGGAGATGTCGCCATCCGCCTTGAGGTCATCGAGCGGACCCGAAAGTTTCAACTGTCCGTCAGCGCGGACCTGATTAACGGGATGCGCTGAGAGTTCCGCGTTGTTGAAATTGACAGTGAAGTCGAGCGCTGACTCTTCGCCGAGCGTCATGTCGCCATCGAAAGTGATTGTATCCTCGCCGCTCTGTCCGGCGCCGCGCGCGCCGCCTGTGAGATTGACGCTGCTGGTCCCGGCGGCGCTGTAACTGGCTTCAGCTTCTGCATGGAGGCCTGCAAGCGAGAAGCCGCTTTCAATTTCGGTGTAGGCGCCATTACGCAGTTGTGCGCGTCCGGAAACATCCGGCTCAGCGAAGGTGCCGCGTAGGGTGAAGTCCGCCGTAAGCAGGCCCTCGATGGTTTGCAGGACAGGCGGCAGATAGGCGGCGATCGCCTGCATATCGCCGTTGTAGCGCACCTCGCCTGAAAGCTCGCCAGAGGTGTCGATGGAGATATTTGGCTGACGCGCGAGGCGCATAGGCAGCCGGACATCCATCCGCAGCGTTTCGTCGCTTTCCTGATCGGTGAGACGCAGCGTCTCGCCGTTCCATACGGCGCGGCCTGAAATCGAGGCGTCTTCCTTGTTCAGGAGCAGCGAGCGCAAGGTGAATGTTCCCCGTGCGGGAATATCTCCATTCGTATCCAGAGCGAATTGGCCGGTGATTTGTCCGTCCGCGCCGGGGATCGTGACTTGTGTCAGCCGCGCATCGGCCCGCCAGCGTTGCGGGCTGAAGGCGCCGTCAAGAGCGATGGTCCCGCTCGCGCCCCAGTTGAGACGCAGAGTGTCGATCCCGACGCCGTCGGAGAAATCAAGGCGGGCCGGCTCCGTCAGTCTCGCTTCATTGTCCTGAATGACAGCTTCTAACCGATTAAGCTGTAAAGTCGTCGGCCCGCTCGCATTGACAACGCCTGCCGCCGCTATGTCGGATATGACGCCTGCGGCGCCAGTTTCGAATTGCGCCGCTTCTGCGCGAACCCGCACTGCGCCGGGTGGGCCTTCCGCCGTCAGGTCAAGGCCGGAGACGGAAAGATCGTTCATGGCGAAAGCGTCGGCGGTGACGGTCATGCGGTTGAGGGCGCCGTCGCGGGAAAGAACGCCCTTTGCAGACGCTGCGCCCTCGGCGTTGACGCCGGGCCAGGGCTCGGCGTTGTCTTCGCCTTTATAAGTCAGATCGAGATTGACGGTCTGCCGGTCGGCGTTGATTTGCGCCGATCCGCCGAGCGTAAAGCCTCTCCCGGCATAGGAGAGGGAAGGAATGCGGATTGTTCCGTCCTCTGAAGAACGCAATTGAGCATCGAGACGCCGCGGCGCGCCATTGCTCGCGCGGGCGGAGACCTCGCCTGTGGGCAGGCTCGGCAGGCCGGAAAGGGCCGCGTTGAGATTCATCGGCGGGAATGTCCCGTCCTCGAATTTCAGGGCAGGCGCCTCGATAGCGGCCTCAAGCGTGAACCGGTCCAGCGGGCCGGAAAGTTTGACATCGCCGGTAATGTTTCCTTCGGGCGTTGCATCGGGAAGAACAAGCGCGGCGAAGGACGGCGTCAGGACGACATCGCCATCGACGGTCAGCGATTTGTCTTTTAGGCCGTAAGCCGCATCGCCGGTGAAGCGCGATCCGTCGCCTGTTGTCACAGCCGCCTCATCCAGTCGCACGGCGTCGTCGAAATTGATGTCGAGCTGCGTATCGAGCGTCAGCCCGTTCGTCAGCCAGAAATCGCTTTCTTGTCGCGCCGCCGCCTCAAGACGGGTTTGGCCTGAAACGCTGTCGCGCAGATCGGTGCGCCCGTTTCTCACCGTCAGCGTGGCCAGCGGGCCGGTGATCGTCGTGTTCAGCGTGTAATCGTTGCGCCGCCAGTCGAGCGAAGCCTTGATATTGAGGTCGCGTCCCGCGACCTTCTGTACGGTCGGCTGATAATCCTCGGCAAGGACGGCGTTGAGATCGGCGTTGAATTCCTCCACGAAGCCGCGCGGCGCGCGCCAGTCGAGATGTCCTTCGATCTCCGCAAAGGCCGTGGAAAGACCCGCGATGGTCAGCGCTCCGCCATTCCTGTTGACGTCATAGCGCGCGGAAAGCGAAACGGGGCCGGAGAGTTCTTCAACGCCCTCAAAGCGCCGTCCCGGCGTAATCGCCGCGTTGATATCCGCGCCGTCGAACTCATCGAAACTGCCGGCGATTTCGGCGCTAATCTCGCCGTAATATCCAACATTGCCTTCGATGGTGATGACGGCCTCATCCACGGGACCGTCGCCCGAGAGGCGAAGCTCTGACTGACCCCTAAGTCCGAGCAGCGTGGCGATGATCCCATCCGCTTCCGCATAGAGGTTGGCGTCGAGCGTAAAGCGTCCGCTCTCCGGCGATTTGGCGAAGGCGATCGCGGTTTGATCGGCGCCCGCTTCGCTTTGGGCGTTGAGGAACAGTGCAATGTCAGGGCCGTTGAGCCGGATCGAGCCCGTTGCGTCGAGCGTGTGTTGTTCGCCATTGATGGCGGCTTTGAAATTGTCGATCTCGAGACCGGCGATTTCAATACGCGGAAGACTGTCGCGGACCCTGATCTGGCGCGCGTCTTCCGGTTCGGGGTCTTCGCTTTCGGGGGGATCGCCGAGGAGACTGGCGTTTATGAGTCGCGCCTCGTCGACGATGATGCTCTTGCGCAGGAGCCCCAGCGGCCGCCAGCGCAACTCCAGCCGTTCCGCCGTCAGCCATGGTTCGCCCCTCGCATCCGCCAGTGTAAGGTCTGTTGCGACGATATGGCCGGGTAAACCGCCGGACAGCGACCCGATCTCCGCCTTGCTGTCCAACGCCGCGCCGAGCTGGTCCGTGACAATTCCTTTGACCAGGGTCCGGCCGGGCGGCGAATAAAACAGCGCAAACCAGGCGAGCAGAATGAGCGCCAGAAGGCCGGCGATGACGCCGAGGACTATGTAACCGATCCGCCGCATCAGAAGGGCTGCCCCAGTGCGATGTAAATCTGGAATCCTCTGTCGGTTTCGCGCTTTTCGAGCGGGACCGCGACATCGACGCGGATCGGACCGATGGGCGTGAAATAGCGGACGCCGCCACCCGCGCCGATGAAATAGTCATCGGTGAAATCGGGAATGGATTTGGTGGAGACCGATCCTGCGTCGATGAAGCCGGCGATCTGAAGATTATTGATGACTTTCACCCGCGCTTCGAAAGCGCCCTCGATTTTCGAGCGACCGCCAAGCGGGTCGCCATCGGCGTCGAGGGGGCCGGCCTCCTGGAAGCCGTAGCCGCGCACGGAGCCGCCGCCTCCGGCGTAGTATCTTTTGTTGAGCGGCAATTCGCTGAAGGAGCTGCCGAAAGTGGCGCCCATGGCCATTCGCGCGGCGAGCGTGACCACATCGTTCTCGCCGAAATGCACGCGGCTGCGTGCGGAAAGCTCCGATTGGGTGAAATAGTCCGAACCCATATAAGGCGTAACATTGAAGGAAGCCCGGAACCCTTTCTGGGGATTGAGGAGCTCGTCTTCGGAATCCCAGATCACGGTGAGCGGCGTCGATACGAAGTAATTGCGTTCGTCTTGATTGGTGCGCAAATCGACGCTGGTGTTGCGGATCCGGGAAGTTTCAAAGGCGAGCGCGCCGCGGGTTTCCAGATTATCGTTGAGCCATTTCTTCGAGACGCCCCCGGATAGTTCGATCGTGCGCGCATCGAACGCGTCCGTCGTCTCATTGGAGAAGGCGGCGTTCGCGAAAGCCTCTCCGTCGATTTTCGGCCAGGGTCGCGTCAGGGAGAGGGTGGCGGATTGCTCCACTTGCGAGCCCTTGACTTCGAAACGCGCATTCTCGCCATTGCCGAAGATGTTGCGGTGTTCGAAAAAAAGCCGCCCGCCAGGTCCTTCCGCGGTGGAATAGGAAACCCCTGCGCCGATGGTGCGCCGCTTGCGCTCCCGCACCTCGACAATGATTGGGGCTACGCCGTCTTCATCCGTTTTGCCCGCGCTCACCTGAACCGAAGAGAAAATCCCGGTCTCGCGGATGCGGTCAGCGTAAGCTGTCATTTTCGCCCGCTCGAATTCCTCGCCTTCCTCCCAGGTTTTCATGCGGGAGATAAAAGACGGATCGATATGTTCGCCGCCCTCAATGACCGGTTTGCCGAATTTCGCCCGTGGTCCGCTTTCGAAGACGAAGACTGCTTCGGCTTCGCCTTTGTCGAGTTCGGCGAGAACGCGGCGTGTGACAATGGCGGCGTCGGGATAGCCATTGTTCCAGAGATAGGCGAGGAAGGCTTCCTGCTTTTCTTTCAACGTCGCGCCGTCGGCGGCGCCTTCGGTCTTGATCTCGGCTTCTTCGAGCGTTTGCGGGCGGCCCTCGGCTTCGTCGCGATAGAGGATGTTGTAGCCGGTGATGCAGAAAAGCTCGCCTGGATCGATAGTGAAAACCACACGCGGCAGTTGTCCGCTCTCACCGGGAATGAGTTCGAAATCAGTTGAGCCCGCATAATAGCCTGCGGCCTGCAGGGCGTCGTTGAAGGCGTCGACGTCGCGGCGGGCGGCGCGGCGCAGCGCCGCAGAGGTCGGATAGTTCCGATTTTTTTTGGCGAGTTCGGAGATCAGCTCCAGCTTGCCTTGGAGGCCGTCGGGCGCGCCTTCGATGGACCAGTCATAGGAGGGGGCAGGGGAGCTCTCTGGCGCATCCTTGCCGTTCTGCGCGGCCTGGGCTGTTGTGAGGACCGCCGAGGGGGCGGCCGTCAGGATGAGCGCGGCGGCGAGTTGTTGAAGCGTCCTCAGGCGCTTTAGGTTTCGCGGCTGAAAACGCAACATGGTCTCGCTCTACTAACGCCTTTCCTTACCCGGCCTTGGGATCGTCCAAACTCTGCAATACGGCCTGCCCGGACCGTGCCATGCGGGGGTTCGCCGAGCCTGTCACGCCATGGTTAACCATGTCCTGAAAAATGGCCCCGGGAGCCCCGGTTTCCAGCCTGAACGCCGCTTATTGAACGGCTTTGAGGCGATTTTCCGGCGGTATTGCCGGATCGGGGCCCTGACGGCCAGGTGGCGAGGCGGGGCGGAGTGCGCTATCCCCTTTGGCTTCGGAACAGACGCAGAGGCGAAACATTCCATGGCGCATCCATTAAGCGGGGCGAATCTCGGAACCCTGGCCAAGGTCATGGGGCGTTCCGGCCTGCCGAGCCATGTGGGCGCTGGCGCCGTGATCGGCCTCGCCGCGCTCGCCCGCTGGCCGTTTTCGACCGCCGAAAAACTGGTCATGGAGCCGAAGCTGCCGGCTCTCGATGAGATGCCGCCGCCGGTCTTTATTCTCGGCCATTGGCGATCGGGCACGACCCATCTTTACAACATCATGTGCGAGAGCGGGGAGTGGGGCTTTGTGCCGCCGGTGGCGACGGGACTGCCTTGGGATCTTTTTGGCCTTGCGAAGGTCTTCAACCCGCTGCTCGAAAAGGCGCTGCCAGAACACCGTTATATCGACAACATTCCGGTGACGCCGACGAGCCCGCAGGAAGACGAGATCGCCATCGCCAACATGTCGGAAGTCTCGTTCTATCACGGCATCTATTTTCCGAAGAATTTCGCCGAGAACGTCAATCGCGGCCTTTTCTTCGACGGCTGCTCCACGGCGGAGATCCGGAACTGGCGCAAGCAGTTCGGTTACTTCCTGCGCAAGCTTTATCTCCATCAAGACAAGAAGCCGTTGCTCATCAAGAACCCGGTCTATACGGGCCGCTTCGCCATGCTGAAGGAGATGTTTCCGGATGCGAAGTTCATTCACATTCATCGCAATCCCTATGACGTATTCGTCTCCATGCGGAATTTCTATTCGAAGCTTTTGAAGGAATTCGCGCTGCAGGGTTACGATCATGTGGACATCGACGAGACGATCCTTGCGGTTTATGAGCGGATGATGAACGCGTATCTCAAGGATGCGGAGGGAATGGCGGCGGACAAGCTTGCCGAGCTTCGTTATGAGGAGCTGGACGCTGATCCGCTTGCGGCGGTCGCCTGGATTTACGAACAATTATCGCTGCCGGGGTTTGAAGCGGCGCGTCCTAAATTTGAGCGCTATCTTGCCTCGGTTGCCACGTTCAAGAAGAATAAGTTCGATTATTCCGATGAAGCGGCGGCCAAAGTGGAAGCGCGATTGAAGCCGTTCATCGAAAGATGGGGCTATGAGCGGCCGGGGAGAAAGACCGAAAAAGCGGCCGAAGAAGGGGCGCGGCATGGGGAAAATGCGGCTTAAAGCCTGTTTTGCGGGCGCGTTGCTGCTGGGGGCCTGCGCCGCCGGAGAGGATGCCGGCGAGGTCTATGGCGCCCCGCTTTATGACCTTGCGGATTGCCGCAGGGTGGCGCTTGTGGATGCGGAGAGTGGAGAGCGTGTTCGCGGGGCGGAAGACCTTGCGCTGGATGCGGGGCAGGGGCGCCTTTTCCTTTCCGCCTATGACCGGCGGGCCGTGGAAAAGTCTGCGCGAAAAAAGCGGGACATGATTCCTCATGGCGGAGTTTACGCTATTTCGCTCGACACGCTCTTCGATCCGGAGACGGAAGAAGTGACGGTGTCGTCGCTGGCGGCGCCGAAGGATTTTGCGGGCGGCTTGAGGCCCCACGGTCTCTCTTACGATGAAGAAAATCATGAACTTGTTTTCATCAATCGCACCTATGTCCGCGACGGACGGCGCTGGCGCATGGAGCCGCATCTTCAACGCATCGGCGCCAATGGCGAAATGTTTGTGGGCGCGCCAGCGCCGGCCCATTGCGCGGCGAACGATGTCTCCGCGGGTACGAACAGTGTCGTCACCAGTTTCGATCATGCGTCCTGCGGGTTTGGGGCCGGTCTTGAAAATATCTTCCGGCTGAAACGCAGCGGGATTGCCGATGAAAACGGCCCGCTCTTTACAAAAGCCGCTTTTGCAAACGGGGTGGCGCGCCTCGATAACGGCGGCATCGCCATGGCGGCGACCCGCGAGAGTGCGATTCTCCTGCTCGAGCCTGCCGAAGATGGTTTCAGCGAACGGGCGCGCATCTTACTTCCCGGACGGCCGGACAATCTGACAGTTTCCGCCGATGGAACAATTGTCGCCGCCCTGCATCCGTCACTGTCGAAGCTGGCGTCCGCACGCAAACTGGGGTTCGGCAGGGCGCCGTCGCGCATCGTTAAAGCGCTTCCTGAAAGCGGGGCCATAGAAATTCTTTTCGACGATCCGGAAGGCGACGTTTTCAGCGCCGCGACGGCGGCGGTTGAAACCGAACAAGGTCTCGTTGCCGGCTCTGTCGTCGATGAAGGGCTTCTGGTCTGCCGGAAGGGCGCATGAGCGATATAACGCTGGTTACCGGCGGCGCGGGGTTCGTCGGCAAGCATCTCGTTTCCGCGTTGCGTGCGCGCGGCGAGAAAACCCGCAGCCTCGATCTCGCTGCGCCTCAGCATGTTGACGATATTCAGGGCTCGATAACGGATAGGGATGCGGTCGCACGCGCCATGGACGGCGCCGCAAGCGTCTTTCACCTGGCCGGCAATGCGCAGCTCTGGGCGAAAGACACAACTATTTTCGATGAGGTCAATCGGCGCGGAACCGAAATTGTCGCCGCGGCGGCGCGCGACGCCGGCGCACGCATGGTGCATTGTTCAAGCCTCACGACGCTGGTCGGAAAACCGACGCCCATTGGAGCCTCGAACGCCGATGAAAAGACGCATCTTGAGCCCGATGACATGCTCGGCCCTTATCCGCGATCGAAATTGCTGTCTGAGCGGGCCGTTGAAGAAAAAGTAGAAAACGGTCTCGACGCGGTGATCGCGCTGCCAACGGAACCGCTCGGTCCCGGCGACGACGGCCTGACGCCGCCGACGCAGATGATCCTCGATTTCGCCAATGGAAAAACGCCCGCCTATATTGATTGCATCCTGAACTTCGTGCCGGTGGAAAGCCTTGCTGAAGGCTTGATCGCCGCGTGCGACAAAGGCCGCAGGGGAGAGCGCTATCTCCTCGGCGGTGAGAACATGGCGATGGTCGATCTGCTTTCCATGATCGCCGAATTTTCGGGACGTCCGGCGCCGAAAACAAAGATGCCTTACTGGGTCGCGCTGATGGCGGGCGCCGTCGACACCGGGCTCGTTTCCGCTGTCACCGGCATTCCGCCGAAAGCGCCGCTTACCGGCGTGCGGCTTGCGGGACGGCAAGTATTATTTTCATCGGAGAAGGCGGCGCATGACCTCGGCTGGCGCGCCGCGCCGATGCAACCGGCGCTGAAGGCCATGCTCGAATGGGCGAGAGAAAAGCAACTGCTGAAACCGGTTTAATCCGTCATAAAAACGGCTCATCATGCGCCAGCGAGGTTCATATGAGTGCGGCACAGGAAACATTTGCATCTGACCTTTCTGCGTGGCTAGGCGCGCGGTCGTTTGAGGACTGGCGCGCGCAGTTCGACCGTGACGGCTATTTGATTTTTCCGAATGTCCTGACAGCGGATCAGCTTGATGAAGTAAAGACGGCGCTCGCCCCATGGCTCGCGCAGAACATCAGGGGCCGCAACGAATTCGAAGGCCGCGAGTCGAACCGCGTTTACGCCATGCTCGCGAAGTCGTCGGTCTTCGCCGATCTCGTGACGCATCCGCTAGCGCTTGCCTTTGTCGAGGCGGACCTCGGGCGCGAGTGCCTTCTGTCCGCTTGCCTCGCAATCAACTTGCATCCCGGCGAAACGGCGCAGCCCTGGCATTTCGACGACAGCCATTATCAATGGCCGCGACCGCGGCCGTCACTCGGCGTGTCGACCTTCTGGACAATCACCGATACGACGGAGACCAACGGCGCCACGGAAATCCTGCCCGGCAGCCATCTCTGGCCGGAAGACCATATTGAAGGCGCCATCGCCGAGGAGGATTTCTCGAAAACGGCCAAGCGCGAGGGCGATCCCGGCGCGCGGCCTGACGCAATGAAGGCGGTGATGCCCGCAGGCTCTTTGATGATCGCCAAGGGAACGCTCTGGCACCGCGGCGGCGCCAATGTCTCGAACGAAAATCGCCTCATCATCACGCCGCAATATTGTCCGGGCTGGACGCGCACGCTCGAAAACATGGCGCTCGCCGTGCCGCCCTATGTGGCGCAAACCCTGCCGCCGAGAGCGCAGGAACTGCTTGGCTATTCGATCTATCCACCCTTCATGGGCTATGTGGATGGCCGCCATCCGAAGCGTCTTTTCGAGCGGGACTGATCCAGATCAAGCCGCATTTCGCCGTTTCCTGTTTGGATCGTGGCTGTTTCTGCCTCTTCATTCTGGCGTGAGAATACCCACATGAAAGAGAGCAGCGAAGAGGAGGGATGCTTCCATGCAGTTCAAATCCATTATCGCAGCCATCGATATCGATGACGATCTTGCTGAGGGCGTCATTCGCACCGCCGACAGTCTGGCGCAAAAGGACGGCGCGAAGTTGCAGGTGGTGAGCGTGTGGCCGGTCCTGGCGGCGACGGGCACAGGCTTTTCAGCGGAACTCGGCGGATCCTCCGCCATCGTCACCGAAGCCCTGATGGAGCAGCATAATGAAGGCCGGCGAGACAGCCTCGATGCGCTGCGCGCCATGACGGACCGGCTGGCGCCAAGCGCGACAGCTGTCCTGCTCGACGGAGAAGCGCCTGAAGAAGTCGCACACTACGCTGAAAAACAGAACGCCGATCTGATCGTCACCGGGTCGCATCAGCGTAAGTTCTGGGGCTCCCTGTTTCAGGGCAGCGCCTCCATGGAGCTGGTTCGCGAAGCGCCATGCGCGGTGTTTCTGGTGACGAAAGCTTTTGCGGACACGCTTACTGATTAACGGCGGACGAAGAGTAGGTCCGGCCTTTCCACTGGCCGCCTTCGCCGCGCCTGTGTCTCAGCGCAGATGAAATTGTCATCGCGGTATAAAGCCCCGCCGCGATAGGCTGGAGCGCCGCTTCCCAGGGCGCGCGCCCATAGAGGCGCAATGTCGGCCAATAGGTGTAGCCCATAAGCGCGCAGGCGACGGCGGCGTAAAACAGGGCCGCCAAATTCCAGTGCCAGAACGCCGTTAAAAAGATCAGCGGCGCGGCGAGATAAACGAGCGCCATGCCGAGCACTGTTCCGGCAAGCAGGAGCGGCGAATAATGCAACTGCGCATAGGCCGTGCGCGCCACCATGTTCCAGATCGACGAGAGCTCGCGATTGTCGCGCAAGGAGATCGCTTCGTCGCTGGCGAGCCCGATCCAGATTTTGGTTGACGGCGTCAGGTCCTTTATCGCTTTCGCAAAGGCGCAGTCGTCGATGAGGGCGTGTCTGATGCGCGCTATGCCCCCAATCCCGTCAATCGCATCCCGTCGCGCCAGCATGCAGCCGCCCGCCGCCGCAGCCATGTTGTCGTCCGGGTCGTTTGCACGCGGGAAGGGATAAAGCTTCTGGAAGAAATAGATGAAGGCGGGAATCAGGAACGACGCCCACGGGCCCCGCGCGTCGAGTCGCGCCATCAGCGAGGCGAGGGCGAGATTTTCATCTTCCGCTTTGGCGACAAGGCGGCTCAACGTGTCGCGGGCGAGCGCAATATCCGCATCCGCGAGAAGCGCATATTTTGCGTCCGGCGCGATTTCCTTAGCGCGGCGGAGGCCGTTATCGACCGCCCATAATTTGCCGGTCCATCCTTCCGGCAAAGGCGGGGCCGTAACAATCTCCAACTCCCTTGCGCTGCCTGACGCTGCGGCGCGGGCGATGTCGGCGGTGCCGTCCGTCGAGCCGTCATCGATGACAATCACCGTTAGGTTGCCAGGATAGTCGGCGGCCATATGGGCGCGGACGATGTCGCCGATGGTTTCAGCTTCGTCACGGGCGGGAATAATGGCCACGACGCCGGGCCAGCTTTCCGGATCGGGCTTGTCGGCGAGGCGCTCCCCGGCGCGCCAGAACCCGCCCCGAAGCAGGGTAAGCCAGCCCCAGGCGGCGAAAGCGGCGAAGGCGATAAAGGTCAGCATGGCCGGCTGATAGCGCGGCTTCGGGTCTCAAGCAAAGGGGGGGCAGCCTCGCATATCCTGCCTTGGAAACGGAGCGAAAATCCGTAAGGTGCGCCCATGTCAGCCGCGCCCGAAATCGCCGCAGCGGGAAACGCCCCCGCATGTGAGGAAACGCCCGCCGAAACGCCTTCAGGAAAAGGCGCGAAGGACGAGAATTTCCCCGTTGGCTCTTTCCTGTTGCCGAAACATTTGCGGCCCCATGTGGCGACCTATTACGCCTTCGCGCGCGCCATCGATGACATCGCAGACAATGGCGCGCTAGGCCCGGAAGAGAAGATCAAACGGCTGACGGCGTTCGATGCGGCGCTGAAAGGCGAGCCCGGCTATGGACCCGAATACGCCAAGGCGCACGCCCTCGCGCGGAGTACGAAAGAGACCGGCGTCACCACCAAGCACGGTTCCGATCTTGTCGCCGCCTTCATTCTTGACGCGGAGAAAAGCCGCTACCGCACATGGGATGAACTGCTCGGCTATTGCGAACTCTCCGCCAATCCGGTGGGGCGTTATCTCCTCGATCTTCATGGCGAGGATAAAGCCGGCTATCGCTATTCCGATGCGCTATGCACGGTGTTGCAGATCGTCAATCATTTGCAGGATTGCGGCGACGACAAGCGAGAGCTCGATCGCATCTACATCATCGGCGACTGGCTGAAGGAAGAAGGCGAGGACTTCTCCGTGGTGGAGCGCGACGCGGCGTCTCCGGGCTTCCGCAAGGTGATCGACCGCATGCTCGACGGTTGCGAGGCGCTGATGGTCGATGCCCGCAAGCTTCCCGCCGCGTTGAGCTCGAAGCATCTCGCCATGGAATCGGCGATCATCGTGCGGCTCGCCGACCGGCTTATCGCGCTCCTGCGCAAGGGCGATCCGCTGGCGGCGCGCGTGGCGCTTACGAAGCTCGATTTCGCTTCTGCGGGACTGCGCGGCGCCTTCGCCGGTTTTCTCGAAGCGGGCCGGGGCGCATGACGGATCTGCATTTCCAATGCCGTTGCGGCGCGGTCAAAGGCGTCGCCCATGACGCCGGCGGAAGCATGGGGATACGCGTGGTGTGCTATTGCGCTGACTGCCAGGCGCTCGCGCATTTTCTCAATTGTGAGGACGAATATCTCGATGCGGCGGGCGGATCGGATATTTACCAGACATCGCCCTCGCGTCTCGAAATCACGGAAGGCGTCGACAGGCTTCAGTGCGTCGTCGTCGGGCGGGAGGCGCGCCTCCATCGATTTTATGCGTCCTGCTGTAACACGCCGCTCGCCAACACGATCCCGGGTCGCAAGCTGCCCTTCGCCGGGACGCAGGTTCGCAACTATGATCCTGCGCGCCGCGAAGATGTTTTCGGCGCCCCGAAATCGGCGGTGTTTACGGATTACGCTCATGGCGAGCCAGTGACCAAAAAGAAAATCGCGACCCCGTTTCTCGTTCTGGATTTGATGCGGCGCGCGGCGCTCGAATGGATGAGCGGCAAGTCGAAAAAGAATGTCTTTCTGGACGCCGAAGATAACGGAAGCGTCACGCCGCAAATTCTGACGGCAGACGAACGCAGCCGTCTCGATGCGCGGGCCGCGGAAAATGCGCGCAATCGGATGGCCCGCGCATGACCGCCGCAGCGATGGATATCGAGCAAGCCCGCCGTCATGCAGAGGAAACCGTCAAGCGGTCTAAAACCTCTTTCGGCCCGGGCATGCGCATCCTTTCGAAAGCGCGCCGCGAGGGCATGTACGCCGTTTACGCCTTTTGCCGCGAGGTCGATGACATCGCCGATGAAGGCGGGACGCGCGAGGAAAAACTTGCGGCGCTCGCTGAATGGCGCGCGGAAATCGACCGGCTCTATGACGGCGCGCCGCAGACGCCGACTGGAGTCGCATTGCTCGCGCCGGTGCGCGCCTTTGTTCTGCCGAAGCAGGAATTCATCCTGATGATCGAGGGGATGGAAATGGATGCGAAGGGGCCTGTCATTGCGCCAAGTCTTGATGAGCTCGCCGCCTATACGCGACGCGTCGCCGGCGCGGCGGGGCAGCTTTCCATGCCGGTGTTCGGCGCGCCTAAAGGCGAGGCGTCCGACCATTTTGCGATTTCCCTCGGCGATGCGCTGCAGCTCACCAATATTCTGCGCGACGTGGAGCAGGATGCAGCGGAGGGACGGCTCTACCTGCCGCGCGAACTTCTCGAAAAACACGGCTGTCCGCTGACGCCTTCGGAAATCTCGGCTGCGCCGGGCTTGCCGGCGGTCCGCGCAGAACTCGCCGCCATGGCGCGGGCGAAGTTCGCGGCGGCACGCGAAGCCCTCAAAAGCCTCGACTGGCGGGTTTTGCGCCCGGCGCTCTTGATGATGGGCGTTTACGAGCGCTATCTCGACAAGATGACGGCGCGGGGCTGGGCGAATGGACAGGCGCGCGTGGCGCTGTCGAAGACCGAAAAGGCGGCCATTGCCTTTCGCTGGCTTCTCGCGCCGAAAATCTGACTCTGCACAACGACAAGAAAAGAAACAGGACCAACGCTATGTATAATGAACGCGGCTATATAGAGGGCGCGCCTTTGCGCCTCGATCGCTGGAATGAGATTGTCTCCGATCAGCCGGGGGGCGTCATCATCACCGCCGGCGGCGTGCCGCCGGGTTTCCTTATGGTGCAGAATTTCCTGGCGCCGCAGGTTTGCGACGCCATCGTCGCCGAATGCGATCAGCAGCTTGGCGAACAGCATACAGTGGCTTCATCAGGCGCCGATCTTTCGCCGCAACGCTCCGACACCAGAACGTCGGAATTTGTCGATGTGCGGTCCCTCAACACTGACGTGATTGGCATTGTGAAACACATTTTCGCAAATGTCGTCGGGCATCATTTCCAGAAAGGAATCGACTGGTTCGAGCTTCCGGAAATCCTGCGCTATCGCGAAGGCGGAGAATACAAGCCTCATGCGGACGCCGACAATTGGGACCCGGCGAAGCGCGAATGGACGCGCGTGCTCGACCGGGATTATTCTATCCTGCTCTATCTCAACGAAGGCTATACGGGCGGGGAGATCGATTTTCCGAATTTCGGTCTGAAGCTGGCGCCGAAAAAAGGCCTGTTGATCGCGTTCCCCTCTGATGCGCGCTATGTTCACGCGGCGCGGCCGGTGACGTCGGGCGTGCGTTATGCGCTCGTCTCCTGGGCGGCGGCGAAAGGGACGTTGCGCACCAGTCTAGAGCCGCGCCCGCACTCGATCCGGATGTAACCTCCCGTGCCACGCGTTCACATTATCGGCGGCGGCTTGTCGGGACTCGCCGCGGCCGTGCGGCTCATCGAACATGATGTGCCGGTCACGGTCTATGAAGGCGCGGGGCAAGCCGGCGGGCGCTGCCGCACCTTTTACGACAAGCATCTCGAACGCGAGATCGACAACGGCAACCACCTCATCATGTCCGGCAACAAGTCGGCGCTGTCTTATCTCAAGCGCATCGGCGCAGAAGACCCCCAAAGAGATGTGTTGGCTGGGCCGCCCTTCGCTGTGTATCCGTTTGTGGATGTGAAGACGGGACAGCGCTGGACGGTCAGGATCAATGAAGGGTTCATACCTTTCTGGGTGTTCGACAAAAAATGGCGCGTGCCCGACACCAATGTCATGGATTATGTGAAAGCGGGCGCTATCGCTTTCGCCGACGATGACAAGACCGTCGCTGAGGTCGTCGATAAAAACAGCGTTCTTTACGAGCGCTTCTGGGAGCCGCTGACGCTTGCGGTTCTCAACACAACGCCTGAGAAGGGGCAAGCGAAGCTGCTCTGGCGCGTCATCCGCGAGACCTTTCTGCTGGGCGGGCAGGCTTCGATTCCGCTGACGGCGAAGACGGGGCTCGGTCACGCTTTCATCGACCCGGCGGTGAAATTCATCGAGGCCCATGGCGGCGTGGTGCGCCTCAACGCGCGCGTCAGAAGCGTCTGGATGGAAGGCGGCGAGGTGACGACCTTGAACTTCGCCGATGAAACCGTGACTCTGGAAGAAGGCGACAAAGTGATCTTCGCCATTCCGCCGACGCGGCTCAAAGATTTGCTGCCCGACATCGATCCGCCCGATGACGACGCCAGCATTTTGAATATTCACTACCGGCTCGGGAAACCGGTTCCGAGAGATGCATTGGGAGAGGGGCCGTTTATCGGCATGATTGGCTCGGATGGGCAGTGGGCGTTTGTGCGAGATGACGTTATCAGCCTCACGACGTCGGCCTCGCACGCCATCGGCACGGACGAGCTTCCCAATGACGATGTGGTCTCGAAAATCTGGCGCGAAACGCAAATTGCGCTTGGGTTAGGCGATACGGAGTATGAACGCGTGCGCGTCATCCGCGAAAAACGCGCGACGCCTGACCAGTCCCCGCATGGCGCGAGGAAACGTCTGAAACCCGAAACGCAATGGCGCAATCTCTTCCTCGCCGGGGACCATACAGATACGGGCGTTCCGGCGACGATTGAGGGGTCGATAAGGTCGGGAGACAGAGCGGCGGAATTAGTATTAAAATCCTGGCCGGGCCGACTATGAGCATTGCTATTTCGAATGAATGGCTTGGCGCAATGATAATGTTCGCCGTCTGCGCTCTTCTTCTCGGCCCTCTTTTTTGGTCCCTGTATAATGCCAAAAAGCGTTTATCGGCCGATACTAATGGGTGGGTCGAAACGCGCCGTTCAATTTTTGATCATGTGATCGGCATAATCCAAATCGGCTTTTCCGTTGTTTGGCTGGTTTTTGGAACGCTATCTCCATTTTTTTTGAAAGAGCCAAACATTGGAGCTGTGATAATTTTTATTCTAATGCTGGTCATGGGTGTCTGGTTTTTGCAAAGCTTTCTGTTTGTATACTGTGCAAGCGTCCGATTTAATGACGCCAAACTCGAATACAAAGCTATCGGAAAGAAGATCAGCGTATATTGGTCTGGCGTTGAATCGATAAAAATGGGACAAAATGGTCCTAAAATTACGACTGTTGAAGGAAGTTTTTCCATTTCAAATTTGCGGCGAGGTTTTTACCAGCTGTTGGAGAAGGCGCGGGAAAACAACGTAGAAATACAAAATAGTCCTCATTTGAAAACGTCTGGATAAATGATGGCTGGCTTCATCGGCGTCATTTGCGGCCTGAAATCCGAGGCGGAAGCGGTTTCGGCGAGCGTTGACGCATCCAAAATTCGCATCGGGGTTTCCGGCGCCAATGCGGCGCGGGCGGAGGAAATTGCGCGCGAGTTCTGCAATGACGGCGCGAGCGCGATTATTTCCGTCGGCGTTTCGGGCGGGCTCGATCCGGCGCTGAAGCCTGGCGATCTCATTATCGGCGAAACAATCATCGCCGATGACGGATCGGTTTATGCGTCGGATAATTATCTCTTGGCTGCAATAACCTCCGATCACCCCGACGAAGGCCGGGGTCCAGAAACATTAAGAAAAGTGGATCCCGGCCGGAGTTTATCCTCGGGCCGGCCTTTGGCCGGACCCGGGGGCCGGGATAGTCGGGGTGGCTATATTGTCGCGAAATTGTTCGGCGCGGATGAAATCATCGACAGCGCTGCGAAAAAATCGGCCCTCTTTCACAATCACGGGTGCGCGGCGGTCGATATGGAAAGCCATGGCGCGGCGCGGGCGGCGGCGCGCGCAGGCGCGCCCTTCATCGCCATCCGCGCCATCGCCGATCCGGCGGACCGGGCTTTGCCGCAAGCGGCGCTGGAAGCCGTCGCGCCGGACGGCTCTACCCGCGTCATCAAAACATTAGGGGCCGCTTTACGCGACCCCAAGCAGTTTCCGGAATTGATGAAGCTCGGCGGCGATAGCGCCGCCGCGACGAAGAGCTTACGCCGCAGCCTCGGCCCGCTCTTTGCCCGCCTTTTTCTCTGCTTCGATCTTTGACATTTCGACCGCGACGAGTTTTTCGTGGACGTCCTCGGCGGGGCGTGCATTGGAGAGATCGATTTCCGGCGCCATGGGGCCCTCGGTCTTGATCTTGAACATGTTCGGGATCTTGAACATCTTGAACGGGTTCTTCACCGCGTCCATGGCCGCCGTTGGCTCGTACCCGCAATGGGCCATGCAGTTGGAGCATTTCTCGTATTTGCCGGTGCCGTAGGAATCCCAGTCGGTGGTCTCCATCAGCTCCTTGAAGCTAGAGACATAGCCTTCGCCGAGAAGGTAGCACGGCTTCTGCCAGCCGAAGACGTTGCGAGTCGGCGAGCCCCAGGGCGTGCACAGATATTCTTCATTGCCCGCAAGGAAGTTGAGGAAGAGCGAAGAATGGGACAGGTTCCATTCGCGCCCGCGCTCCTTGCCGATCTTGAAGATGTCGCGGAAAAGGTTCTTGGTTTTCTCGCGCGAGAGGAAGTGTTCCTTGTCTTCGGCGCGCTCATAGGCGTAACCCGGTGAGATCGAGATGCCGACGCCGAGATCGGTGGCGAAATCGAGATAGTCTGCGACCTGCTTCGCGGTCATGTTGTCGAAGATCGTCGCGTTGACATTGACCTGGAAGCCTCTGTCCTGCGCCGCCTTGATCGCTTTGACGGCGATCTTGAAGGTGCCTTTCTGATCGACGGCATGGTCGTGCTCTTCCTCGAGGCCGTCGAGATGGACGGAGAAAAAGAGGAACGGCGACGGCTTGAAGAGGTCGAGTTTCTTTTCAAGCAGCAGCGCATTGGTGCACAGCGACACGAATTTCTTGCGCGCGACGATGCCTTCGACGATCTCGCCGATGTCCTTGTGGATCAGCGGTTCGCCGCCGGGGATCGCCACCACGGGCGCGCCGCATTCGTCGACGGCGTCGAGGCATTCCTGAACGGTCAGGCGCTTGTTGAGGATGGGCGCCGGATAATCGATCTTGCCGCAGCCGGGACAGGCGAGGTTGCAGCGGAAAAGCGGCTCCAGAAACAGGACCAGCGGATATTTCTTGCGGCCCATGAGCGTTTGCTTCGCCACATAGGCGCCGACGCGGATCTGCTGGTGAAGCGATACTGACATGAGTGTCTCCGTTTCTTTTTTCTGCGCTGCTGACAGATTTTACGCGTTCGCCGCGCCCCACGCTTCCATGGCGTCTTTCGGACGCGGCACGTCGGCGAGTTCGCGGGGCAGCTTGAAGTGGACGTTTTCCTCGACGCCGTCGAGTTTTTCGACCGTCACGTCGCAGTAATTTCTGAGGCGTTCGACAGTTTCCTGAACCAGCGTTTCAGGGGCCGAGGCGCCGGCGGTGAGGCCGATGGTCGCCACGCCTTCGAGCCAGGCGGGATCGAACATCGCGGCGTTTTCGATGAGATAGCTCGGAATGCCGAAATTCTCGCCGATCTCGCGCAGGCGGTTGGAGTTGGAGCTGTTATGAGCGCCGACGACGAGCAGCAAATCCACCTGCTTCGCCATGGCGATGACGGCGGTCTGGCGGTTCTGCGTCGCGTAACAAATGTCGCGCGTGTCAGGGCCGACGATCTTCGGGAAGCGTTGCTTGAGCGCCGCGATGACGTCCTTGGTGTCGTTCACGGACAGCGTTGTCTGCGTGACGAAGGCGACGCGCTCGTCATCGGCTACGTTCAGACCGGCGACGTCTTCCGGCTCGGAGATGACATGCACCGGCCCGTGAATCTGGCCGAGCGTGCCTTCCACTTCCGGGTGGCCGATGTGACCGATGAGGACAATGTCGTAACCCTTGTCGGCGTAGCGGCGGCCTTCTTTATGAACCTTGGTGACAAGAGGGCAGGTGGCGTCGATCACGTCGAGCTCGCGCACCAGCGCGCCGTCCTCGACCTTCTTGGCGACGCCATGGGCGGAAAACACGGTGACCGCGCCGGTGGGGATCTCGTCGATCTCCTCAACGAAGATCGCGCCCCGGGCGCGCAGCGTCTCGACCACATATTTGTTATGGACGATCTCGTGCCGCACATAGACCGGCGCGCCGTATTTCTCGAGCGCCCGCTCCACGATGTCGATCGCCCGCTCAACCCCCGCGCAGAACCCCCGAGGCTGGGCAAGCACGACTTTTACATTCTTTTTCGCTGCCGCCATTTTCGTCTGCTACTCCGCCATATTTTCGCGTTTTGGCCCCGAGGCTGTCCGCGCCGGGACCGGCTGTTCTTCAGCAGGTGTTATTTCATGCCCCCTGCAGCGCCCGCAACCGGGCGCCGGGTAAGAATTTCTTCTATATCGCGTGTTGCGCTGCAGTGCAAAAAGGATCGCCCGCCCTCACGCGGATTTGGCTTGGGCTGTGGCTTTCGGGCGCGAGTCCCCAGTGCGCCCCAAATGCTCCGCCTTGCTTGGCGGCCACAGTTGGCGCTTTGGCCCGCCTCGTGTAGCCTCGGGCCCGGGTAAGGTCTGTTGAGGGGAATTGGGGAGATGTTTCCAAAGTTTTCGGGCGGCCAGAGGCCGGTTAAAAGCATGTCCGGAGAGAGCGTCTGGCCGCGCGACAAGGTCGTCGCCGCGCTGGAGAATCAGTATGGCGGGCTCGACCCGCTGGGCGAGGAGGGGCCGCTCTCGGTTTTCGGCGTCCAGCATAACGGCGTCAATTTCGTCGTCGCGCTGATGGAGTCGGCGCCGGGTTCCGGCAAAATCGTCGAGCTCGGCTTTCTTGCGCGCTTCGTGGGCTTCGCCCTCGACGCGATGATGGTCGAGACCATCAACCGCAACCTCCATCTCGCCGTCGCCTCCATCGAGGCCAATGGCGATCTTTTCCTGATGGCGGGCATGCAGCCGGTGGGTGCGTTCGATGCCGGCCAGTTCGCGCTGGTGCTCGAAGCCTGGCGGCGCGATCTGATGATCACGCTGCACGGATTGTCGAGCGGGCAGGCCTCCATGGCGGCGGCGTTCCCGGCGGCGAAGCTCGAAGCGGCGCGCAACTTCGCCATGAATGTCGCGCCTGCCCCGGCGGACAACAAGCCTATCGATTTGCTCGCCAGCTTCCTCGGCGCGAAAAACAGCCGTGAGCTTTGCGGCGACTGTTCCGGCCGCGGCAAGCGCGGCTTCATCGCGCGCGAATGCGTCGCCTGCGACGGATCGGGTTTTGTGAAGGTGCGCTGACGGGCAAGGGTGGCGTTTTTGGGTAAGGCCGAATATTGATCCGTTCATTCCGGCCCCTGGGTCCGGCCGGAAGCCGGCCCGAGGATGAACTTCGGCCGAAATCTGTTTCCATATTTCCTGAGATCCCGGCCTTCGCCGGGATGAGCGGCACAAGAAGAAAGTCCGGCTTCAAATGTCAGCGTTCGCCAGCACAATCAAAGAAACCGCCGCCCTCGTCGAAGACGCGCTCGATGCGTTTTTGCCCACGCGGGGCGGGCCGCTGGGCAGAGTGGTGGACGCCATGCGCTGGGGCGCCCTCGACGGCGGCAAACGCTTGCGCCCGTTTCTCGTGATCGCGGCGGCGGACATGTTCGACTGCCCCCGGTCGCGCTCGGTGCGCGTCGGCTGCGCCGTCGAAATGATCCACTGCTATTCGCTCATCCATGACGATTTGCCGGCCATGGACGATTCCGACCTGCGCCGGGGCCGTCCGTCCGTTCATAAGAAATTCGATGATGCGACGGCGATCCTCGCGGGCGACGCGCTGCTGACCCATGCGTTCGAGATTCTGGCGGAGAAGGAAACCCATCCGTCGGGCGATGTGCGCTGCGCCATCGCGCTCGAACTCGCCCGCGCCTCGGGCAAGCTCGGCATGGTCGGGGGCCAGATGATCGACATCTATGCCGAGCAGAAAGATTTCGATCTCGGCGGCATCGAGGAGTTGCAGCGGTTGAAAACCGGCGCGCTGATCCGCTTCTCCGCCGTCGGCGGCGGGCTGATCGGCGAGGCGTCGGCGGATGAAGTCGCGGCGCTGCAAGCCTATGCGGAAGACCTCGGGCTCGCGTTTCAGATTGTCGACGATATTCTCGATGCGACGGCGGACGCCGAAACGTTGGGCAAACCGGCGGGGCAGGACGCGGAAATGGACAAGGCGACCTTCATCAAGCTTCTCGGCATGGAGGGCGCGAAGTCGAAAGCCGCCGATCTCGTCGAGCGCTGCAAGGCGCATCTCGACCGCTTCGGTTCTGCGGCGGAGCCGCTCAAAGGCGCCGCGGATTTCGTGTTTGAGCGGAAGAGCTAGGCTTAGGATGGCAATGTACCCGCAGGATCCCTCGATGGGCTTAGTGTGTGGTCGAGGTGAAAGGCGCTTGACGCTTGCCATCGCGGTGCAATGCTCTAACGTGAACTTGAATTATTGGGGGTGTCATGGGAATTAAAACATTCGTACTCGCCTTATTGGCGAATTTGAGTCTGGCTGTTGCTGCGCAAGCTGCGCCTGTGACTTGGTATCTTCAGGACGTAGGCTTCGACGATGGAGGCACTGCAGTTGGATCGTTTGTTTTTGATGCAGACGCTGGCGTATTTAGCGATATTAACGTCACAACGACTGCCGGAAGCGCCTTGGACGGCGAAACATACGATGTTCCGCTGCCGTCATCACCAGGAAATGCGACTTTTCTCAGTTTTGCGAACTCCGCTGGAATTGCAGATTTCACAGGGTATGACGCTATCGGAATCGAGCTTGATAGTGCGATGACAAATCTGGGCGGATTGATTTTGATCAAGATAGCTGGCTTCGCACTGGAAAGCAGATGTGTGACGGCTGATTGTTTTGCCGTTGCAGACCCGTTGAGACGGATAACGTCTGGTTACATTACGACATCAGAAGTGCCGCTCCCGGCCGCGTTGCCACTTTTCCTGGCGGGACTGGCTGGGCTTGGATTCGTCAAACGCAAACACGCGGCGCCTAACGTTCTCTAAACCAGCTTTGCACCTTTCGATAGGGCGGCATAACTACCGATGCGAGCGGCGGCAATTATGCCGCCGCCTCTTCATCCAACCGATCCAGCAACGCATCAACGCCATTCGTTGCGATGAAGGAGGAGAACTCCTCGCGTTTGACTAGCATGATCGAAACGCCCTGGACGATGATGTCGATGGCCTTGCGCTCGCCCGAGCGCAACTGGCGCACGCGCCAGTCGACCATGATGGGCGCGCCTTCCGGGCGGTCGAATTTTGTCCTGACGATCACGTCGCGGGCGCCGAGTTCTTTGGCTTCGAGAACTTCCAGCGGCTTGCCGACAATGTCCTTGAACTGCTCGGCGTAGAGCTTGGTCAGGTAGCCGGGGAACACGGCGTCATAACGCGCAAGCTGCTCGTCGGACATCGCCTTTCGGTTTTCGCCGATCATGAATTTGCCGATGACGTCGAGGGCCATGCCGTCCGCCAGCACTTGCTGAAAGTCAGCGAGTTGTTCGGCCTCCGATTTGTCCGAGGTGAGGGCCGTCGTCGCGTCGGCGGTCAAGGCCTTGGCGAAGGCGGTGGCGCCGTCTACGGCGCTCTCTTCGGTTTCGGCAGCCGGTTCCGGCTCCTGCGCCAATACGGGCGAGGCCGAAGCGGCGGCGATGAGCGCGGCGAAGATGCGGACGCGGGACATGAACATGGAAATGGGCCCTCAATGGATTGGCGCCGGTTGACGCTCTTTTCTCGATTTCGGTGAATATGGGTCGATTGCGGCCAAATTCCAGCAGCAATGTGCCGGCCTCGGGGAGGGCGCATGACATTTTCGTCAGGCGGCCTCGACGGCGCCTCCGCAATAGCGGCTCAACCCTTTGAAAAGGAGGGGCTTTGCTTGCCGCCCCTAAGTCGCCTTCGAGATCGGTTTTCTGTCGAACCGGAAGGCGACCGGCAGAACGATCAAGGTGCACAGAAGCGTAAATGCGATAGCGATAGAGAGAAGCTCGCCCATGGAAGCGGTGCCCCGGTGGGGCGAGAGCATGAGACTTCCGAAAGAGGCGACGGTGGTCAGCGCCGAGAACAGCACCGCCCGCGGGGTCGAGGTGCCGTAAACGCCTTCGCCCGCCCTGATCTGGTCGTTGCGCAAGACAAGATGGATGCCGGAATCGATGCCGATGCCGATCAGCAAGGGCAGGACGATGACATTGGCGTAGTTGAACGGAATGTTGAGAAGAACGCCCGTCGCCGCGGTCAAGACGGCTGCCAGCGCCAGCGGAAACAGCATCAAGAGCACGGTGCGCAAGCGCCGCACCAGAAGCCAGAGGAAGATCGCGATGGCGGCGAAGGCGATGCCGGTCGCTTCCAGCATGGCGAAGGAAATCGTCTCGCCCGCCTTTTCCGCCTGATAGGCGCCGCCAGCGAGATCGGGAATGACGGCTTCCACATCATCGACGAACCGATCGAGCGCGCGGTAGTCGCGCACATCGGCGCTCGGCAGAATGTCGACGCGCCACTTGCCGCCTTCGCTTAAATATCGTTCGCGCAGTGCCTCGGGGAGCGTTTCCATCTCCACATAATCGGCGTTCATACTGTCGCGAAGCTGCGCCACGAGCTGCGGCCAGAAGGCGAAGACATTTTCCTGCATTAGCGCTTGCGCGGCCTCGTCGCCTTCAAGCTTTTCAAGCAGCGTTGAGAGTTTGGCGCTGGGACCGTCTTCATAAGCTTCATTCAGCCGTGTCTTGAGCGCCGCGATTCCGTCTGCCGCCGAAGGGCCCTCGACCGAACCCGGTTCGGCGTCGAGGGCGAAGACGAGCGTGCCGGCGCCGAAATCGATGAGCTCCAGCTTTTCGTTCTGATCGCCGGGGATGAAATCGAGAAGGGACCGGGCCGTCTCGACGCTTTCAATCGGCGCCACGAGGGTTTCGGTTTCGGTCGCGGCCTCGGCGCTCTCGACCAGGCGGCTCAGGCGATAGGGCGCGGTTTCGGGATCGTCGAACAGGAGGTTGAACCCCTGAACCGATTGCGAATTGGGATTGCGCAGCGCCATCTGGTCGGCGTCGAACCGGACCTGCGGCATCAGGAGGAGCGCCGCGGCGCCGAAGATCACCGTCGCGGCGGCGACGGGGCCCGCATGATTTTCGATCCAGGTGAAAAAGCCGCGCACCCGGCCGGAATGGGTGCGTCCTGGCTGGCCCTTGAAGATGGCGAGGGCGGCGGGCGCGAAGGTGATGGTGACGAGGAACGCGATGACGACGCCGGCGCCGGCGATCAGCCCGAGCTGCGCTATCCCGTCGAAGCGCGTCGGCATGAAAGAGAGAAACGCAATCGCCGTCGTCGGTGCGGCGAGCGCGAGCGCCGGTCCCACTTCATGGATTGCGCGGCGCAGGGCGTTCTTGTTGTCGCGACCCGCGGCGCGGTGTTCCTGAATGTGAAGGAGAAGGTGGATTGCGAAATCGAGGCCGAGGCCGACTAGCAGCACCGTGAAGGCGACGGAAACGAGATTGAGTTCGCCCACAAACGCCGCCGCGAAAGCCGAGGTCAGCATCAAGGTGACGATCAGCCCGGCGAGCGTCAGCAGCGCCATGGGCAACGAGCGGTAACACAGCAGGAGCAAGAGCGTCACGAGCACGAAGGACAGCGCGAAGGAAAGGCCGATGCCCGTCGTCACCGAGTCGAGTTCTTCCATCCTCAGCGCCGGATCGCCGGTGACGTATGTTTCGACGCGCCCCCCATAGACTTCGTCGAGTTCTGCGGTTTGCGCGCGCAACGCCATGATCGCGTCCTTGGCTGGCTTCAGCTTGGCGAAATCGAGCACCGGCGTCGCATAAACCAGCCGCGTGTGATGTGGCTCGTTGCGGGTGTCTTCATCGAGCGCGCCCATCCAAGAGAACGGGCGGCGCTCGCCCGCAAGGCTCGCCTCCGCGACGGCGGCGAGTTCGGCGTAGATGTCCTGCAGCGTCTCCTGGCCGAGATCGGAGCGTTCTGCGAGCTCGTCGTTCTCCGCGAGAGTTGTGAACAATGTCCCGAGCGAGGGATCCTTGATGAGCGTTTCGATCAGGCCCGCCGCCTTCGACATTTGCGTCAGGCGGGATTCAAGCTCGCCCTGATCGAGATAAAGAAGCCCGTTCTCCCGGAAAAACGGATCGGCCGCCGGCGCGAACACCGCGGTGAAATTCTCCTGATCGGCGAGCAGCCTTTCGCGCAGCTCGATCGCATAGGCGTCAGCCTCGTCTAGGGTTGGCGCGCGGACGATAATGACGACGTCGTTCTTGATCTGGGGGAAGGCGTCCCGGAGCTCCGCCGCGCGCTGCTGAAAGGGAAGGTCCGGGTCCAGCATGGCGCTGGTGTCGGTGTTAACCTTCAAATGCGTCGCGGCGTAATAACCGGCGAGGCCCCCAAGAATGAGGATCGCGGCCGCCAAGAGCGCCCCGGCGCGGCGCGCGGTTTCGGCCCACGCCGCCAGCAATTTTTCAATGAATGTCAGCATCCGCCTGCGAGAATATCTGTTTGGGACAGAATTATAGGCCGCTTCGGGGCGGGGGGAAACGGCAGATGGGTATTCCCCCTACAGAGTTGGGGCCCGGTCTTGCGGGGATTTGCGAGGATGGCTACTGCTCTCGGCCATGGCAGCCCCCTATAACTATAAAGCCGACCTCGCCTTTCTGGACGACCGACGCGCGCCCATGACGGACGCTTTGCGCGCTTGGTGCGCCATCAACTCTGGCAGCACGAATCTGGACGGTCTGAAAAAAATGCACGGGGCGCTGAAAGACGCGTTTTCCGCGCTCGGCGCAGACGTCGAAACCGTTCCCTCTCGCGTCCACAAGATTGTGACCAAGGACGGCGAGACGATGGAGCAGAAGGTTGGCGACATGCTGCGGCTCGTGAAGCGGCCCCAGGCGCCGGTCCGTGTTCTTCTCGCCGGACATATGGATACGGTCTTCGGCGCCGATCATCCGTTCCAGTCGGAAAAGTTTCTCGATGACGACACGCTGAATGCGCCGGGCGCCGCCGACATGAAAGGCGGGCTCCTCGTCATGCTGAACGCGCTCATGGCGATTGAGAATTCGCCACTCGCCGAGCGCATCGGCTATGAAGTGCTCATCAACGCCGACGAGGAGATCGGCTCTATCGGCTCAGCGCATATGCTGACGGAAGCCGCAAAGCGCGCGCAATTCGCCTGCGTCTACGAACCGGCGCTTCCCGACGGGACGCTCGCCGGCGCGCGCAAAGGCAGCGGCAATTTCGCGGCGGTCATTCGCGGGAAAAGCGCTCACGCGGGCCGCGAGCATCATCTGGGCCGCAACGCCATCGCCGCAGCGGCGGATTTCATTTCCGGCATCGACAAATTATCGGGCGAGCGCGAGGGCCTGACCGTGAACGTAGCCCGCGTCGATGGCGGCGGGCCCAACAATGTGGTGCCGAACTTGGCCGTGGTGCGCTTCAATGTGCGCCTGGAACAGCCGGAGGATTCAGACTGGCTTTTGGACAAGGCGAATGCGCTGATCGCAGACATCGATGCGCGCGACGGCTATTCCGCAAAGCTTGAAGGCGGTTTCACCCGCCCGCCCAAACCCATGACGCCGCAACTGAACGCCTTTTTCCTCGCGCTCAAGGCCGCCGGCGCCGATCTGGGTCTTGCCATCGACTGGAAACCCACGGGCGGCTGCTGCGACGGCAATAACATCGCCGCGGCCGGCATTCCGGTGATCGACACGCTGGGCGTCCGGGGCGCCAACATTCACTCGGCGCAGGAGATCGCCAAGCTCGACAGTCTTGTGGAGCGCGCCAAACTCTCTGCGCTCTTGCTTTTGAAAATCGCCGCCGGCGACATCCCCAATCCCGGCGAGTTTGTGGATACGGAGAAACGGTAATGTCGCTCGCCTTCATGCGTCCGGTGCGGCGCGAGGATTTCGATGCGATTCTGGCGCTCGCGAAGCAATCGGGCGGCGGCATGACGAACCTGCCCTCCGAACCCGATGCCTTGCGCGCGCGCGTCAATTTTGCAGCGGACAGCTTCGCGGCGAACGCCGACGGGCCGAATGGCGAAGTCTATACGATGGTGCTCGAAGAAAACGGCAAGGTGATCGGCCTTTCCGCCGTTTTCTCCGCGGTGGGACTCGAATACGGTTTCGTCAATTATCGCATCAACAAAACCGTTCATGCGTCGAAGCAGCTCAAAAAACGGATCGAGCGCCGCATCCTGGTGCCGACCCATGACTTCACCGGCGCCTCGGAAGTCGGCTCCCTGTTCCTGTCGCCCGAAGTGCGCGGCGGCGGCTACGGCAAGTTCCTAGCGAAGGCGCGCTATCTCTTCATTGCACAGCACAGAAAGCTTGTCGCCGATCCGGTCTGCGCGGAGCTTCGCGGCTGGCGCGCGCCCGACGGCAAGCAGCCTTTCTGGGAATCCCTCGGCAAGCTTTTTTTCGACATGGAGTTTGAGGACGCCGATCTCGCCAACTCCGCTATGGGCAACCAGATCATTTCCGATCTGATGCCGCGCCACCCGATTTATGTGGCGCTGTTGCCGGAGGATGCGAAAAAGTGCCTCGGAAAGCCCCATGACAGCGCAGCGCCCGCCTATAACATGCTCATCAAGGAAGGCTTCGCTTTCAACCGTTATATCGATGTCTTTGACGGCGGGCCGCTGGTCGATGCGAAAATCGACGACATCAAAACGGTCAAGGAAAGCCGGCTCTATCCGGTAAAAATCGGCGAACCGGGAGACGCGCCGCTCTATTTGATGGCGGGCGGCTATCTTCAATCCTTCCGCGTGACGCGCGCGCCTGGCAAGATCGACGGCGAAGCGATGATCATCGCGAAAGACGCGGCGGCGGCGCTTGGCGTGAAGGCCGGCGATGAAATACGCGCAGTGAAGTGGTGATAAAATGACAAACAAAATCCTCATCAACGGCGAATGGCGCGAGGGCGCGGGCGCGGAGTTTTCAAGTTTCGACCCCTCGACCGGCGAGGCGATCTGGACCGGCGCGTCGGCGACGAAGAACGATGTGAACGACGCTGTCGGCGCGGCGCGGGCTGCGTTCGAGAAATGGGCGCTGACGCCGCTCGCCGAACGCATCGCCGTGATGGAGCGCTATCGCGATCTCATCAAACGCGACGCAGAGGATCTGGCGCGGCTGATCTCTCGCGAGACCGGCAAGCCGTTCTGGGAGACGAAAACCGAAGCCGCCACGGTTTCGGGCAAGGTCGATATTTCGATCCGCGCCTATCACGAGCGCACGGGCGAAAAGGAAACGGCAAGCGGCGCCACGCGCGGCGTGCTGCGTCACAAACCCCATGGCGTCATGGCCGTGCTCGGGCCCTATAACTTTCCCGCGCATCTGCCCAACGGCCATATCGTCCCGGCGCTGATCGCCGGGAACACAGTCGTCTTCAAACCGTCGGAAATGACGCCGGGACCAGGCGCCTTCATTGTCGAGCGCATGGTAGAGGCGGGCGTGCCCGAAGGCGTTGTGAATCTGGTGCAGGGCGGTCGCGAGACGGGCGAAGCGCTCACCGGCGCAGATGTCGACGGCGTTCTCTTCACTGGCGGCGCCAAGACCGGCCTTGCGATCCACAAAATGTTCGCCGACCGTCTCGACGTTATTCTAGCCCTCGAACTCGGCGGCAACAATCCGCTGATCTGGTGGGATGTTGACGATGTGGAGGCCGCGGCCTTTACGGTCGTGCAGTCGGCATTCCTCACCAGCGGCCAGCGCTGCACCTGCGCGCGCCGCCTTATCATTCCTGACGGGCCACAGGGCGATCACGCGCTCCTCGCGCTCGGCAAGCTGACGGAGCGTTTGATTGTCGGCGCGCCGTTTGACGAGCCGCAGCCTTTTATGGGGCCGGTGATCTCGCCGAAAATCGCGGAAAGCCTTGAGCGCGCCTTCGATCAGCTTGTGGACCGCGACGGCGTGCCGGTGAAGAACCTTTCCGTCATCGATGAAGGCAAGGCGTTCGTTTCGCCTGGCATCGTCGACGTGACCATGCTGTCTGACAGCGTGCCCGACGAAGAACATTTCGGACCGTTCCTCAAAGTCTGGCGCGTGAAGGATTTCGACGCAGCCATCGCTCGCGCCAACAAGACGCGCTTCGGTTTGTCGGCGGGCATCCTCACCGACGACAAGGCGAAATGGGAAAAGTTCCTGGCCTTGTCGCGCGCCGGCATCGTCAACTGGAACCGCCAGACCACAGGCGCTTCCGGCGCCGCGCCCTTCGGCGGCATCGGCGACAGCGGCAATCACCGCCCGAGCGCGTACTACGCCGCCGACTATTGCGCCTATCCGGTGGCGAGCATGGAAGGTGAAGGATTGCTTTCCATGCCGGAGGGACAGGTGGGAGTTAAGTGACCTACGCCGAATACAATTACGACGGCCTGATCGGCCCCACGCATAATTATGCGGGGCTTTCCTTCGGCAATATCGCGTCGGCTACGAATGCGGGCGCCGCGTCGAACCCGAAAGAGGCGGCCCTTCAGGGTCTCGCCAAGATGCGCGCCGCGATGGCGCTTGGCCTGAAGCAGGGTTTCCTGCCGCCGCAGGACCGGCCGCATCTGAAAACCCTGCGTGCGCTCGGGTTTTCCGGCACTGACAGACAGATCATTGAAAAAGCGGCGAAGGCCGAGCCGCAATTGCTGGCCAATTGCTACGCCGCCTCGTCCATGTGGACGGCGAATGCGGGAACGGTCGCGCCGTCGCCGGACACGGGCGACGGCAAGGTTCATTTCACCGCCGCCAATCTCGCTGCGAATTTTCACCGCTCCATCGAGGCGGATACGACCGCGCGTGTTCTTGCGCATATGTTCGACGATGAAAATTACTTCGTCCATCACCCGCCTCTGCCGGGCGGCATGCATTTCGGCGACGAGGGCGCCGCTAACCATGGCCGTCTTTGCGAAGCCCACGGCGACAAAGGCGTGCATCTTTTCGTCTATGGCATTGACGGCGAGAAATTCCCGGCGCGCCAGAGAAAGCGCGCCAGCGAGGCTGTGGCTCGAAACCATCTTCTCGATCCATCTCAGACCGTTTTCGTGCAGCAATCGACGACGGCGCTCGACGCCGGCGCCTTCCACAACGATGTCGTCGGCGTCGCCAACGGAACGGTGCTGTTCCTCCACGAACAGAGCTTCGCCGACCGCGAGGCGGCCTACGCTGCGATCCGCAAGGCGGCGCCGTTCGTCGAAATCATTGAGGCGCCGGCGAAGGACGTGTCGCTTGATGACTGCATCAAATCCTATCTCTTCAATTCGCAGCTTCTGACGCTTCCCGGCGGCGAGATGGCGCTGCTGCTGCCGACCGAGGCGCAGGAAAACCCGCGCGTCAAAGCTTTCGTCGATGCGACGGTGTCGAAGAACAATCCCATCAATCGCGCCATCTACAAGGATGTGCGCGAGTCCATGCGCAATGGCGGCGGCCCGGCCTGTTTGCGTTTGCGGGTGGTCTTATCGGAAGACGAGGCGAAGGCCGCGAATCCGAATTTCATTCTCGATGATGCTCGTATTACGGCGCTAGAGCACTGGGTGCGGGCCCATTACCGCGACCGCGTGACGCCCGACGATCTCAAGGATCCGGCGTTTATGGAAGAGAGCTTTGCGGCCATGCAGGCCCTGACGGACCTTCTCTCCATGGGCGCCTTTTACGACTTCCAGCGATAGGCTCTGAAACGGCGCACAGGCTCACCTGCGTTCGCTTATCCGTGAGCGCGCCGGACTGCGACGTTTGATCCGGATTTTCTGTCTCATTCCGGAACGCAAAACGCATTCCAAATCGTTAAGGAAAGCCCCCGGGTAGGCAGTGATTAAGACTTTCCCGCTAGTTTTCAGCAAATGCGGGGCCATTCGCCCGCGAATGAGTCCATCCGCCTGACAAGGGGAGCCGAAGACAGTCATGACCACAGCCACGCCCGAGGGAGACCGGGCCGGCGGGAAAGACGAAGCGTCCGTTCTGTCAGGCTTGATCGCAACGGCGCAGAGCCGCCGGAGGGAATTCAAAACCCGCATCGTCATTGCGATCATTGGTTCGCTCCTTTTGTGGGGCGCGATCAGCCATGTTCTTTCCATCGCCTGGCTTGCCGCAATCGTCATCAGCCAGGTCGCCGATCTTTATGCGTGGCGGCCTTTCACAGACAGCGCGCGGCGGCGGCCGCCATCCAAAAAGGAATGGATCGTCCTTTGCGGCTCGGCGGCGCAGGCGACGCTGATCTATTCGCTTTTCCCTGTGTTCTTGTGGCTGATGTGGGGAACGCCCGGCAAAGTCTTCGCGATTCTGTGGCTTTCGGGATCGCTCCTGCATGTGACCATGCACATGCATCACGAAAGACGCACCTTCATCGCCGCCGTGGCGCCCCACGCTTTTTACTTTTTCGCGCTTCCGCTTTTCGCCCTCGCCACCGGCGCCGAGCCGGGCCGGGCGGGCGCCTGTGCGATCCTCCTTGCGGAGATCATGTATATTTCGCATCTCGCTGTTGCGCTGCGCGCTTATCAGGCGTCGAGCGCGTCCATGCGGCTCGAAAGCGAACGCGCCCATGAACGGCAAGTGCTTGCGGAAGAGGCGAACCAGGCCAAATCCTCCTTCCTCGCCAATATGAGCCACGAGATTCGCACGCCCATGAACGGCATTCTTGGCATGGTGGCGGCGCTCGAAGACAGCAAGCTGACGGGAACGCAGCAGGAAAAGCTCAAAATCGTGCGCGATTGCGGCGATCTGTTGATGATGGTGCTCAACGATCTTCTCGACTTTTCGAAAATCGAAGCGAACAAGATCGAGATTGAAAAGGCGCCTTTCTCCTTCGCCGACATCGCCGCCAAGGTGAAAAATCTGCACGGCCTGAAGGCGGAGCAGAAAAATCTGGACTTCCGGGTGGAATGTCAGGGCGACGCAGACGCGATCCGCCTTGGCGATGGACACCGTATCCTTCAGGTGCTCCATAACCTCGTTTCCAACGCCATCAAATTCACCGAAAGCGGCGCCGTTCTCGTGCGCATCAAGGCGCCGGCGTCCGACGGCGACATGGCGGTCATCGAAGTGAAAGATTCCGGCATCGGCATGTCGGAAGATCAGATCACGCGCATTTTCGATCCGTTCACGCAGGCCGATGTGGCGACGACGCGCAAATATGGCGGCACAGGGCTCGGCCTTTCCATCGCCAAGGGCCTCGTCACGGCCATGGGGGGCGAGATTTCCGTACGCTCCACGCTCGGCGCCGGCTCGATCTTCACTGTTTCGTTTCCCGCGCCGGTGGCGGATACCAACGCCGCTGCAGAAGCAGGCGACGCCTCCGTCGCGGCGGCGCAACAAAACGGTCTCAGAATCCTCGCCGCCGAAGACAATGCGGTGAACCAGGCCGTGTTGAAGGCGTTTCTCGATCAACGCGGCCATAAAACGCAGTTCGCCAATGACGGTCTTGATGTCGTCGCCGCCTTCAAGCGCGGCAAGTTCGACCTTGTGCTGATGGACATTTCCATGCCGCGCCTCGACGGGCCCGAAGCCATGCGCCAGATCCGGTTTCTCGAGCGCGAGCTCAGCGCCGGCACGCCGACGCCGATTATTGCGATTTCAGCGCACGCCATGCGCCAGCAGATCGATGAATTTCTGGAAATGGGCTTTGACGGCTATGTAACGAAGCCGATCCGCGCCGAATATCTGCATGCAGAAATCGACCGCGTCATGACGCCGCCGGAGGCGGCGTCGAATGTCGCTTGAACTCGCCTAGCGAATGATGGACTGAGGCAGGGGCGTGACGACCTTGCGCGTGACTTCACGCAGGGTAAAGCTCGACTCCACGGTCGCGATGTTCGGCATGCGGAGCATTGTCTCCGACAGGAACGTCTCGTAAGTCGCAAGCGAGGGCACGACGACGCGAATGAAATAATCGAACTTGCCGGTGACGAGATAGCACTCCATCACCTCTTCACGGTTCTTGATGGCCGTTTCGAATTCACGCAGCGTCTTGTCGTCTTCGCGCTCCAGCTTGACCAGGATGATCACCGTCACATTGACGCCAAGCGCCTCGCGGTTGATCTCCGTGCGATAGCCTTTGATGATCCCCTCGGTCTCGAGCCGCCTTAAACGCCTGAGGCACGGAGTGGGCGACAGGCCCACTCTTTCGGCGAGTTCCGCATTGGTGATCCGCGCATTTTCCTGAAGGTGCTTCAGGATCTTGTGGTCGATATGGTCGAGCTTCATAGGTCCGCTTTCACTAATCCATCATGTATTTAGCATTATATGCTAATCGTCAAGCGGCAAAGCCCCATATTTGACCGGAAGCGCTCGGCGAAAAAGGATAAGGAAACGCGCATTCCGCCCGGTCCGGGCGCTGGGCCCTCGGCCCTCATAAAGGAAGTTAGCGATGAAATCTGAGGTCCTGGCCGTCGAGGGCTGGCGCAAGGTGGTTCATTTTACTGATGAATTGGCGGGTCTCAACGCCATTATCGCTGTCCATGACGCGACGCTCGGCCCCGGCTGCGGCGGCTGCCGGATCTATCCTTACGCCAGCTTCGAGGCGGGGCTGGAGGACGTGAAAAATCTTTCCCGGGGCATGACCTACAAGAACGCCATGGGCGGCATTCCTTTCGGCGGCGGCAAGGCGGTGATTTTCGCCGATCCGAAAAAGGACAAGACGCCGGAGATGCTGAAAGCCTTCGCCCGCGCCGTCGACAGCCTAGAAGGGCTTTACTACACGGCGGAAGATTCCGGCGTCACCGAAGCCGACCTCGCGCTGATCCGCTCCGTCACGAAATATGCCGCGGGCATGGAGACCAAAGGCGTCGGCGGCAATCCGTCGCCTTTCACCGCGCGCGGCGTCTGGCGCGGCATGCAGGCGGCGGCGAAACGCAAATTCGGCAAGGATAGTCTGAAAGGCCTCACGGTCTCTATTCTCGGCGTCGGCGCCGTGGGGATGGAGCTTGCGCGGCTCATTCATGAAGAAGGTGGCAAGCTTGTGGTCGCCGATGTCAACCAGGATGCGGTGAAGGAAGCGGTGACGCGGTTTGGCGCTGAAACGGCGACGCCGGAAGACGCCATCGCCGTCGATGTCGATATTTTCGCGCCTTGCGCGCTCGGCGGATCGATCAACGCCGAGACCCTGCCGCGCCTGAAGGCGAAAATCGTCGCCGGCGCTGCGAACAACCAGCTCAAAACGCCGGACATGGATCAGGCGCTGAAAGACAAAGGCGTTCTTTATTGTCCGGATTATGTTATCAATGCTGCGGGCGTGATCTCTGTCGGGCTTGAAATCCTAGGCGCATGGACGACGGACGAGATGAACCAGCGTATAGACGCCATTGGCGGGCGGTTGTCCGACATTTTCAACCGCGCCGAAGCGGAAAACGCCCCGACCGGCGCGATAGCCGATAAAATGGCGCTAGAAGTGATTGCAAAGGGTAGAAAGGCTGCATGACAATCCTGCGCGAATGGCGGGGGCGGGCGAAACCTGAAAATGTGGCGGCGGCGGTCAAGCACTACCAAACTCACATCAAGCCCCTCATGGTGAAGACGCCAGGCTTCATTCGCGCATCCGTTAGCAGTCGTGAACTTGGCGGGCTGGTTGAGTTCGTCCTGCTGTCGTTCTGGAAAGATATGGACGCGATGAAAGCGTTCGCCGGTCACATGCCGGACAAAGCGGTGATGGCCGGCGGGGGAATATACGATTTGCTGGAAGACACCGAAATGTTCGTCCGGCTTTACGAGGTTCATGACGAAAGCTGAACTTTAGGCGGCGTTCCATCATCGCGTCAGACGCGGGCTTGTTTTACATTTGCATCACGCATCAGGAGACAATTGCATGTCACAGACCGAACCCATCGTTATCGCCGGCATGGCGAGAACCCCTATCGGTAATTTCCTCGGCGCTTTTGCAAACGTCAAAGCGACCGAGCTTGGTTCTACGGCCATCAAAGCGGCGCTGGAGCGTGGCGGGGTGAAGCCCGACGATGTGGACGAAGTCCTGATGGGCTGCGTTTTGCCCGCGGGCCTCGGCCAGGCTCCGGCGCGTCAGGCCTCGCTCGGCGCCGGCGTTCCGAAATCCGCGGGCTGCGTCACCGTCAACAAGGTCTGCGGCTCCGGCATGCGCACCGTCATGATGGCCCATGACACGATTGCTGCAGGATCGGCGTCCATCGTTGTTGCGGGCGGCATGGAGTCCATGACCGGCGCGCCGCATCTTCTCCCGACGGGCCGCACGGGGATCAAGTTCGGCAACGGTCAGGTGTTCGACCACATGTCCTATGATGGGCTTGAAGATCCTTACAACAATCATGCGGCCATGGGGATTTTCGCTGAGAAATGCGCCCGCGAATGGCAGTTCTCCCGCGAGGAACAGGACGAATATTCCATGCGCTCGGTGACGCGCGCGCAGGACGCCATCAAGACCGGCAAGTTCAAGGACGAGATCGTTTCCGTGGAAGTCGCGGGCCGCAAAGGTTCGGTGACCGTTTCCGACGATGAAAAACCGGGCCTCGTCGACGCGGCGAAAATTCCGTCATTGCGCGCGGCGTTCGAAAAAGACGGCACGGTGACGGCGGGCAACGCCTCGGCGATTTCCGACGGCGCCGCGGCGCTTGTCCTGATGCGCCAGTCCATGGCCGACAAGAAAGGCGCGAAGCCGATTGCCCGCATCGTCGCCCAAGCGAACCATGCGCAGGAGCCGGAATGGTTCACCACGGCGCCCGTCGCCTCGATCCAGAAAGTGCTGGAGAAAGCCGGCTGGTCCGCGGGGGACGTCGATCAATACGAAATCAACGAAGCTTTTTCCGTGGTGCCGCTCGCAGCGATGCGCGAGCTCAAACTGCCCGCAGAAAAGGTCAATATCCATGGCGGCGCCATTGCGCTCGGCCACCCAATCGGCGCCTCCGGCGCGCGCATTCTGGTGACGCTCATCAATGCGCTGCGTGAGACCGGCGGCAAAAAAGGCGTCGCCTCTCTCTGCATCGGCGGCGGCGAAGCGACTAGCATGGCGGTGGAGCTTGTTTAGAGAATTCTTTGCCTGAAAGAATGATCGCGGCGCTGCAAAGATTTGTCGAGGCGCAGGATCCTGTCTTTGACAGGGTCCTTTCCGAATTGCGTGCTGGCTGCAAGAAAACTCACTGGATGTGGTTCGTGTTTCCGCAGATTGCGGGGCTAGGCCATAGCGCCATGGCGCAGAAATTCGCCATCGCCTCGCTCAACGAAGCCCGGGCCTATCTCGCTCATCCGGTTCTCGGGCTCCGGTTGAAAGAAGCGACCGAGGCGGTCCTCGGCCATGTAAATGAGTGGGGACAACCTCGTTGCAGCGTTCATGAAATATTCGGTTCGCCGGACGATTTTAAGTTTCACTCATCGATGACGCTGTTTCACCGCGCGGACACGGACGAACAACTTTTCTCAGGCGCGCTCAAGTCGTTTTTCGAAGGGCGCGAGGATGGCGAAACATTAAAGAGGATATGAAAAACGGCGCTGGAGCGCTGCTTTTTTATTTCAGTTCCGCTTAACCCCTTCGGAGTTTATCCAAATACCCGCCGCAATATCTCCGACGTGCGTTTCGCCGGATTTGAGCGGATCGCCGCTTCCTCCTTGGCGATATAGAGGAACATGCCGTCGAGACCATACTGAACGCCGTGACGGATCAGGTCGGTCTTCGCGTCGGCGCCGAGCTGCGGCGCCAGCGGGATGGATTTGAGGCTTGCGGTAAGCTGGTCGAACGTTCTGATGGCGCCAGTTTCCTGCAAAGCGTTCGACATGATCGGCGTGAAGAGATTGGTCAGGGGCGAGAAGGTTCGGCTCTTCAGATAATCGGTCGCCGCATTATTGCCGCCGCGCACCACGCCGATGGCGTCATTGATGCTCATGGACGAAATCGCGTCGACGAATATGCGCCGGGCTCGCGGAACTGCGGTCTCCGCGCCGCGATTGAGCTGCGTTTCCAGCGTGTCGAGAGGGCCGGAAAGCCCAAGGCGCGAGAGCGATGACTGCATGTCCTGCAGGAAACCTGGCAGCGGAATGTGAATTTGCGGATTTCGCAGGAAACCGTCGCGCACGCCGATGGTCGAAATCGCCGACCCGACGCCGTTATTGAGCGCCGCGCGAATGCCCGCCGCCGCATCCGCTTCCGACAGCGCGCCTGTACTGTTTCCCGGAATGTTCGGCAGCGTCATCCCATCGGTGACGCATCCGCTGAGGACGCCGGCGGCGCCGAGCATGAGGAACCGCCGCGAAACTGGCGCTGAGAAGGTGTTTTTGGTCATAGAGCCCCCCTGAAGTTTTAAAGCCTATTCGCCGCTCACCTCCGGCACATTCGTAAACGGCGTAATCCCGAATTCCGGATAGATCTCGCTCGGATAATAGATCGTTCCGCCGCGGGAGACGAGGGCGATGGTCTTGATCGCCTTCAAATCTTCCGTCGGATCGCCCGGAACCAGGAAGAAGTCGGCGAGCTTGCCGGACTCGATAGCGCCGCGGTCGTCGAAGCCAAGATAATCCGCCATGTCGTAGGTGGCGCGTCTTAAGGCTTCCGCCGGCGTGAAGCCGAAGCGCTGGAAGAGTTCGACTTCGCGGTGCAGTTCGAAGGCCCCGCCCATATCCGTGCCCGGCACGAGGAAAATGCCGCGCTCGTGCATCATCGTCAGCGTCTCGATCACCTTGTCGAAGGCGGCGCGATAGGCTGCGTCCTCTGCATCGTCAGCGACATTCAAAAGCGCGACTTTCGAATTGCGCTGCACCGCAACGGGCATGTGGTCGATATAATCGGCCATGCCGATCCGCGTTTCGCCATTGCGGCCGGTGAGGCCGAATTCGTGGATCACCGTTGTCGGATCTGCCGCGATGCCGTTTTCGACCATCAGGTTAATCGTTTTCTGGACCTTGTCGCTGCTGAGATCGAGGTCGGCGAATTTCGCCATGCCGGTGATCCGGGCGAGGGTGCGCGTGTCGTCTTCGGGCCCCAAAACCCAGCTCAGCATCACCTGATTGATATGGGTGATCTCGTCATAGCCGGCTTCGATCATTTCGTCCGGCGTCGAGAAGGCGGGGATGTGGCCCGCGACGCGCATGCCGAGGCGGTGGGCTTCCGCCGCCATCGCGGGCACCCATTCGCCCTTCACCGAGCTGTAGATCTTGATCTGATGATAACCGCCGCGTGCGGCATACATGCGCACGAGATCGACCGCTTCTTCTTCGGTCGTCGCAAGTTCGCCGGTGGAGTTATTTGTTTCGCTTTTGCCTTCGATGAAGCCGCTCATCGAAATGCGCGGACCCGCCAGAACGCCGCTTTCGATTTTTTCGCGCAAAGGTTCGAGCACGTCGATCTCGTTGCCCATGTCGCGCACGGACGTGACGCCGGCGAGGAGATTGATGAGCGCATCATCGTCGCCCATATGGCCGTGCATGTCGTAAAGGCCGGGGATGAGCGATCCGCCCGCGCCGTCGATCACGACTTCGTTGTCGCCGCTCGCATCCGCCGCTTCGATCGCGGCGATGAGGTCGCCTTCGATCACCACGGACACAGGCCCAGACATGTCGAGCGTTTCAGGCTGGAACACGCGCACATTGCGGATGCGCACCGGGCCGTCATAACGGTGAGCGTAGCGCGACTGAATGTCCTCGTATCGCGCGGCGCCGTAATCGGCGGCGAGATTTCTGAGACGCTCTTCTTCGGCCTCATAGCCTTTGCGAATGGTGATGAAGCGCGGCGTGATATAGGCGAAGAACTTGTTCTCGTCGTCGAGGATGAAATAATCAGGATCGAGATCGGCGCCCGATAGCGCGTAGGTCGTGATGGTTTCATCGCCGCCTTCGCCGGAAACGGTCAGCGTATCGATTTCCACAAGGCGCAGTTCACCGGCGGGAAGGGCCGGCATGGTCCGGTCGCTGTCTTTCAGCAGCGCATTCGCCTGAATGAAGGCGGCATAGGGACTACCGAACTGGTTGATGTAAAGCGTCGGCTCGCCGACAGCCGCGTTGCCTTCCCCGGCGGCGTCCGACCAGGTCGCTGTCCCGCCTTTCAGCGCGTAGCTTTCCTCGACCTCGTTGCCGAAGGTCGTATTGCCTGCAATCGACCAGGCGACCGGCACGCCCGCTTCGTTAACCGTCAGCGTTTCCTTGAAGCCTGGGCCGCGTCCGTTGTTCTTGAAATCGTAGTCGATGGCGAGTTCGTTGCCCGTCCGGTCGACATTCATATAGCCCACGGGCGTTCCGGCGATGATGACGGCGTAGGCTTCATGAGCGGCGGAAGTCTGCGCCGGCGCCTCGGCCTTTTGCGAACAGGCGGCAAGCGCCAGCATGAGGCTCGCCCCGGCGCTGCGGCGCGCAATAGATGAAAATGACATGGATGCCCCTTTTTCCCCGAGATTCGACCCAAAATAGTTTTTAATTGAGGGTGACATTCCCATAAACCGCAAGCGGGCGCCAGAACGCCATGCCGACAAAAATGGGCGGCTCGCCGCATTGCGGGGCCTTCTGCGGAAAGCTACAAGCGGCCTAAATATCCCGCATGTTCAGGAGACGGCCGATCGGCCGCAAAAACGAAAATGACCAAACAAACCTTCGACTGGCAGGACCCGCTCAGCCTTGAAACCCAGCTTTCCGATGAAGAGCGGATGATCCGCGACGCCGCCCGCGGCTATGCGCAAGACAAGCTGATGCCGCGCGTTCTCATGGCGAACCGCGAAGAGCGCTTCGACCGCGAGATCATGAATGAACTCGGAAGCCAGGGTTTGCTGGGCGCGACGGTCGCGGAGGAATATGGCGGCGGCGGCGCGAGCCATGTCGCTTACGGGCTCATCGCCCGCGAAGTCGAGCGCGTAGACAGCGGCTATCGCTCCGCCATGTCGGTGCAGTCTTCGCTCGTCATGTATCCGATCGAAGCCTTCGGCACGGAAGAACAGAAAAAGAAATATCTGCCGAAACTTGCAACCGGCGAATGGGTCGGTTGTTTCGGACTGACGGAAGCTGACGGCGGCTCCGATCCCGGTGCCATGCGCACGCGCGCGGAGAAAGTTTCGGGCGGCTATAAATTGAACGGTTCGAAAATGTGGATCACGAATTCGCCTATCGCCGATCTCGCGGTCGTGTGGGCGAAACTCGATGGCGAGATCCGCGGCTTTATCGTCGAACGTGGCGTGAAAGGCTTTGCGACGCCGAAGATCGAAGGCAAGCTCAGCTTGCGCGCGTCAGTGACCGGCGAGATCGCGCTTGACGATGCGGTCGTGCCGGAAGACGCGCTATTGCCGAATGTGAAAGGCTTGCGCGGGCCGTTTTCCTGTCTCAACAAGGCGCGTTACGGGATTTCATGGGGCGCCATGGGCGCGGCGGAATATTGCTGGATGGCGGCGCGCGACTACGCCATGGACCGCGTGGTCTTCGGCAAGCCCATCGCCGGCACGCAGCTCGTTCAGAAAAAACTCGCCGACATGCAGACCGAAATTGCGCTTGGCTTGCAAGGCTCGCTGCAGCTCGGTCGCCTGTTGGACAGCGGCGCCTATGTGCCCGAAGCGATCTCGCTGATGAAACGCAACAATTGCGGCAAGGCGCTGGAGATCGCGCGCATCGCCCGCGACGTGCACGGCGGCAACGGCATCTCCGATGAGTATCATGTGCTGCGTCACGCCGTGAATCTCGAAACCGTCAACACCTATGAGGGCACGCACGACATTCACGCGCTGATCCTCGGACGCGCCATGACGGGCCTGCAGGCATTTCAATAAAAATTTTTGAAATGGCGGCGCCGGCTGCCTCGCCTGTAGCGGTGCTTGCCGGCGCCTGGCGCCGTCCGGTGGCGTTTCCTCGCGAGGACGTTTCCTCCTAGGACGGCGCATCCGCTGCATGGCGTCCGGTCTTGAAGCCGGTCGGTTCACGCGTCCCCGGCTCGGATGTAGCACGCGGACAAGCAAAGGTCATTTTGCAGGCGCGAAGGGGCCTAGTTTCCAACCTGCGCCTGCAAATCTTTCGCAGATGTCGTGTGCTGGAATTTGAGCTTTTTGTCGGGAAAGACGTAGTGAAACGCGCCATGGGACATGAGCGCCGCCTCATGAAAGCCTGACAGGATCAGCTTCAGCTTGCCCGGATACCAGGCCATGTCGCCGATGCAGAAAATGCCGGGGACCGACGTTTCGAATTTTTCCGTGTCCACCTCGATGCGGTTTTCGGTGAGGTTGAGGCCGAATTCGGCGATGGGGCCGAGCTTCATGGTCAGGCCGTAAAAGGCGAGCAGCGTGTCGCAGGGGATGTCATAGGCGCCGCCCTCATTGCTTTCGACGGAGACGGCGCTGATCCGGCCCTCGGCGCCTTTGAGGCCCTTTATCTGCGCCACCTGGAAATCGATTTTCTCCGCATTGGCGAGGGCGTGCATTTTCTCGACGCTGTCCGGCGCGGCGCGGAAATCCGGGCGGCGGTGGATGAGGGTCACGGACTTCGCAATGGGCTGGAGATTCAGGGTCCAGTCGAGGGCGGAATCGCCGCCGCCGGCGATGACAATGTTCTTGTCCCTGAACGCCTCGCGTTCCCGCACGGCGTAGAAGACCGACCGGCCCTCGAAATCGTCGACGCCCGGTATAGGAGGTTTTTTCGGCTGGAACGAACCGCCTCCGGCTGCGACCACGATCACCGGCGCGGTGATCTTCGTGCCCAGATCTGTCGCGATGGTCCATTTTCCTTCCGGCGTTTTGTCAAGCGACACCGCCATCTCGTTCATATGAAACTTCGCGCCAAAGGGTTCGATCTGGTCGAGCAGTTGTCTGGTCAATTGCTCGCCGGTGATCGACTTGATCGCGGGGATGTCGAGGATCGGCTTTTCCGGATAAAGCTCGGCCGCCTGGCCGCCCGGCTTGTCGAGAATGTCGATGAGATGCGCCTTGACGCCAAGAAGGCCGAGTTCGAATACGGCGAAAAGGCCGCAAGGACCCGCCCCGACGATAATGACATCGGTCTCGTGAGACCCGCCCGGCGGAACGCTCTCCACGGTTGCTGCGGCCATCGACCTTCCTCCCGTAGAATTTTCGGGAAGCCTAGACGAGTTCCGGGGACCCGGGGAAGAGCCCGTTGCGAGCCAACGGCAACAAAAAAGGGCCCCGAAGGGCCCTTTGTCTGAAGCGGCTTCAGGCCCTATTGCTGCTTTTCAGCTTCTTTCAGTTGCTCGCGCAGGCGGGTGATCATTGCATCCCGGCGCTCTTCCTCGCGCTTCGCATTTTCTTCGAGTTGCGCGATCATTTTGCGCAGGGTTTCGGCGCGTTTGGCGGGATCGGCTTCGTCGCCATCCATGCAAAGAACCTGGCGCGTGATGAATGTCCGCTCTCCATCGTCGCTTTCATCGCTCCACTCCATCACCATCGGGGCGCTCTCGTCGCCGTCGCAATGGGCCATGGCGAAGTCGTGGTCGCCATGATCGCCGGAGACGATGACTTCATAGGCGGCGCCCGGTATCGGCGGGACCGGCGCGACAGGGGCCGCGGGGTGAGCAGGAAGTGCCTCGCCATTGATTTTGATCGTCCGGCGCTCGCCGTCTTTCACAGTGACGACTTGCTCAAAGGGCATGGTCTGCGCGGGTCCGTACACGTTTTCAGTGAGCAGTTTTTTGTTCTCGTCATAGACGCGCACCGTGCGCACGCCGTCTTTGCGTTCGACGTCAATCATGCCCACATTATCATATCCTGGAACTTCCAGCGTTTCGCCGTCATCCACGGAAATAACGGTCCTGCTGTAGGATTTCTTTTTGGCTTCTTTGCCGGCTTGCGCTTTGGGCGCATCGGCGAAACCGTAGGACGCGGTCGCGGCGAGGCTGACGGTGGTGAAGACAGCAACGGCGGCTGCGCCGGCGGCGAGACGGATGGGGCTTTTCTTGCGTGACTTGAGCAACATTATTCTCTCCTTGACGGGATGGGCGAGGGCGAGGGCCGCTTGCGGCGCGTTCATCTCCCTGCGGACGGATTTGAGGATCGCGGCGGCGTAATGGCTTTCGGCGCCGCCGCAGCGAGCGAGCACGAACGCATCGCAGGCGGCTTCCTGATCGGCGCGAAAAGCGGAAAATGAGATATGCGCCAGCGGGTTCGGCCATTGCGCGGATTTGAGCGCCAGCGCCGCGAGCGTCGCCGCCATGTCGCCGCGCGCCACATGGGCGATCTCATGGGCGAGGACGAGGCGCTGCTCGGCTTTCGCATAGGACGTATCAAAACTCGCGGGCAGGAAAATGACGGGCCGGAAAAGGCCGATGAGGCAGGGGCCGTCGTGGTCATCCATATTGATGCGAATCTGCGGCGCGCGGGCGAGGCGAAGCTCTTGTGAAATCGCTTGCGCCATGGCGGCGACAGAAGGGGACGCAGGCTTCGAGGCGGCGAAACGGGCGCGCATATACTGGCCCTGACGCTCGAGTGCGAAAGAGAACCAGGCGACGGCGACCGCCGCCCACAGGAAGAGTGCGGCGCCGGCGGCGAGCGAGAGCCAGTCGAAACCGTAGCTGAGGAATTCCACATCGGACGGAAGCGGCGCAACCACCGTCTCCCAACCGGACGCCGCGATTGCTGGGGCTGGTTCAACAAGGGGAGGCGCTGCGGCTTCCGGCGCCGGCAGCAGTTTCAGTTCCGGCAGGAACAGCCGCGCCGCTGGAGCGAGCCACAGCGCATAGGCGGCGCGGGCGCCGAACGCTTTTGCAAAGGGCTTCCTGACGATCAGCACCAGGACAATCAGAATGCTGAGCGCCAGCGAGGTTTCGCCAATCCAGCGGAGGAGATCAATGGCTGTCACGTTTCAACTCCCCGATCAGGTTTTCGAGTTCTTCAAGGTCTTCGTTTGAGAGGCCCTTGCTTTCCGCCAGATGCGCGACGAGGGGCGCCGCGCGGCCGCCGAAAAGCTGGTCGGCGAGGCGTTGCGTCGCGCGGCGGGCATAGGCGCCGCGGGAGACTTTCGGGCTGTAGAGATAGCGCCTGCCGTCGGGCGTCGTCTCAACGGCGCCTTTCTCGACGAGGCGCGAGAGAAGGGTCTTGACGGTCTTGAGGCTCCAGCCGGTTTCCGCGGCCAGCCTTTCGGCGACCGTGGCCGCCGCGAGGGGGCTTTCCGCCCACAGGACGTCCATGATCTGAAATTCGGCTCTTGTGATCTGTTTGGTCATGTCGGCGCCGTCGCCTTCCGTTGACTACAAGTGTAGGCATGTCATGGATTACATTTGTGGTCAATAGGGTTTGTCGCGCCAGGGCCTCGCTCCGTCTTTGGGAGAATTTGCACCCGGACCGGCGGCTTGTTATGCGTCAACTCCCCGGTAACCATATAAATCTCGCGCATCAGAAAGTTTTCACGATGGCCGCGCAAAACCAGAAACCGTTAGGGACAGGCTTCACGCCTCATACGCCCGCTTCCGAAATCATGGAGGGCGTCAGACTCGACGGAAAAACCGCCGTCGTGACCGGCGGGTATTCCGGCATCGGCCTTGAAGTCGTGAAGGCCCTGACCGCTGCGGGCGCGGAAGTGATCGCGCCGGCTCGCGACAAGCGCAAGGCGGATGAAGCCTTCGCCTCCGCCGGGCTTGCGGTCGCGACCCTTGAAATGGACCTCGCCAATCTCACCAGCGTTTATGAAGCGGCGGTGGAGATCGGCGACGGCCACAACAATGTCGATCTTCTCTTCAACAATGCCGGCGTGATGGCCTGTCCCGAAACGCGCATCGGGCCGGGCTGGGAATACCAGTTCGCGGTGAACCATATCGGCCATTTTATTTTCACGCGCGAACTGATGGCCTATCTGATGAATGGCGATGGCGCGCGCGTGGTGACGACGTCATCGGTCGGCCATAAGCGTTGCCGCATGCGCTGGGACGATATTCATTTCGAAAAAGAGCCCTATGACAAATGGCTCGCCTATGCGCAGTCGAAAACAGCAAATGCCCTCTTTGCGCTGGAGATCAACAACCGCCGCAGCAAGGACGGCGTGAAATCCTTCTCGGTGCATCCGGGCCCTGTGTTCACGGATATCCAGCGCCACATTACGGAAGACGAACTGATCGCCATGGGCTGGGTAAAGCCCGGCGGCGGGCTTTCCGATGAAGCGCGGCAATATGTGAAGTCGCCTGCGGAGGGCGCCGCGACCCTGCTCTGGGCGGCGACAAGTCCGCTCCTCGAAAATCGGGGCGGCGAATATTGCGAGGATTGCGACATCGCCGCCATGTCGACGCCGGAAGCGCCGCGCTGGGTCAATGTCGCGGAATGGGCGGTGGATGACGCCGCCGCAAAACGCCTCTGGGATTTGACCGAAGAGATGGTGCTGGCCGCGTCAGCCTAAACCGCGCCGCCGACAAGCGATCCGATGAGATAAGTGGCGCCGCCGGCGAGCGCGCCAATCACCGCCATGCGAAGCCCGCCCCCAAGCGCGCTTTTTCCTGAGAAGAGACTGAGCACCGCGCCGATCATAAAGAGGCTGATCCCGGCAAGCGCGGCGGCGATGGGGACGGCGGATGTCTTTGCGCCGAGGAGAAACGGAACAAGCGGAATGATCGCGCCGAAAGTGAAAGCGACAAACGACGAGAACGCCGCGCCGAAAGGCGAGCCGAGATTGTCGGGGTTGAGGCCCAGCTCCTCGCGAGTCAATGCGTCGAGCGCCGCATCGTGATCCTTAATCAGATCGAGCGCGAAGCTCCGCGCGTCTTCCAGCGCCATCCCGCGCGCGTGATAGATCAGCGCCAGTTCCTCCGCCTCTTCTTCCGGATAAAGCTCAAGTTCTTCGCGCTCCTGCGAAATCTGGTGTTCATACATTTCCCGCTGCGATTTGACGGAGACATATTCACCCGCCGCCATGGAAAAGGCGCCGGCGAGAAGACCGGCGACGCCGGTCAATACGACATCGTTTGCCGCAAGCGCCGCGCCGGAAACGCCCATGACCAGCGACGTGTTGGAAATCAGACCGTCATTGACGCCGAAAACGGCCGCGCGCAGCGACCCCGCGCCGGTCTGATGGCGCTGGCCGATTTTTTCGACATCCGTGGGCATCGGATGGCCAGGCCGGATGACTGGACCGGAATAAAACGAAACGCCGCGCACCTTCACCGCCGCCAGAACCGGCCTCATCTTCCGGGGGCCAAATCGCGCCACGAGCCATGCGATCAGTTGCGCCCGCGCAGACGGCGAAAAGGCGGGCGCCTTGAAATCCTTCGCAAGAATGGCGGCCTGTTCCTCCGCGGCTTTCGCCATGCCCGTGAAGAGCTTCTTGCCGGCGGGAGAGGGCTCGGCGCTCGCGACGGCGGCGCTCAGATAAGCGGCGGTTTTTTCCGATTTCCAGCGTTCGAGATGATCTTTCGTCATGACGAGTTCCTGCTTTTCGGCCCCGGGCTTTGCCTTTCCCGCGAATGGGTTAGACTGGCCGAAACAAAAGGGGCTTTGGGGTGATCTTCAGACAGTTTGCGCGCTTTGCAACAATAGCCGCGACGCTTGTCGCGTTTCTTTTCGCCGCAGTTTCGGCGCAAGAGGTTCCGGACCGCAGCCTCGGCGAGGGGCCCTTTGACCGGCTGGTGATCCGGGGCGTCACGGTCATCGACGGGGCCGGGGCGCCGCCCTTCGGGCCCGCGGATGTTGTGGTCGAGGGCGGCAAGATCACCCGTATCGTTCCCGTCGGCGCGCCGGGCCTTCCCATTCGCGCTGAAAGCCGGCCGGAAGCGGGCGGGCGCGAGATCGATGCTGAGGGGATGTTCCTCCTGCCGGGCTTCGTCAATCTGCACGGGCACATCCACAATCTTGAAGACGGGCAAGGCGTGCCTCCGGACTATGTCTTCAAGCTGTGGCTCGCGCATGGGATCACTTCGGTGCGCGAACTTGGCAACGGCGCCGGCGCCGCCTGGACGTCCGGCGTGGCGGCGCGTTCCGCGCGTAATGAGATCGATGCGCCGAACATCTATCCCTATCCGGTGTTTCGCGGCTGGACCGCCGGCGAAGTCGATACGCCGGATCAGGCGCGGGCGCGCATTCGCCAGTTGAAGCGCGACGGCGCCGTGGGCGTTAAATTCTTCGGCGCGCCGGAAGAGATTTTGTGGGCGGGTCTCGAAGAAGCGAAGAAACAGGGGCTCAAGACCACGATGCACCACGCGCAGCTCGATGTTGCGCACGCAGATGTCATGGATACGTCGGCGCATGGCCTCGGCTCCATGGAGCATTGGTACGGATTGCCGGAAGCCCTGTTCGACGACCGTACGCTTCAGGATTACCCGCTCGACTACAACTACAATGACGAACAGCACCGTTTCGAAAACGCAGGCAAGCTCTGGAAACAGGCGGCGGGCCCCGGAACGGATCGCTGGGAAGAGGTGATGTCGACGCTCTTGCAGCGCGAGTTCTCCATCATCCCGACCTTTTCCATCTATTCCGCCAGCCGCGACTGGATGCGGAAGCGCCGGGCCGAATGGCATGACGACTACACCATGCCCGAACTCTGGAAGTTCTACGCGCCGGACCGCAACGCCCATGGCTCCTACTGGTTCGACTGGGGCGCGGAACAGGAAGCGGCGTGGAAAGAAAATTACCGGCTGTGGATGCGCTTCATCAACGAATACAAAAACCGCGGCGGCAAGGTCGGCGTCGGCGAGGATGCGGGCTACATCTATTCCACCTACGGCTTCGGGTTCATCGAAGAAATGGAGATGCTGCGCGAGGCGGGATTCCATCCCCTCGAAGTCATCAAGGCGGCGACGCTCGACGGCGCGAAGATTCTGGGCGTTGAGGGCGAAACCGGCTCCGTTCAAGTGGGCAAGCGCGCGGACCTCGTCATCACAAAAGAAAACCCGCTCGCCAATCTCAAAACGCTCTACGCCACGGGCCATGTGAAGCTGGACCCCGAGACCAATCGTCCCGTTCGCGTCGGCGGCGTTGACTATGTGGTGAAGAACGGCGTCGTTTATGAGGGCGCGAAACTGCGCGATGAGATCAAGGACATGGTCGCCGCGGAGAAACAACGCCTCGGCGTCGCGCCGGGCCCCATGCCGATTGTCGATTTTGAGTTGCAAGGAAACTGAGGACGAAGATGAAAAAATTTCTGCTTTCCGCCGCCGCCCTGTTTGCATTGACGAGCGCCGCGAACGCCGACGAGCTGACCGATGCGGTGGCTGAGGATTACGACTACGTCTTCAATCTTTACAAGCACTTCCATGAGAACCCTGAGCTTTCTTTCAAGGAGAGCGAAAGCGCGAAACGCATGGCCTCTGAGCTTGAGGGGCTGGGCTTCACGGTGACGACGGGCCTTGGCGACAAATGGACCAAGGCCAAGGCGAAAGCCGAGACCGGCGAAGTGCGCGAGGGCGTCGGCGGTTACGGTCTCGTCGCCGTCATGGAAAACGGCGAGGGGCCGACGGTGATGCTGCGCGCCGACATGGACGCGCTGCCGCTGGAGGAAAAAACCGGGCTTCCCTACGCCTCGACAGTCGTCTCCGAAGATTACACTGGCCAGACAGCGCCGGTGATGCATGCCTGCGCCCATGACAGCCACATGGCGATCCTGATCGGAACTGCGCGCCGGCTGGTCGACATGAAGGACCAGTGGTCGGGAACCCTCGTTCTCATTGGTCAGCCTGCGGAAGAAATCGGCTACGGCGCCATGGCGATGATCGAGGACGGGCTCTACAAGAGATTCCCGAAACCGGATTACGTTCTCGCGACGCATACGTCAGGCTGGGACGCGTCCTGGGACGTCACCTATACGCCGGGCTGGGCGCTCGCCAATGTGGACAGCGTCGACATCATCGTCAAAGGGATCGGCGCCCACGGGTCCGCGCCGCATATGGGCAAAGACCCGGTGATGATCGGTTCACAGATCGTCACCGCGCTGCAGACCCTCGTCAGCCGCGAACTTAACCCTCAAGATGACGGCGTCGTCACCGTCGGGTCGTTCCAGGCCGGCTACAAACACAACATCATTCCGGATCAGGCGCATCTCAAAATCACCGTACGGTCCTATTCCGACGAGGTGCGACAGACGCTGCTTAAAGGCATCGAACGCATCGCTTTCGCGCAGGCGCGCTCCGCCGGCCTGCCGGAAGATCTGATGCCGGAAGTGAAGCTCGCCAGCGACTACACGCCCGCGACTTACAACGATGAAGAGATGACCATGCGCGTCATGTCCGCCATCGCCGGCCATATCGGGCAGGAACATGTCTACGAACGTCCGGCCAGCATGGGCGGCGAGGATTTCTCCCGCTTCGGGCGCACCGCCGACGACATCCCGACAGTGATTTTCTGGACGGGCTCGGTCGATCCGAAAGCGTTCAAGGCCGGGCAGGAAGGCAAGGCCCCTATGCCGCCGGCGAACCACTCGCCCTTCTATGCGCCGCAGCCGGAGCCCGCGCTCAAAACCGGCGTCACCGCAATGACGGCGGGTGCGCTGGAGTTGTTCGGGGATTAACTCGAGAAACTGAATTGTCTGGATTGTCTGGGGGCGCCTATTGTGTACTGCCGATGGTTGTTGCGCGCATTTTCATTCGAGGATGATGCTATGACGGTGCGGTTCTTTTTTTGCTTTATTTTCGCCGGGTTCGCCGCTCTGACCGGCGCATGCGATCAGCAAGCAGGTTCCGGATCGTTAAAGAGTTCCGACGGCGTGTGGGAGATGCGCTACCAGGACGCCGTTGGACAGTCTTATCTGAACATCCTCGAACTAAGGCAGGACGGATCCTACGCCACGCATATGCAAGATGGGACGCCGAGCGATGGCGGCTCCTACACAATCTCCAACAACATTATTCATTTCGAGAGCGCTTATGATCCGCGTCTTTCAAGAGACATAGCGTTCACGCGGCCGAACGCATCGACCTTGGAGATGGCAATTCCTGGCCTGCTGCCGGTCTCCGCAGAATGGCGGCGTTCGGAACTAAAGCCTTTATTTGAAACGGCGACCGTGAACGGACGAGAGATACCTCTCGACTTGCCGGAGCTTGTGGCGTCCGCACTAGCCACACAGGCTATTCCATGGCGAGAGGATGCCTGGCCGACATGGATCTTCGTTGCGGAGTCGCCGATAGGACGTGCAAAACTTACGCTGACGTTTTATTCCCGCTCTTCGGGCGACATGTTGCGCCTCGACCTTTCAAAATACGCCATGCGCAGCTTCGAAAATGACGGATCACGGTTTTTTCAAGAGCCGTTGCCGGCTCAATTCGTCGATCTGACGGACATTATGGAAAAGGCGAAGAATGACGGCGTGGCCGGCGCCCTGAACACTGCGGAAATGCGCGTTTTCGGGACGGCGGGTCCGGCATGGATGCTTGCAACCAACGGCCCGGTGGGCGTCACCTATTCCGCGCAGACCGGGGCCAGACTGGACGGTGATGTCACAGGGTATATCGCGCAATATGAAAGCGACTGGGACAAGCTTGGCGAAATCTGGCGCGAGGCAATGCGCAAATACGAAAAATCACCCGACAAGGATGACCCGTTCACGCAGGAGCCTTATAAATCGACCTATCAAAAAGAATGCGAGGCGCGCATCGATGCTGACTGGGTCGCGGGCCAGTGTCGAGTCCGATAGTGGGAAGGGCGGTTGCCTGAAATTGCTCTGCTTTGTTGGAAGGCTGCTGACTTAAGACTTGTGCTCCAATAAAATCTGTCCCTGCTTTTCGATTTTGCCGGAAATCGATTCCGCCAGTGAGGCGAGGAGGCCGGGCAGAGTCGCCGTGATGCGCACATGCTCAGGGAAGACATCAATCGTGCCGGTAATGGTCTGGCCGAGGCCTTTCGCGGTGAAGGACAGCGTGTCCTCGCTCGTCCATTCCTCGGTGAACTTGAACATCAGCCCGTTGGTCATCGAGCCTTTTAACTGACCGAAGCCGTCACGGATGCGCGCGCGCGCGCCATCCTTGCCGAGGTCGTGAGAAATGGTGACGGTGACGGGCCGGGCCATGGGCGCTCCTTTCCTTTCGGAACGCCTCAGATGGGGGTTTGTTCCTCCGGGATCAAGTTTGGTTCAGGCCAGTTTGGCTTAGGCGAGCGCGTCCGCGAACAAGGTCAGCATATGCGACCAGGCATGTTCCGCCTGCACATGGTTGTAGACCGGCGAATCCGGCGGGCACCAGCCATGCATCGCGCCTTCATAGACTTCGATTATGGCTGTAAGGCCGGCGGCGTCATAGGCCTCGCGCAGTTTCGTCTTTGCTTCGGGATCCTTTTCGTCATCATTCTCGGCGATGGCGTAGAGGGCGCTCGCCTTCATCTGGGGGATCAGGAGATGCGGGCTGTCCGGCCCGTCCGTCGCGAGGCCGCCGCCATGGAACGAGCCGATGGCGCCGACGCGGTCCGGCATCGCCGCGGCGCAGCGCATGGCGAAAGAGCCGGTCATGCAATAGCCGGTGACGCCAAGCTTTCGCTTCTTGTCGACGGCGCCGCTCTTGTCGAGAAAGTCAGCGAAGGCTTTCCCGTCGGTGACAATGGTTTCCGGCGAGAGCGAACTGCGATGCGGGGCGATGCGCTCGCGCACTTCCGGATCGGCGTAAGTTTCGCCTTCGTTGAGAATTTCACCCTTATGCGTGCGGTAATATGGATTTACAACGAGTACGGAGTAACCGGACTGGGCGAGGCGCTTGCCCATCTGCCTGTAGGACGGCCGAATGCTCATGACGTCCGGCCAGATGATGACGCCCGCGTGTTTTCCTTTCGCCGGATGCACGAAATAAGCGTCCGCCTCGCCGTCTGGCGTCGTCACGGTAACTACGCTTTCCGTGACGGCCATGGCGTTCGCAGGCGCGGGAAGAATAATCGCAGCGCCCGCGCCCGCGGCGAGCGCGTTAAAATCGCGCCGCGACAGCGCCGCTTTCTTTCTGAGATAGACTTCATTGTCGGCGACGGTTTTGTCATCACACATGAGACGTCTGCTCCTTGTTGGATGAAAATTGCGCGAAAGACGAATTCAATACGTTACCTCAAGGGCGGATACCCCGCAAATTTGGAGCTTCCCTGCGTTTTCGGGATTTCCCGGCATAAGGTGCATTCGTCCCGCGCCTGGGCTATGATGAGAGCCGGGACGGGAAACGAGTAAGGGGCGTTTGATGAGAATTGTGACTTTGCTGTTGGCTTTGGCCGCGCTTGGTTGTGCGGCGGCGATTGCGCTTGCGGGGCCGGGAACGCAGCTGGGCTGGTGGACCTGGGGCGAGGGTCTCAGTCTGATCCGCAAAGTGTCCGCCCCGGTGGAACTGGGTCCGGTAGGGGTTCCGCCGATTTTGGCGGCCGCGGTCCTGGCCGGCGTCACGGGCCTTGCAACCTTGTTCATGAGCTCCCGCGGGATTGGTCTTTTCGCTCTTGTCGCCGCGGCGGCCGCCGCTGCGGCCATGCAGGTTCCCCTGAAGATGCGCGCCGCTTTCGAGGCGAACCCCTTCATCCACGACGTCACCACCGATTTCGACAATCCGCCGCCGATCATCGCAGGCGCGGACGAGGAACGGATCAACCCGCCGGAATATGTCGGCGACAAGATGGTTCCGAATTCCGACAAGACCGTGCGTCAGGCGCAGGCGGAGGCGTTTCCGGACCTGAAGCCGAAGCTTGTCAACGCCAGCCTCGATGAAACTGCGGAACTGGTGCGCATCATTCTTCGCGACATGAATATGGAGCAGCTTGACGAAACCCTGACCGACGACGGCTGGCTTATCGAGGCGGCCTATACCTCGCGCTGGTTCGGTTTTGTGGATGATTTCGTGGTGCGCCTCACGCCGGAAGGCCCGCGAACGCGGGTCGATGTGCGTTCGAAATCCCGTGTCGGCGGTTCCGATCTCGGGGCGAACGCCGCGCGGGTCAGGGCGTTTTTTGAAAAGCTCGACGCGGCGGCGTCTTAAAGAACAGGCGGATTAATAAGCGCGCCTTTGGCGGCGACGCTGTCGTCATAGGAAACCGTAGCTCCGGTGAGCCGCGCTTTGCCTTCGACCAGAAGCCGGAGGCAGGCGGGATAAAGCCGGTGTTCCTGTTCGAGTATCCGCGCGGCGAGCTTTTCCGCATTGTCGCCGGGCAGGACCGGCACGGCGGCCTGTCCGATAATCGGTCCGGAATCGACTTCCGCCGAGACGAAATGCACGGTGCAGCCTGCGAGTTTGACGCCCGCCTCGATCATCCGCTCATGCACATGCAGCCCTTCGAAGGATGGGAGCAGCGAGGGGTGAATGTTGATGAGGCGACCGCGCCAGTCGCTGGCGAACCCGCCGGTAAGAACGCGCATGAAACCGGCGAGACAGATGTAATCGATTTTCGCGGTTTTGAGCGCGTCATTGAGCGCCGCCTCGAAATCTTCCCGGGTTTCGAAATCCTGGTGATTGATGATTTCCCGCTGGATGCCGGCCTCGCCCGCCTTGTCGAGGCCCGCTGCTTTCGGGCGGTTCGAAATGACGAGTGCGATTTCGGCCGGATAGTCCGGGTCGCGCGCAGCATCGATCAGCGCTTGCATGTTGGTGCCGCGGCCGGAGATGAGAATGGCGACGCGCGCATTCGCCATTAGGACGCGCTCACAATATCGCCGATGACATGCGCCGTTTCGCCGGACGCAGTCAGCCGCGCGAGCGTCGCCTCGACGGCTTTCGGCGTACAGACGACGACGCCGCCAATCCCGCAGTTAAACGTGCGGCGCATTTCGGCGTCCGATAGCCCGCCCGCTTCCTTCAGCCATTGAAACAGCGGAGGAAGCGCAAGCGCGCCGTCGTCGAAACGGGGCGCAAGGTCTTCGGTCAGAACCCGCGGCGTGTTGTCGGTGAGCCCGCCGCCGGTGATATGCGCGAAAGCTTTCACGTCCTTGTCGTCGAGCAAAGAGAGAATGCTTTTCACATAGATGCGCGTCGGCGCGATCAAGGCTTCGCCCAGCGTCTTCGAGGAATCGAACGGCGCGGGAGCGTCGTATTTTGCGCCGGCGTCCGCCGCGATCTTGCGGATGAGCGAATAGCCGTTCGAATGCGCGCCGGAGGAGGTGAGGCCGATCATCACGTCGCCTGCGGAGACTTTGCGCGGCAAGAGGCGATCGCGCTCGGCGGCGCCGACGCAGAAGCCGGCGAGATCGTATTCGCCGGGTCCGTACATGCCCGGCATCTCCGCCGTCTCGCCGCCGATCAGCGCACAGCCCGCTTCGGCGCAGCCTTTCGCAATCCCGGCGACCACGCGCGCCGCGGTATTTTCATCGAGCTTGCCGGTGGCGAAATAATCGAGAAAGAAAAGCGGCTCCGCGCCCTGCGCCAAGACGTCATTGACGCACATGGCGACGAGATCGATTCCGATCGTGTCGTGGAGGCCGGTGTCGAAAGCGATCTTCAGCTTGGTGCCGACGCCGTCGGTGCCGGAGACGAGGATGGGGTCCTTGAAGCCAGCGGCCTTGAGATCGAAGAGCCCGCCGAAGCCGCCCAGCGCTGCGTCCGCGCCGGGGCGCGCCGTCGCCTTGGCGAGGGGGCCGATAGCGTCCACCAGACGCTCGCCCGCATCGATGTCGACGCCCGCTTTTTTATACGCTTCGCTCATAGTTCGTGTGTTCCTAAAGTCGCCGTTTTCCTACGCAGGGTTGAGCCGTCAGTAAAGCTTTGAGGCATGGCCACAGATTGAAACTATTCCCTCTCCCGCTAGCGGGAGAGGGTTAGGGTGAGGGTGGACAACTTTGCGGCTTTGAGCATGCAGCGCGGGGTTGCGCGTGGGGCGCCACCCTCACCCCCGGCCCCTCTCCCGCCAGCGGGAGAGGGGAGATTCCTGCTATTGAGATACTTCAGCTTACAAAGCGATTGCAGTAATGAAATTGGTACGCTGGCTGCCGCCTATTGCGAGCCCTGGAAAATGGAATCCATGCCTTCCAGCGCCAGCCAGTCCTTGGGCGGCTGGCTCAGCGCGAGGTCAAGATACATGGGCGCGATGCTCCACAGGCGCCGCGAGCGCGTATTGGCGAGAATGACGATGCCCGTGTCGAGTTCCGGGATAAAGGCGATCTGCGCGCCATAGCCGTCGACGGAGCCGCCATGGGCGATGATCGTCCTGCCCGCATAGTCATAGACCCGCCAGCCATAGGCGTATTGCGACGAGGTCAGGTTCTGCATGACCGACCGCATCCGGCGGGTCTCCGAGGGCGTGTTCACCTGCGGCGCATGGATGAGGTCGAGCACCGAGGGCGGGAGGATTTCCGGCGCGCCGCCGAGCTGCGCTTTCAGCCATTGCGCCATGTCGGCGATGCTGGCGTTGACGCCGCCTGCGGCGGGCACGCCGTAATAAGGCTCCTTCACCTCGACCACGCGCCACGGATTGGGCGGTGCGTCTTTCACTTTCTGCCGGTCTCGCAGATGCGGCCGCGCCCAGTCGCCGCTTTCCATCAAGGCTTTGGATCCGATGGAGGCGTGAGTCATGCCGAGCGGCGTAAAGAGGCGCGTTTGAACCAGATCGGCGTAAGGCTGGCCGTAAACCGCCGAGAGGGCGCGCCCGGCGATGTCATAGGTGACGTTCTGATAAGTATAGCATTTGCCCACGCCGCAGATCGGCTTCACTTTGCGATATTGCGGCAGGATCTTTTCCGGCGGCACGCCCGCTTCAAGGATATTGTCATAGGCGTTTGGCGGCAGGCCCGTGCGCTGGCTTAAGAGATAGGAGAGCGTCAGCGACTTCTCCGCGCCGCCGGCGAAGGCGAGCTCCGGCGCGAAATCGATCGCCGGCGCATCGAGCGAGAGTTTTCCTTCCGAGACGGCGAGGCCCGCAAGGCTCGACGCGAACCCTTTCGAGAGGGAGGCGATGCGGAAAAGCGTGAAGGGCGTCACCGCCTGATCGCCGCCGGCTTCGGTTACGCCGTAGGTTTTCATGAATTTGGTTTCGCCGTCGCGCACCACCGCAACCGCGAGCCCGACGAAATCCCCGGTCGCCATGGCGGCTTCAAGCGTCTCATCGAGCTGTTCAAGCTGGCTTTCTTCGAGGCTGACGGGGGCGAAGGGCGTGAGCGCTGTGGGGGCGTTAGTCGCCGCCGCGTCGTCTGCGCTCGCGGGCAGGCTGGCTGTCCCTAATAAAAACAGAAGCGCAAGCCACTTGCCCATACTCGAAAACTCCGCAACGACGACCCGAACGGTTTTATGGTGGGGTTGGCGGCGGCGCGTCAAGCGCGGGAAAGCCGGGGAAATTAAGGAAAAATCAGGCCTGAAATCTTGGAAAGAGCGGCGAAACGGGGTCGTTTCGCCGGGCGGGTCCGGCTATAAACGGCCGCAATCGGCGGCTATAGTCGCGAGGGGAAGGAATCGGAGTTTCCGGATGATCATATTACGGCGTGCATTGATGGTTCTGGCCGCAGCGCTGGCGTCTGTTTCGGCTGCATTGGCGGCGGGCGACGATGTCTTTGTGGTGCCCCGCGTCACGGTTCAGGCCCAGGCCGACAGCGCCACGGCGGCGAAAAACCTCGCCCAGCGGGACGGGCGCCGCAAAGCCATGGAAATTCTCCTGCGCCGTCTCACCATCGAGGATGACTGGCCCTATCTGCCGCGCGTCGGCGCGGATATGAGCGCCGACGGCGCCGTTGACGCCGGCCACAACATCATCCCCTTGAGCGACGACACGCTGGAAGATCTCGAATCCGGGTTCGAGGTCTATAACGAGAAAAGCTCGGCGACGACCTATCGCGCCTTCATCACCTATCGTTTCAAGCCGGCGTCTGTGCGCCGCCTGCTGCGCGAAGCGGGCATTCCTTACTCCGAAGCGCAGACCCGCACGGCGCTTGTGCTTCCCGTGCTGCAGACGGCCAACGGTCTTTATCTGTGGGAGGAAAACAATCCCTGGATGGCGGCGTGGAAAGTCCGCCCCTACAACAACGAGCTGACGCCTATGGCCGCGCCGCTCGGCGATCTTGAAGACAGCGCCGTCATCAGCGCGCGCCAAGCGCTGGCGCTCAACACCGAAGCGCTCGCCCGCATGGCGGAGCGCTATTCGGTCAGCCAGGTGATCGTCGCCCACGCCTTTCTTCAGCAGTCTGGAGAAGAGCACAAACTCCGGGTGCGTCTCATCAACGGCTTCCGCGAGTCCGTTGAGCTCGAAGACGAGGACGAACTTCTGAACCGCGCGGCCGCTGCCGCCGGTGAAGAATTCGGCGGCGCGCTGCAGGGGCCGGCGACCAACAATTTCAACCCGGCGAAGGTGGGCGACGTCCTCGCCGAGGCGTGGTTCACGCGGCCTGCAGGCAACTTCCCCACGCTCGCCGAAGAGGCGATCGAAGTCGTCATCGCCAAGCACGCCAAGCCCTGGAAAGAACAGACCCTGATCGACCACACAGAGGCGGCGCTTCTTGAAGCCAGCGCCTATTTCCGCTCCCTCGACGAATGGGCGAAAATCCGCGCGGCGCTGATCTCGACGCCGCTCGTCGGCTCGGTGCAGGTGCGCTCGCTCTCGCGCTACGGCGCGGAGATGCTGGTGCGCGCCTATGGCGATCCTGACAAGCTGATCGTCGCCATGGAGGCGCAGGGGCTCGTCCTCTGGAGCGAAGATGGCGGCGAGCGCTGGATGGTGGCGACGCCGTCGACGGCGCAGGGCGTGCGCGCCGACAACCGCCGCCGCGGCCGCCGCTATGGCGAGGCGGATGATGTTTCGCCGGTCCAGCCGGCGTCTTATGAAGAAACGGCGCCGGCGACCGAGTACAGATAATTTTATTCGTGCTCATGAGCAGGGAACGCTCGCAACCGGAGCCGGGTTCTGAAATTTTGACTTCGTGGAACTGATGCTTTCCGCCGCGCGACAGCTTTCGCTCAACCTGCCCGAAACACCGCCGCGTTACGACCGCGCGTCTTTCGTGCGCGCCGATTGCAACGCCGCCGCCTGGCGCGCGGGAGAGGCGTGGCTCGCCTCAGCCGAGCCTGCGCTGGTGGTTTGCGGGCCTTCGGGCGCCGGCAAAACCCATTTCGCCTATGCCCTGCTGGAAGGGCTCGATCCTACAACTCTGACCGCTGACGCGCTCGCCGCCGCTCCTTATGGGGATGGCGTCGCCATAATCGACAATATGCCGGCGGCGGACCCGCACGCCTTTCTCGACGCCCTCGAAACAGGCGCCGGCAAAGGGCGGCGGTTCGTGCTCGCCGGCGAGGGCCATCCGTCACTCTGGGCCATGGGGCTGAAAGATTTGCGCACGCGGCTTGAGGCGGCCCCGCGCGCGGTCCTCGCCGATCCCGACGAGGCGCTCATCCGCGCGGTCATCGCCAAGGGCTTCCGCGACCGGCAGGTGGCGGTTTCGCCTGCCGTCATCGAATACGCCGTCCCGCGCCTGCCGCGCACTTTCGCCGCCGCAAGGATGTTCGTCGCCCTTGCCGACCGCGCCGCTCTCGAAGAAAAGCGCAAAATAACAACGCCCTTCATACAAAAACTCCTTGATAACCTTTCTGAAGGCGATCCGGCGGCATAAAAGGGGCGGCGGGAGCGGCGAGAGGAGACGGCTGTGGCGGCGGACGACGCAACGAGACAGGATGTGGAAGGCGCTGCACGGATTGCGCCCGACGCGCCGTCGCGCTTCATCAACCGGGAATTGTCGTGGCTCGCCTTCAATGGCCGGGTTCTCGAAGAGTCGTTAAACGAAAACCATCCGCTGCTCGAGCGCCTGAGATTTCTCTCGATCTCGGCAAGCAACCTTGACGAATTTTTCATGGTTCGTGTGGCGGGCCTCAGGGGCCAGGTGCGCGAGGGTGTTTCCGCTGTGAGCCAGGAAGGGCTCTCGGCGCAAGAACAGCTCAACATGATTTCGGAGCACGCGGCGGCGCTCATGAGCGAGCAGCAGCGGTGCTGGCGCGATTTGAAGCCGCTGATGCGCGCCGCCGGCGTTGTCGTGCTTGACGATGACGAACTGACCGAAGCCGAAGTGAAGTGGCTTGAAGAAGAGTTCCAGGCGAACATTTTTCCGATTTTGACGCCGCTCGCGCTCGATCCCGCCCATCCCTTTCCCTTCGTGCCGAATATGGGCTTCGTGCTGTGTTTCGAGCTGACTCGCGCCGACGGCCAGCCCATGGAAGCGATCCTGCCGGTGCCGGTGAAGATCGGCCGGTTCATTCGTTTGCCCGATACGCCGACCGGAGACGAGACGCGCCCGCCCGCACGGTTCATTTCGCTCGAGAAGACCATCGTCCGGTTCATTCATCATATTTTCCCAGGCTTCGAAGTCGCCACCCATGGTTCGTTTCGCGTGCTGCGCGACTCTGACGTCGAAATCGAGGAAGAAGCCGAAGACCTCGTCCGCGTGTTCGAAACCATGCTGAAGCGCCGCCGCCGCGGCGACGTCATTCGCGTCAAGGTGGACTCGCGCACGCCCGAACATCTGCGTGATCTCATCCGCGAGCGGCTGCAGGCGGTGGCGCAGGATGTCGTGCTGGTGGACGGCATTCTGGGACTGGGGCAGGTGAGCGAGCTCATTCCGCCCGACCGGCCCGATCTGCAATTCGCGCCTTACGAGCCGCGCTTTCCCGAACGCATCCGCGAACATGGCGGCGACTGTTTCTCGGCGATCCGGGCGAAGGACATTCTCGTCCATCACCCTTACGAGTCCTTCGATGTCGTCGTGCAGTTCCTGAAACAGGCCGCCGCCGATCCGAAAGTCGTCGCCATCAAGCAGACGCTTTACCGCACCTCGAAACAGTCGCCCATTGTGGAGGCGCTCATCGAAGCGGCGGAGGCCGGCAAAAACGTCACGGCGCTCGTCGAGCTCAAGGCCCGCTTCGACGAGGAAGCGAATATCCGCTGGGCCCGTGCGCTGGAGCGCGCCGGGGTCAACGTGGTCTACGGCTTTCTTGAATATAAGACCCACGGCAAGCTGTCGGTGGTCGTGCGACAGGAAGAAACCGGCACGCGCACTTATACTCATGTGGGGACGGGCAACTATCACCCGATCACCGCGAAGATTTACACCGACCTGTCGCTCTTTACCTGCGATCCCGCGATCGGACGCGACGCCGCCAAGGTCTTCAACTTCATCACCGGCTACGCCGCGCCCACGGAGTTCGAAAAATTCGCTGTCGCGCCGCTTAATGCGCGCGAATATATTGTCAAGCTGATCGACAAAGAGATCAAGAACGCGCAGAAGGGCAAGCAGGCCGCGATCTGGATGAAGATGAATGCGCTTGTTGACGGCGCGCTCATCGACAAGCTTTACGAGGCTTCCGCCGCCGGCGTGCAGATCGATCTTGTCGTGCGCGGCATATGCTGCCTCCGCCCCGGCGTTCCCGGCCTTTCTGAAAACATCCGTGTCAAGAGCATTGTCGGGCGGTTTCTCGAGCATGCACGCATCTACTGTTTTGGCGCCGGCGACAGCCTGCCGAACAAGGACGCCAAAGTGTTTGTCGCTTCCGCCGACCTCATGCCGCGCAATCTCAACCGCCGGGTCGAAATCTTCTGTCCGGTGGAGAATCCGACCGTCCACAGCCAGATCCTCGACTACATCATGGTCGCCAACCTCAATGACGAGGCGCAGAGCTGGAAGCTGCTGCCCGACGGGCGGTATGAGCGCGTAAAGCCGTCGGGCGACGGCGAACCGTTCAACGTCCATACCTATATGATGACAAATCCCTCGCTCTCGGGGCGCGGCGCAGCGGTCGAATACAACGCCCCGCGCGAGCTCAAGCGCCGGAAATAGGGTCCCGGAAATTGGGATGCTGAACGCGAATCGGCGAAAGGTGTTGGCGACGGGCATGGCCAGACCGGGTAGAATGCGTCTCACAGCATGACTTCGCGTAAGAACATCCCTCCGGCGAACCAGCGCCGCGCCGTCGTCGATATCGGATCGAACTCCGTCCGTCTGGTCGTCTATGAGGGGCCGCCGCGCGCGCCCATGCCCATCTGCAACGAAAAGGCGCTTTGCGGGCTTGGCCGCGAGATGACGCCGGAAGGCGGGCTCAATCCAGCCGCGGTGGAGGACGCCCTTTCGACGCTGAAACGCTTCCGCCATGTGCTCGACGATCTCGGCCGTCCGCCGGTGACGGCAATTGCAACGGCCGCCGTACGCGAGGCGGCGGATGGCGCGCGCTTCGTCGAGGCGGCGCAGGCGATTGGCTTTGATGTCTCGGTGATCTCCGGCGCGGAGGAGGGCGAGCTTGCGGCGCTCGGCGTCGTTTCGGTGGAGCCGGGCGCCACCGGCATTGTCGGCGATATGGGCGGCGGCAGTCTGGAGCTCGCGCTTCTCGAAAAGGGCGAGCCGGGCGAACGCTTAAGCCTGCCCATCGGTCCATTAAGCCTCATGCGCGCGGCGAAGGGCGATATGGCCGCCGCCTCGAAGCTGATCGCGGAGCATCTTGCCGCCGCGCCGTTTCTTGAAGAGGCGAGACTCGACACGCTTTATGCGGTCGGCGGCGCCTGGCGGGCCGTGGCGCGCATTCACATGACTCTCAAAAACTACCCGCTGCCGGTGCTGCATCATTATGAACTGACGCCGGCGCAGGCGATTGAGGTCTGCGATCTTATTGCGCGCCAGAGCCGCAAGTCGCTGGAGGAAATTCCGGGCATCCCCCGCCGGCGCATCGACACGCTGCCGCTGGCCTCAATTGTCTTGAAGTCCGTCATTACACGGATGAAAGCGAAGCGCGTCTGCATGTCCTCCGGCGGCATTCGCGAAGGTCTGCTTTACCGCCAGTTGACGCCGGAACAGCGAGAGGAAGACCCGTTCTTCGAAGCCTGCCGGTTTTACGCCGCGCGGCTCGCGCCGGACCCCGCTTTCGGGGAAAAGGCCTTTCATGTGATCGAACCGTTGTTCGCGCAAGTGCATCCGGAAGGCGCGCGCAAGCGTCTCGGCGCGGCGCTTCTCTGCGACATCGGCGCCTATTTCCATCCTGATTTGCGCGGCCGGCACGCCTTCGACACGGCGCTGCGCGCGCCTTTCGCCAGCGTCAGCCATGAAGAGCGCCTGTGGATGGCGCTCGCTTTGTTCCGGCGGCATCAGGGCCGCTCGGCGCCAGTGCCGAACGAACAGGCGATGGCGCTGTTGTCGCCGGAAGCGCAGATGCGCGCCACGCGGTTCGGTCTCGCCCTTCGCTTCCTCGCCGCGATTGCGCCCAAGGCGCCGGCGGCGCTCGAAGGCTGCAGGCTTGAGGCGCGCGAAGGCGAACTTGTCTTCACCGCGCCCTCTGACCGCCAGGCGCTGATGGGCGAAACGCCGCGCCGGCGTTTCGTGTCTCTTGCGGCCGCGTTCGACGCCATCGCGGCGGAGCAGTATGAGGATTAGGCATTAGGGATGTGTGCGGAAGAGACCGTGTCAACCTTCACTGACCACTGACCACTGACCACTGACCACTGACCACCACCCCAATAGGGCGAATCGCAGTCGGAAAAATTCATCAATTTTGTTGAATTCTTCAATATTTCCCAGTGTTGGTGAATAGTTATCCCCCGGTTTTTGCGCGGGCGTATGATCTCCTCGTCGCGCGCCTCTTCACGATTCCCGGATCGCGTCCGGGACAGGCAAGTCGTGGGGAGGCGAAACTCGGAGAACGGCGCGAGATGTCTGAGCAGAAAATGTCAAATGGCGCCACATTCGTCTGTAGCCCAATGAATCCGCGGGCTGAAACTGGCGGCCACGGGTCACTTCCGGAATTTGTCGAGGCCGTTGACCCGTTCAAGAATGCGGTCGGTGACGGCGGACGGCAGAGCATTCCGCAGAGCCAGCGCATAAGTCATTTTAAAGGGAGCGGTATAGCGCGAATGCGGCGCTTCGGCTGTCAGCGCATGATGCACGGCTTCCGCGACCACGACGGGCGACGGCGCGTTCGGATGCTGCTTGGAAAACCACGCCTTGAACGCCTTCACCTGATCGCCGTAAGACTCATCGGCCTCGTAGGTTGCCAGCATCTCGGCTTCATGGGCGCCGAAGGGCGTGTTGATGGCGCCGGGACGCACGACCGAGACCTTGACGCCATAGGGCACGAGTTCGCGCCGCAACGAGTCCGAGAGTCCCTCGACGGCGTGTTTGGTCGCCGCGTAGGCGCCCTGAAATGGCGAGGCGATGCGGCCCGTCAGCGAGCCGATATTGACGATGCGCCCGCGCCCCGCCTCCCGCATCTGCGGCAGCACCGCCTGCGTCACCGCGACGAGCCCGAAGACATTGGTTTCGAATGTCGCGCGCCATTCCGAGAGCGGCAGCTTTTCAACGGGCCCCATGGCCGACGCGCCGGCATTGTTGACGAGGCCGTAAAGCGGCGCGCCGTCTTCGGCGACCCTGGCAAGGGCGGCGTCGATGGACGTTTTCTCGGTGACATCCATCTGGAGCGGCGTGATGCGGCCAGCGCCCACTGCTGTCAGCTCCTTCAGCTTGTCGAGGCGCCGCGCCGCGGCGAAGACCCGAAAGCCTTTATGGGCGAGGAAGACGGCGCATTCTTCACCGATGCCGCTAGACGCGCCGGTCACGAGAACGGATTGATGCAAGGCCGAAATCTCCTTTTGCCGCGCTCCGGAGCTTACAGCCGTCCGCGCGGCCAGGCAAAAGCTGGGCAAAGAAAAAGCGCCGCAGCCGGAAGCTGCGGCGCCGAGTCTGCTCCGAGGGGAGAGCGTTACTTGACGGCGAGGGGATCGCGGCGCCGGCGCGAGGCGAAGCCGAGGCCCGCGATGCCTGAGAGCAGGAGCGGCAATGCGGCTGGAACCGGCACATCGCTGACCGACGTGGTGAACTGTGCGATGGTAAAGCCGGCTTCCGGCGTGATCGCTTCAAGGAGGAACGACATGCCTGTGCCGAGATTGGCGATCATGTCTTCTGCAGCGAGAACGCCGATGACCATGCCGTCGATGGTCAGACGGAAATCGCCGCAAGGGCCCTCATCGCCGAAGCTCGAGCAGTTGACGTCGCCGCCGGCGTTGAATTCCACATCGGTAAGCGTGACAACATCGTCGAAAGTAAACTCAATCGCTTCGTTGCTGTCGGCTTGCGTCTGGTCGTCATTGGCGTTGGACTCGGAATAGGCGCCGAGGCCTGAATCGCCCGGAACAACGTCCTGAATGAGGCGCGTGGCGCCGCCATCAGCATAGGCGACGACATTGAGGGCGATGCCGTCAAGCTCATAGTCGAAGCCTGCTGCGTGATCGATGGTGCAGTAATCCGAGCCGGCGGTGCCGCAATCTCTCACATAGTCGACGCCTTCGGCACCGAGGGGCGTGACGTTGTTGCCGTCGCCTTTGAACACAAATGTTGCCGCATTGGCCGCGCCGGCAGAGGAAGCCAGCGCTGCGGCGGCGATGATTAAAGAACGAAATTTCATATTAGTTGGGTCTCCCGGTGTTGGAACTGCACATGGGAGTCGAACGTGAAAAACCGCAGGTCGTTCCGCATTTAAGACAAATTTTCTGCAAAGTTTTCCCAAAATTCACGGGCGCCGGGATCACCGGCCATGAATTCGCCTGAAAAGGGAAGTTTAGACGAGGCGCGAACGCTTCACTGCGGCGTCGATGAAGGACGCGAACAGCGGATGCGGGTCGAAGGGCCTGGACTTTAACTCCGGGTGATATTGCACGCCGATGAACCAGGGATGATCGGGAATCTCCATGATTTCCGGCAATTCGCCGTCCGGAGAGGTTCCCGAAAAGACGACCCCATGCTGCGCTAAACGCCCGGCCCAGGCCATGTCGACCTCGAAACGGTGCCGGTGGCGCTCGGAAATGTCGCTGGCGCCGTAGATCTCGGCGACGCGGCTGCCAGGCTTCAGTTTCGCAGGATAGGCGCCGAGGCGCATGGTGCCGCCAAGATCGCCGTCCTGTTTGCGGGTTTCCGTCTCGTTGCCGCGCACCCATTCCGTCATCAGGCCGACAACCGGCTTGGCGCAATGTGAAAACTCCGACGAGCTCGCGTCTTTCTCGCCGACGAGATTGCGCGCGGCTTCGATCACAGCCATCTGCATGCCGTAACAGATGCCGAAATACGGAATTTCTTTTTCGCGCGCGAATTTCGCCGCCTTGATCTTGCCTTCGGCGCCGCGCTCGCCGAAGCCGCCGGGCACCAGAATGCCGTGCACGCCTTCAAGCGCGGAGATCGCCTCTTCTTCTTTCTCGAATGTATCGCTTTCGATCCATTCGATATTGACGCGCACATTGTTGGCGATGCCGCCATGGGCAATCGCCTCGATAAGCGATTTGTAGGCGTCTTTCAGCACCGTGTATTTGCCGACGACAGCGATGGTGACTTCGCCGTCGGGCGCCGTCACGCGGTGAACGATGTTCTCCCAGCCTTCAAGCTTCGGCTCGGGCGGGTTCTTCACCCCAAAAGCGGCAAGCACTTCGCTATCGAAGCCTTCCTTGTGATAGGTGAGGGGCACTTCGTAGATGGTGCGGCAGTCGAGCGCCTGCACGACGGCGGAAGAGCGGACGTTGCAGAAGAGGGCGATTTTTTTGCGCTCGCTTTCCGGAATGTCCCGGTCCGCGCGCACCAGCAACACATCCGGCTGGATGCCGATGGCGCGAAGCTCGCGCACGGAATGCTGCGTCGGCTTGGTTTTAAGTTCGCCCGCCGACGGGATGAAGGGCATCAGGGTCAGGTGCACATAAACCGCGTCGCCGCGGGGAAGCTCGTTGCCGAGCTGGCGGATCGCTTCGAAGAAGGGCAGCGCCTCGATGTCGCCGACCGTGCCGCCGATCTCGCAGAGGACGAAATCCGCGCCGCCGGCGTCGGAGAGGACGAATTGCTTGATGGCGTCGGTGACGTGCGGGATCACCTGCACCGTCGCGCCGAGATAATCGCCGCGCCGCTCTTTTTCGAGAATGCGCGAATAGATCTGTCCCGTGGTGACGTTGTCGCCTTTCGACGCCGAGACGCCGGTGAAGCGCTCATAATGACCGAGATCGAGATCGGTCTCCGCCCCGTCATCGGTGACGAAGACTTCGCCGTGCTGATAGGGCGACATGGTGCCGGGATCGACATTCAGATAGGGGTCGAGCTTTCTCAAACGGACCTTGTAGCCGCGCGCCTGAAGGAGCGCGCCCAACGCCGCCGAAGCAACACCTTTTCCGAGGGACGACACCACGCCGCCGGTAATGAATATGTACCGCGCCATGGAGCTCCGTCTTAGCGAAGATTCCGCGCCAATCAAACGCTATTTTTGATAGAACCGAAAAAGCCCCGGAAGCCGTTTATTGAAGCCGTTTATTCCTGCGGGGTTTCTTCTTCTGCAGGGGCTTCTTCCGCCGGGGCTTCCTCTGCAGGCGCGGTCTCGACGCCGAGATCGTTGAGAAGGTCTTCCGTGGTCGCGGGCTCGCCGGCGGGCGCATCCTCTGACCCGAGGTCGTTGAGAAGATCGTCTGTGGTGACTTCGCGGGGCTCGTTGGATGTTTCCACTGCCGGAGCGCTCGCCGCGCCCGTCAGTTCATCGATCACCCGCTGATCGTCTTCGCCGGCTCCGGCCCGGATCGCGAGAATCAGGGACGTGGCGAAAAAAGCCGCCGCCAATATCGAGGTGGTGCGGGTCAGCGCATTCGCCGCGCCGCGGCCGGTCATGAAACCGCCGCCTCCGCCGCCGCCAAGGCCGAGCGCGCCGCCATCGGAGCGCTGCAGGAGCACGACGCCGATCAGGGCGATCACGATAAGGGTGTGAATCGTAAGAATGACGGCGGTCATGAGAGTGCTCTTTTGCGTCCGGCGAAGCCCGGCGACCGGGCCTTATTTAGGAAGCCGGGCCGCAATGTCAAAGACAGGGCAAGACGGGCCGGCGGAAGGGGCCGGGACATAACGGAAAGCCCCCCTTTCCGCAAGGGCGCATTCGTGGAGCCGGCCTTATGCGCCGTTTTGCTTACGCTGGCCGCGAGAGAGCCGGTAATGGACCTTGGCGAGCTGGCGCATCAGCACCGGCGGCGTGATGTCGCCGATGAGCTCATTGGTCCGCACCTGCCAGTCCGGACGGTCTTGCGTGTTCGGGCGGGCGTGGAACTGGGTCGTTTTGGACGCCTTCGTCGCGTTCCAGGTGGCGGTGTAATAATAGAGTGCGATGGACCGCCGCGACTTGCCGTCCGGATGATTAACCGGCTGCGGATGTCCATGCATCGACTGCTGGGTCGTGGTGAACATGACGCAGCGATTGGCGATGGGCGTAATGCTTTGAACCTGTTCCGACATGTCGGTGCGCCACAGCTCAAGCTGGCCGCCATATTCGTCCTTCCAGTCCCGGTTGAGATAGATGAGGACGTTGATGCGGCGTTCGAGATCGAGCGGCTTGTGATGGTTAAAATCCGCGTGCATGTCGAGATGACCGCCCTGACGCGTCTCGTGGAAACCGCCGCCAAGGAAAAACGGATCGGGAATAAGGCCCCTGATGCCGGAAATGTTCTCGATGATGCGGATGAAGGGCCGCGAATTGAAAGCGTAGAAAAGATGCCGCAGTTCGGGCTCCATATTGTCCGGATGGTAGCTCGTCTTGTAGCGCTCCTGATCGCGGTTGAAGCTTTCGCTGCCCGGGTCCGGCCGCTCCGGAAACTTTTCGATGCAAAGATCGATCAGATTTTCGGGAAGGAAGTTGTCGATCGCGATATGCGGAAAGGGATCGCCGGAGATATATTTCTCGTACAGCTCCGCGCCGAGATCCTTGACCGCGTCAAAATCGAAAAGGGTCGGGTCCTTGGGGTTGCGGGGAAGATACGACATGACTTCGCGCCTTTGTTTATCCACTCGTTACTGCCCTGCAGCATGCATAGAACAGGCCGTTGCGCTTTGACAGGCATCAAGTTAACGCGCTGAAAAGTAAAGGGTTGCGGTTAGTTTTTGATGACCGCGGGGAGCAGCGGGGCCGCCAAAAGAAACGTCGCCAGCGCTAGGAGCGAGGTTTTGACGGAAATTTCAAGCGGCAGGAAGCCGGAATTAACCATCACCAGATAGACGAGCGCCGCCCCCGCCAGCCAGATCACGAAAGCGAGCTTCAGCGCGAAGGCGACGGTTTTTTCCTTTGCGTGAGAGAAAATCCAGACCATGGCGAAGGCGTAGATGAAGTCTGAAAGGAGGCTGATGACTTCCTTTACGAGCGGCGGCCACGGGGCCACAAAGGCCGCTTGCGCGGCTGCGCCGGTTTCGTCCCATAGCTGACCGAGCCATAGGTTGTTGCCCAGCCAGCCAAGGATGTTCAGGACAAGCCCGAAAACGAAAGTCCAGAGGATCACTCTCGGCTTTGCGTTTTCGGGCGTCCCGGCCATGACTTAAGCCTTTTGTTCCGCGATCCACTCGTCTGCGACCTCCCGCAGGATGTCGAGCGGCATGGCGCCGTTCATCAGGATCATTTCGTTGAACTCGCGCAGGTTGAACTTATCGCCGAGTTCTTCCTCCGCCTTGGCGCGGATGTCGAGGATTGCGAGCTGGCCCGTCTTGTAAGCGGTGGCCTGTCCCGGCCAGACGACGTAGCGTTCGATTTCGCGTGTCACGTCATCTTCAGTGTTGCCGGTTTTTTCGATCATGTAGGCGATCGCTTCTTCCCGCGACCATTTCTTGGCGTGCATCCCCGTGTCGACCACCAGACGCACGGCGCGGAACATCTCGCCCTGGAGCCGGCCGAGATCGCCGAGCGGATCGTCCTCATACATGCCCATGTCGAGCGAGGCGATACGTTCGGCGTAAAGCCCCCAGCCTTCCGTATAGGCGCTGAAAGGCGACAGGGTGCGCAGCAGCGGCACGTTCTTGATCTTCTGCGCGACGGAAATCTGGAAATGATGGCCCGGGGCCGCCTCGTGATAGAGGAGCGTCGGCAGGGTCCAGCGCGGATTGTCCGCCGTATTTTTGAGGTTGATGAAGAACCGGCCGGGACGCGAGCCGTCGAGCGCCGGTCCCTGATAATAACCGCCGGGAGCGGAGTCCTCAGAATATTCCGGCACCCGCAGGATTTCGAGCGGCTGGTCGGGCAGGGTGATGAAGAACTCCGGCGCTTTCGCCATGACTTCCTCATTCAGTTCGACGAGATAGTCGAGCATCTGCTGACGGCCTTCGTCGTCATTCGGGAAGTTGTGCGCAGGATCGGTCATCAGCGCTTTCACCCGCTCGGAAACCGTTCCTTCAGTGTATCCCTCCGCAACGAGGATGTCGTTCATTTCCGCTTCGATGCGGGCGACTTCGGCGACGCCAACCTCATGGATTTCGTCGGCGGTCATGTCCGTCGTCGTATTGGATTTAAGCGCGATAGCGTAAACCTTGTCGCCGTCGGGAATGCGCCAGATGCCGGCGTTATGATCGGTTTCCTGAAGCATCTCCTCGTAAAGCGAGATCATCGCTTCATAACCGGGTATAACTTCGGTTTCTACGGCGGCCGTCGTTTGCGCGATGTAGTCGGCCTTTTTCTCTTCCGAGAGTCCGATGTCGTCGAGTTTTCTCGGCAGAGTGGTGACCAGCGCGTTCTGCGAGGCCCCGCCTTCGATGAAATTGCGCATCACGCCCAGCGACTTTTCGATGATGAAATCCGGCGGGATGACGCCATGGGCGCGGTCGTCTTCGACACGGGCCTTCACTTCGCGCAGCACGCGGCCGAATTCATTGACGCGCGAGATGTAGCGCTTGACGCTTTTCTCGTTCTTGATGACGTGAAGGTCGGTGAGAAACTGCGGCAGGTCGACGGTGGCGCCGGAATTCTGGACCACGCGATAGCCGCCATATTCCATTTCCGCCTGACGGATGAGATCGTCGAAAAACCAGGCAGTGATCTTCCAGGATAGAAGCTCCTGGCCTTCGAGGCCGTCGGGCCCGTATTTGTCGAGGCCGGCCCGCGCCTTTTTCAGCTTGGCGAGGTCCTTTTCGTCCTTCGCCTTGGTGTAGTCGGACAGCTTGCCCGAATGGAAATCGAGCGGCGTATTGTCGACCAGGCCAAGCCCCGTCATGAGTTCCGGCGTGTCGGCGGCGAACTGGATGGTCACCTTGTTGATGTAGTTGTTGACGCCGACCGGCGTGAACCAGAACCACATGGAGGCCCCGACGGCCGCCAGAATGACAAGCAGCAAAAGCCCGCCGAAAATCTTTCCTAAAAGTCTCATGTCGCGCCCCTCCGAGATATGGCAACAGGTTGGTCCCCTGGGCGTGACTATGGCGCCGTTCCCCGAAAGTGGCGAGATCGTTCCGCCGCGTCAGCTTGCGCATTCGTCGCGTTCCGGCGGGTTTGCGCGCCGCAACAAGCATATTCTGCATCTATATTATGGATTTAGCTGCGCGGATTTGCTCTTGTCGGCTTCCGCCGCGAACGGCTAGGAAGGGCGCGCGCGGGAGGGTCCTCCCGCCTCAAACGGAAAGCCGAGACATATCAATGCCAACGCCGATCCTCATGCCCGCCCTCTCGCCGACGACGGAAGAGGGCACCCTCGCCAAGTGGAATGTGAAGGAGGGGGACAAGGTCTCTTCCGGGGACGTCATCGCCGAAATCGAGACCGACAAGGCGACCATGGAGGTCGAGGCGGTGGACGAGGGCGTCGTCGGCAAGATCCTCGTCGCCGAGGGGACGGAAAACGTAAAGGTCAATGACCCCATCGCCGTTCTGGTGGAGGAGGGCGAGAGCGCCGACGACATCGACCTCTCGAAGCTGAATGGCGCCGGCGCGGCCCAGGAGCCTACAAAAGAAGATTCCCAGGCGAAAGCGCCGGAATCAGAGAAAGGCGGCGATGAGGGTGGGGAGGAGATCCAAACCCCTCAGCCAAAAGTTGCCGCTGCCGCCGATCCGGAGCTTCCCGCCGATGTGGAGATGGTCCCGACGACGATCCGCGACGCGCTGCGCGACGCCATGGCCGAGGAGATGCGCCGCGACCCGGACGTCTTTCTCATGGGCGAGGAAGTCGCGGAATATCAGGGCGCCTATAAAGTTTCGCGTGGGCTCCTCGACGAGTTCGGGCCGAAGCGCGTTGTGGACACGCCGATCACTGAATACGGCTTCGCCGGTCTCGGCGTCGGCGCTGCCTTTGCAGGGCTGAAACCCATTGTCGAGTTCATGACGTGGAACTTCGCGATGCAGGCGATCGACCACATCATCAACTCCGCGGCGAAAACCCGTTACATGTCCGGCGGACAGATGGGGTCGCCCATCGTGTTTCGAGGGCCGAACGCCGCCGCGAGCCGCGTCGCCGCTCAGCACTCCCAGGACTACGCCGCGTGGTATTCGAACATTCCGGGCCTCATTGTCATTTCGCCTTACTCGGCGTCGGACGCGAAGGGCCTGTTGAAAGCCGCGATCCGGGACCCGAATCCAGTCGTCTTCCTCGAACATGAGCTGCTCTATGGAGACACAATGGATGTGCCCCAGGTCGAAGACTGGGTGCTGCCCATCGGCAAGGCCAAGGTCGCCCGCGAAGGAACCGACGTCACCATAGTTTCCTATTCCCGCGGCGTGAAATTCTCGCTCGAAGCGGCTGCAAAGCTCGAAGAAGACGGGATTTCCGCGGAAGTCGTCGACCTCCGGACGCTGCGTCCCATGGATGTCGAAACCGTGCTTGAATCGGTGCGCAAAACAAATCGCGTCGTCACCGTCGAAGAAGGATGGGCGCCCTGCGGCGTCGGCGCCGAAGTCGGCTGGCAGGTGACGCAACACGCCTTCGACTATCTCGACGCGCCGCCCGCGCGCGTGACGCAGGAAGACGCGCCGCTTCCCTACGCCGCCAATCTCGAAGTCTTGAGCCTTCCGAACGCGGACAAGATCGTCAAGGCGGTGAAGACCGTCATGTACAAGGACTAACGGCATGCCAACCCCGATCCTGATGCCCGCATTGTCGCCGACCATGGAGGAAGGCACGCTTTCCAAATGGAACGTGAAGGAAGGCGACAAGGTCTCCTCCGGCGACGTCATCGCCGAAATCGAAACTGACAAGGCGACCATGGAAGTCGAGGCGGTGGACGAGGGGACCGTCGGCAAGATCATCGTCGCCGAGGGCACGGAGAATGTGAAAGTGAACGCGCCCATCGCCGTCCTCCTGGAGGACGGCGAAAGCGCCGGCGACATTGATGTGAGCGCTCTCGAAACAGGCAATGGCGGCGGATCGGCTCCGGCGAAGGAAGAGAAGAAAGAAGAAAAAACTGAGGCGCCTAAGCAAGAGGCTAAGCCTGCAAACGGCGCCGCTGCACCTGCGCCGAAGCAGGAAAGCGCTCAGAAACCGGAGACGCCGAAATCCAACGGCCGGATCATGGCGTCGCCGCTGGCGAAACGTATCGCGAAAAACGAAGGGCTCGATCTCTCGGCGCTGTCCGGCGCAGGAACCGGCCCCCATGGCCGCATCGTCAAGCGCGATGTTGAGAAAGCGCTGAAGGAAGGCGTTCCGTCGAAGGCCCCGGCGGCGGCGAAGCCTGCGCAGATCGCGCCGGCCTCTGTCGATCCGCGACTTTACCCGGAAGACAGCTATACGGCGGTCAAGCTCGACGGCATGCGCAAAACCATCGCGCGCCGCCTCACGCAGAGCTTCAATCAGGAAGTTCCGCATTTCCCGCTCAACATCGATGTGGAGCTAGACAATCTCCTTGCGGCGCGCGCGCGCATCAACGCGACCTCGCCCAAGGAAGGCGATGACGCCTTCAAGCTGTCGGTGAACGATTTCATCATCAAGGCGTCGGCCATGGCGCTGAAGAAAGTCCCGGCCGCGAATGCGACCTACACGGACGAGGCGCTGCTCTTCCATAAGCACGCCGATATCGGCGTCGCGGTGGCGATTGAGGGCGGGCTCATCACCCCTATCGTCTGGAAGGCTGAAGAAAAAGGCCTCAAGCAGATTTCCGCCGAGATCAAGGATATGGCGGGCCGCGCGCGTCAGAAGAAATTGAAGCCCGAGGAATATCAGGGCGGCACGTTCTCCGTCTCGAACCTTGGCATGTTCGGGATCACGTCTTTCGCCTCCATCGTGAACCAGCCCCATGGCGCGATCATGTCGGTGGGCGCGGGGGAGGAGCGCGTCGTTGTGCGCAACGGTGAAATGGTCATCCGCACCATGATGACGGTGACTTTGACTTGCGATCACCGTGTCGTCGACGGCGCGGTCGGCGCGGAGTTCCTGGCGGCGTTCAAGGGGTTCATCGAAGAGCCGGCGGCGATGCTGCTTTAAGGAATGACGCGCAAGAGCAAATTCGCGCTCGCTTCTGAAAAGCTCGGGTCTTTGAGTTTCGGCGAGCGCCTCCTGCTCGCGTTTTCCGATCATCCGGACGACGTCGACAAGACGTCGCGTTACGCTGCACCGACGCGGCAATGGTCCGTTGAAACGGCGCTGGCGCAGCTTGAAGAAGCGTTTCCGGGCTTTGCTGAAAAAGCGAAAGGCAAACGCGTTCTCGATTATGGCTGCGGCGACGGGTTTCAATCGGTGGCGCTGGCGAAGGCGGGGGCGCAACAAGTGCTCGGCGTCGAGATCGAGGCGAACCGGCGCGCCCATGGGGAGGCGCTGGCGTCGAAGGAGGGCGTCCGGAATGTCGCTTTCGCGGAGCGTGTTTCGGGCAAGTTCGACATCGTCATCTCGCTCAACGCCATGGAGCACTTCATCAGCCCTGAAGAGAACCTTCGCGAGATGCGGCAAGCGCTGGCGCCGGGCGGGCGGATTTATGTCAGCTTTGGGCCGCTGTGGATGGCGCCCTACGGCCATCACATGCACTTCTTCACCCGCGCGCCGTGGATCAATCTCCTGTTTTCCGAAAAGACCGTCTTCCACATCCGCAGACTATACCGGGACGATGGCGCAGCAAGCTGGTCCCCAGGCATGAACCGCATGACTGTGGCCATGTTCGAGCGGCTCATCGCCGGTTGCGGCCTGCGCGCGGTGCACAGGCGCGACCGGACCGCCGCCAATCTGCCTCTTGTCGGCAAGGTTCCGCTGGTCCGGGAGTTTTTCGTGAACCTCATCGATGCGGAATTGGCGCCGACCGATGAGGGGACTGCGGAGACGGCCCCGACCAATTGTTACAAAACCAGCAAAAATCGTAACAACTGATACTTTCTTCAAAATAGCATTATATTCAATAACATAAGCAATTTATGCTCATGGCGAGCGTAAGAAGCATTAATATTATGTGATCTTGTAACGTAAAAAAGACACATTTTCGCCGCGACTTCTGGCCAAGTCGTTGCAATATTCCACTCACCGCGAGGGCGTTGTGTTTACCGCGCGTAGGCGAGGCGGGTCGGCGTTCTCTCTCCCCCGTGCTGATCTCGTCTCGCCGCCCCTCATAAGTTGCGTACCCTTCGGCCGGGAACATCTCCCCCTCTCTTGCCCGGCCAGTGAAGGGTTTCTCCAAAACTGACTTTCCCCTCAGAGTTTCTCTCTCCCCTCTGAGGGGAATTTTCCATCCGCTTGCATCTTAACGAATGTAATTGTATAACATCACCTGAGAGCGGCGGCTCCGCCAGATTCTCGAGTGCTCAGTAGCGTATCAGTACCGTAGAGTTGCGTAGCGGGCGGTCCCAAGTCCCCCATAGGGGCCGCCCGTTTTTATTCCTTCCCCAAATTACGGCTTTTTCGCTCTTGCGAACACGGTCCGCCTCCTTTAGGAAGCGCGCCTTCGCGGGAGGTTTTCGGGTTAAGTCCAGCTCGAACCGCACCGCGGCCCTTCAACGGGCGGTCGCCGTTAAGTCGGCTTCCGCCAATAGCAAACGAGAAGGCTACAAAATGGCGAAGAAAATCTCAGGCTACCTGAAGCTTCAGGTGCCGGCGGGATCGGCGACACCGTCACCCCCGATCGGTCCTGCGCTCGGCCAGCGCGGTCTCAACATCATGGAATTCTGCAAGGCGTTTAACGCCAAGTCGCAGGAGATGGAAAAGGGGATGCCGGTTCCGGTCATCATCACCATCTTTTCCGACAAGTCGTTCACCTTCGTGATGAAGACGCCGCCGGCGTCTTATTACCTCAAGAAAGCGGCGAAGCTGCAAAAGGGCGGTCAGACGCCGGGCAAAGCTGTCGCCGGCACGGTGACAACGGCGCAATGCCGTGAAATCGCCGAAGCGAAAATGAAAGATCTCAACGCCAATGATCTCGACGCGGCGACGAAGATCATCATGGGGTCAGCGCGGGCCATGGGCCTCGAGGTGCAGGGGTAACGGCAATGGCGAAACCAGGAAAAAGAATCCGCAAAGCGCGCGAAGGCGTCGACCGCGAAAAACTGCACACGGTTGAAGAAGCCGTGAAAGCGGTGAAAGCGAACGCCAGCGCGAAGTTCGATGAAACGATCGAGATCGCCATGAATCTCGGCGTCGATCCGCGTCACGCCGACCAGATGGTGCGCGGCGTCGTTGCCCTTCCGAACGGCACGGGCCGCACGGTGCGAGTCGCCGTCTTCGCAAAAGACAAGAAGGCCGAAGAAGCGACGGCCGCCGGCGCCGATATTGTCGGCGCGGAAGACCTGATGCAGAAAATTCAGGACGGCTTCATGGATTTCGACCGCGTCATCGCGACCCCGGACATGATGGGCGTCGTCGGCCGTCTCGGTAAGGTGCTGGGCCCGCGCGGCCTGATGCCGAACCCGAAAGTCGGCACCGTGACGCCAGACGTCGCCAAGGCGGTCAAAGACTCAAAAGGCGGCGCCGTCGAGTTCCGCGTCGAGAAGGCCGGGATCATCCATGCCGGCGTTGGCAAGGCGAGCTTCGATGAAAAAGCCATTGCCGAAAACGTGAAAGCATTCATCGATGCAGTGACGAAAGCCAAACCCGCGGGCGCCAAAGGCACATATCTGAAAAAGATTGCGCTCTCGTCCACAATGGGCCCGGGCGTCAAGATCGATACGTCGACTGGCGCAGCTTAAGCTGCATGAACAATTGAATAGCGAAAACGGCCCCTTCGCGGGGCCGTTTTTGTTTTAGGGCTTAAGGCTGGCATCGTTACGGGCGCGTTTCTTTCGGGAAGCGCGCATCCGGCCATCCCTAAGAGATTGTAATTCTCGAACGGGTATTTTTAGCGATGCGGTTTACTCTATGAGAGTCACGCCGACACTCACGGGTATGACATGGAAGATAATGATCTCCCCGATTTCGACGCCGACGATCTGATCGAGGCGATGGCCGAAGAACTCCGCAAGGATGAGAGCGCGGGCGTGAGCCGGGCGCCGGAAGACGGTCAGCAAGGATCCCGCGCAGAGGCAGTAAGCGGAAACGACGATATTCAGGACGGATTAAAGGACGAGCGCCCGGTAGAGTTGGCCAGATGATTTGAGGGCTCGCTAAAACGTTATCTAATCGTTCTCCGGCAATTAAAATTGTCGGCATCCCCGCGCCGGATTTTCAATGAATCCGGGATATCACGCGTGTCACAGGTTCCGTGGAGTTTCCCTATATGCCGCTCAAGGCGCTCGTTCCGGACGTATCAGACATCGCCGCGCTTGCTTCCGTCCTGAAAAACGCCCGCGCGCGCAAAGCCTTTCAGGCGGCGCTCAACAAAGGCAAATCCCCAACGCTCAGCCTTACGGCGGCGCTCAGCGCGTCGCTGGTCTCCGCAGCGGCGAAAGAAGAGGAATTCGATCCGCTTGCGGGACTCGTTGCGGTGGACGATCTTTCCGCTTTCGGAGAGGACTGCCTGCCCGGCTTGAGTTATGAGTCAGGCGACGAGCACGATCATGCCGCGTTGTCAGGAAGCGATCACGGCGGCCATTTCGGCTATTCATCTTATCTCGCCGATCCGTTCGCCTCGCGTTTCGCCAATCAATATGCGCGCGACCATGACAAGCATGACGGTCACGATGCGCAAAATGCAATAACGGTCGACCATACCGCTCATGATGCTGCGGGAAGCCATGGCGCAGAGCACGCCGCGGTCCATTCCGGTCACCAGCAGGGGCATGCGTCTCACCAGAACCATGACGTAACCGCCTCAGAGCATCACGCAGCTGACAGCGAACACGCGTCCGGCCAGCATCAAGCGCCTGGCTCAACGCAACATTCCGAGCATAGCGCTCACGACGCTGGCCATGACATGTCAGCGCATAAGGCGACCGCCCACGGTGGTCACAATGCACCCGCCGCCGTCAACGGTCATGCGGAACATATGGCGCCCCAAGCCAGTCTTCCGGCGGCGGAAGAGTCTTACAACGATCACGGCTACGCCGGCGAGCTTGAAAACGATGTCATTGATCTCGATCAAGGGATCGACGCTTTAGCTGAACAAAATCACGGCGCTCACGAAATTGCGTCGGCGGATGATGCAGCTGCGCCCGCGACCAGCGAGGCGCCGGAAGAGCACAGCCATCATCATGGCGTGACGCTTGCCGATATGGATGCGCCGCCCGCAGACGATCTGGCCGCTGCGCAGCCGCTTCCCGTGATTTAGTCGGGATTTCCAACCTCAACTTCGTCAGGGCTGCGTCACTAAGGCCGCCCTTTGCGATTGCCGCTTGCGCCGAAATGGCGTCTAGTGCCGCGAGCTATAAAGGATGCGGCGGCAGTGTTCCGTTTCTCGAGACATAGCGGGCGGAGGATTTTGACGCGCATCTCTCTGTTGCGCGCGCTCGTCGCCCTCTTTGCCGTTTCGCAACTTCTTCCGGCGGGAACCAGCTTTGCGCAAGAAGGTGACGGTTTTGCGCTCGTCATGTGCACGCCGGACGGCGTCAAGACCCTTAGCTGGGAAGAGGCGACCGGCGAGCCGTCGCCCTTCGATGCGCCGCATGACGAGAAACGCGGCGCATTCGCATGCCATGGCGTGTTGAGCGACAGGCGCGGATCAGGATTGCAAGCCGCACAAGCTTAACGGTGTTCAGATCTTCGCCGAGCGCAGCCGCAGTGCGTTGCCGATCACCGAGACCGAAGACAGGCTCATCGCAGCGGCGGCGATCATCGGGCTCAAGAGAATGCCGAAGACCGGATAGAGAATGCCTGCGGCGATCGGCACGCCCGCCGCGTTATAGGCGAAAGCGAAGAACAGGTTTTGCCGGATGTTGCGCATGGTGGCGCGGCTCAGCGCCTGCGCGCGCGCAACGCCTCTAAGATCGCCTTTGACGAGCGTCACGCTGGCGCTTTCCATGGCGACATCGGTTCCGGTGCCCATAGCGACGCCCACATCGGCCTGGGCGAGGGCAGGCGCATCGTTGACGCCGTCGCCCGCCATGGCGACGATGGCGCCGGAATTTTGAAGGTCGCGCACGATCCTGTTCTTGTCTTCCGGAGAGACGTCTGCGTGAACTTCATCGATGCCGATTTTCTTCGCGACGGCCTCCGCGGTTTTCCTGTTGTCGCCGGTCAGCATGACGACGCGCACGCCAGCGCGGTGAAGCTGCGCAATGGCGTCCGGGGTCGTCTCCTTGATGGGGTCGGCGACGCCAATCAACCCTGCGAGTTCGCCGTTGACTGCCACGAACATTACGGTCTGTCCTTCCGCGCGATGCGCATCGGCGGCTTTTGAAAGTGAAGACGCATCCGCGCCGACGCTTTCCATCATTTTCACATTGCCGATCGCAATGGCTCGGCCGCCGACACTGGCTTTGGCGCCTTGCCCAGTCACGGACTGGAAGTCCGTTGCTGGCGCAACATTGACGCCGCGCTCGCGGGCCCCGGCGACAATGGCTTCCGCGAGAGGGTGTTCGCTCGCCATCTCAACCGCTGCGGCCGCGGCCAAAAGATCATGTTCGGCAAAGCCGCCGGCCGGTTCGACAAGGATAAGTTTCGGCTTGCCTTCGGTCAGCGTGCCTGTCTTGTCCACCACAATGGTGTCGACTTTCTCAAACCGCTCCAGCGCTTCGGCGTTCTTGATGAGGATGCCGTGCTGCGCGCCTTTGCCTGTGCCAACCATGATCGACATGGGCGTCGCGAGACCGAGCGCACAGGGGCAGGCGATGATCAAAACGGCGACAGCGTTGACCAACGCATAGGCGAAGGCCGGCTTCGGGCCTGCGAAAGTCCAGACGATAAAGGTGATGATTGAGATGACGATGACGGCGGGGACGAACCAGGCGGCGACGAGATCGGCGATGCGCTGAATCGGGGCGCGGCTTCGCTGCGCCTCTGCGACCATGTGAACGATCTGCGAGAGGAGCGTGTCCTTGCCGACCCGCGTCGCCTCCATGACGAATCCTCCGGCGCCGTTGATCGTGCCGCCGGTGACGGAGCCGCCGGGCGCCTTTTCAACCGGCATCGGTTCGCCGGTGATCATGGACTCGTCGACAGCGCTTTTGCCTTCGACGACTTTGCCGTCGACCGGCACTTTCTCGCCGGGACGCACGCGCAAACGGTCGCCGGATTGGACGTCTTCAACGCTGACTTCTTCTTCGGCGCCGTCTGTGCTGATGCGCTTGGCGGTCGGCGGCGCAAGTTCGAGCAGCGCGCGGATGGCGCCGGAAGTCTGGCTGCGCGCGCGCAGTTCGAGCACTTGCCCGAGCAGCACCAGAGTCGTGATGACGGCGGCGGCTTCGTAATAGAGGGCGACGCCGCCGCTATGACCGCGAAACGCCGGCGGAAAGATCGAGGGCGCCAGCGTGGCGACCAGCGAAAAGAGGTAAGCGACGCTGACGCCCAGTCCGATCAGCGTGAACATGTTGAGATTCATGGTGCGGAGCGATCGCGCGCCACGCTGCAGGAGCGGCCAGCCGCCCCAGAGGACGACAGGCGTCGCCAGCAAAAGCTGAATCCACTGCGCCCAATCGCCGGGATTTACATCATGCAACGGCGCGCCGGGGAGCATGTCGGCCATGGCGTAGATGAACAGCGGCAGGGTCAGCGCGGCGCTGATCCAGAAGCGGCGCGTCATGTCGTCGAGTTCGCTCGTGTCCTCGTCTCCGGCTGCAACACCCGCCGGCTCCAGCGCCATCCCGCAAATCGGGCAGGGGCCGGGCTTCGTCTGCCGCACCTCTGGATGCATGGGGCACATGTATACAGCGCCGTGATACCCCGCCGGCACATTGTCGTATTTGCCGGACTTGTCGCTGGCGCCTTCGTTTTCTCTGTGGCAGGCGGCGTGAGCGTGGTGATGACCGTGATGAGAATGCTCGGACATGACGGCTTTCCTTGATGAATGAAATTAGACTTTCACTCTTATGAAACAGGTCCCATATATACCCCCATAGGGTATATGCAAGCCACAGGAGCGTTAGATGGCCCATCACGACAAGGCTTCAATCCTGAAGCGGTTGAGCCGCATCGAAGGGCAGGTGCGCGGCGTGGCCCGAATGATCGAAGATGACCGATACTGCATCGATGTCCTGACGCAGCTTCAGGCGGTGAAGGCCGCCCTATCGCGAGTTGAGGATGCGGTGCTGGCCGACCACGCGGCCTCCTGCGTCGAGGAGGCGATCGCGTCCGGTGACGCCAGGGACCAGCGGGAAAAGTTCAACGAACTCGTGGCGCTGTTCGCGAAGGTAAAGGGCTGACATATATTGGCGACGGGACTGCGGGAGCAGGGCTTGCAATCCACCGAAAAGCCGGTATGAGACCGCCTTCGCCGCTTTCGAGCGGCGAAAACCTGTCCGAGACTGCGGGTGTAGGTTTCCTACTTAATCTCCCGCATAGACAGAGGGAAAAGGATCAGCCGGTCTTATGGCCGCGCTTTCCGCAGGACCTTCTGGGGCAGGCTCTCAGCGCCAAGCGCGGGAGCCTTTTTGGTTTCCGCTCATAGGCGCTGATTTCGAAGCCCCCCGTTAACAACGGGGACTGTTGGGGCCGGAGGGCGTCTTCCGGCCTTGTTTGAACCAAAGGACCTGCCTCATGGACAGAACCCAAAAGGCGGAAATGGTCGAATGGATCGGCGGCGTGTTCGATGCGAACACGGTTGTCGTGGTGGCGAATGGCGGCCTGACGGTCGCTGAATTCGAGTCTCTGCGCGGCGAGCTGCGCGGCGTCGGCGCCAACATGAAAATCGTCAAGAATCGTCTCGCCAAGATCGCGATCTCTGGAAAACCGGCGGAAAAGCTTTCCGACCTGTTCCAGGGCCCGACCGCCATTGCGTTCTCTGAAGACCCGGTCGCGGCGGCGAAAGCCGTCAAGAAATTCGCCAAGGACAATGAGAAGCTCAAAATCCTCGGCGGCGCGATGGGCGAGGAGATCATGGACGAGAAAGGGGTGGAGCAGCTTGCCTCCATGCCGTCTCGCGAAGAGCTCATCGCCTCTATCGTTCTCGCGATCACGTCTCCTGGCGCACAACTCGCCGGCGCCATCAGCGCCCCGGCGTCGAATATCGCCGGCATTCTGGAGACCCTTGAGAAACGCGAAGCGGCGTAACGTTCGCACCAATTTTTGTAACCCAATCAACGAACTAAGGACTAAAGACAATGGCTGATCTGAAAAAACTGGCTGAAGAGCTTGTCGGCCTCACGCTTCTCGAAGCGGCTGAGCTGAAAAACATCCTGAAAGACGAGTACGGCATCGAGCCGGCGGCGGGCGCGGTTGCGGTCGCAGCGGGCCCGGCTGCGGCGGCCGAAGCGGTTGAAGAGAAAACCGAATTCGACGTCGTGCTGGTTGACGCTGGCGCGAAGAAAATCGAAGTGATCAAGGAAGTTCGCGCGATCACAGGTCTCGGCCTGAAAGAAGCGAAAGACCTCGTCGAAGCCGGCGGCAAAACGGTGAAAGAAGCCGCCGCCAAAGGCGAAGCCGAAGAAATCAAGAAAAAGCTCGAAGCAGCTGGCGCAAAGGTCGAACTCAAGTAGGTTCGGCGAAAGCCAGCGGGCGCGTTCAAACTCTCCGCATTTTCTTTACCAAAGGGGTTGCGGAGGGGGCCGGGCGTGCTTATTACACCCATTCGCCGCCGGTGGCATCCACCGGCGGCTTCAGGCTTTGCGGCGAAGTGCTTCGGTTAATCGAGATCAAAATTTAGTCACCCGCGACCCGCGGTCGAACATGGTCCGGCCGGCGGGTTTTCGCGCATGCGTTAACCCTGTTGTCCGCCGGGGTTCGCTACCGCGCTTGAACGGCTGACATCCGCTTGTGAGGATATTATGGCGCAATCCTTCGTAGAGAAGAAACGCATTCGAAAAAATTTCGGCCGCATCGGCGACGCGGCCCCCATGCCGAACCTGATCCAGGTTCAAAAGGATTCCTACGAACAGTTCCTGCAGCGCTTCGCCAAACCCGAAGACCGGCTGCTCGAAGGTCTTGAAGCGGTATTCCGCTCGGTCTTCCCGATCTCGGATTTCACTGAGACTGCAACCCTTGAATATGTCTCCTACGAATTCGAGGAGCCCAAATACGACACCGAAGAGTGCCAGCAGCGCGACATGACCTACGCGGCGCCGCTCAAGGTGACCTTGCGCCTTATCGTCTTTGAAGTGGACGAGGAAACCGGCGCCAAATCCGTCAAGGATATCAAGGAGCAGGAAGTCTACATGGGCGACATGCCGCTCATGACCGACAACGGCACCTTCATCGTCAACGGCACCGAGCGCGTCATTGTCTCCCAGATGCACCGGTCTCCCGGCGTCTTCTTCGACCACGACAAGGGCAAGTCCCACTCTTCGGGCAAGCTCCTCTTCGCCGCCCGGATCATTCCTTACCGCGGCTCGTGGCTCGATTTCGAGTTCGACGCCAAGGATATTGTCAATGTCCGCATCGACCGCCGCCGCAAGCTGCCGGCGACGACGCTGCTCTACGCCCTCGGCATGGATCAGGAAGAGATCCTCGACGAGTTCTATGACCGCGTCCCGCACAAGAAGATCAAAACCGGCTGGACCATGCCGTACAATCCGGACCGCTGGAAAGGCGTGAAGGTCGAGCGCGACCTCATCAACGCCAAGAACGGCGAAGTGGTGCTCGAAGCCGGCAAGAAGCTGTCGGCCCGCGCGGCGAAGAAACTCGCAGAAGACGGCCTCAAAGACCTTCTCCTCTCCGACGAGGAGATGATCGGCCGTTATTTCGCCTCTGACCTCGTGAACTTCGACACCGGCGAAATCTACGCCGAGGCGGGCGAGGAGATCGGCAAGGATCACATAGAGACGCTTGAAGAAATCGGCGTCAATTCTTTCGACACCATCGACGTCGACCACATCAATATCGGCGGCTACATCCGCAACTCGCTGAATGCGGACAAGAACCGCAACCGCGAGATGGCGCTGATCGACATTTACCGCGTCATGCGCCCGGGCGAGCCGCCGACACTGGAAACGGCGGAGGGCCTTTTCTATTCGCTGTTCTTCGATCCGGAACGCTACGACCTCTCGTCCGTCGGCCGGGTGAAAATGAACATCCGCCTCGGCTTCGAGACGGAGGACACGCTCAGGACGCTCCGCAAGGAAGACATCCTCGCGGTCCTCAAAACCCTCGTGCAGTTGCGCGACGGCAAGGGCGAGATCGACGACATCGACAATCTCGGCAACCGCCGGGTGCGCTCGGTCGGCGAGCTTATGGAGAACCAGTACCGCATCGGTCTCCTTCGCATGGAGCGCGCCATTAAAGAGCGTATGTCCTCGGCTGAACTCGACACGCTGATGCCGCACGACCTCATCAACGCCAAGCCTGCGGCGGCGGCAGTGCGCGAGTTCTTCGGCTCGTCCCAGCTTTCGCAGTTCATGGACCAGACGAACCCGCTCTCCGAGATCACCCACAAGCGCCGTCTTTCAGCGCTTGGGCCGGGCGGTCTCACCCGCGAACGCGCAGGCTTTGAAGTCCGCGACGTTCACCCGACCCACTATGGCCGGATCTGCCCGATCGAGACGCCGGAAGGCCCGAATATCGGTCTCATCAACTCGCTCGCGACCCATGCGCAGGTCAACAAATACGGCTTCATTGAAAGCCCCTATCGCCGCGTCATCGACGGCAAGGTGACCGACGACGTCGTCTATCTTTCCGCCATGGAGGAACAGCGCTTCGCTATCGCCCAGGCGAACGCCGAAGTCGACGGCAATGGCCGGCTCGTGAACGAATTCGTCAACTGCCGCGTCGGCGGCGATGCGACCCTCGTTCCGCGCGAAGACGTGGCTTACATCGACGTCTCGCCGAAGCAGCTCGTGTCGGTCGCCGCGGCGCTCATTCCGTTCCTTGAGAACGATGACGCCAACCGCGCGCTCATGGGCTCCAACATGCAGCGTCAGGCTGTGCCGCTTCTCCAGGCTGAGGCGCCGTTTGTCGGCACCGGCATGGAATCGATCGTCGCTCGTGACTCCGGCGCCGCCATCGGCGCCCGTCGTCCTGGCGTCGTCGAGCAGGTGGACGCTCAGCGCATCGTTATTCGCGCGACGGAGGAAAAAGACCCCACCAAGCCGGGCGTCGACATCTACAATCTCCGCAAGTTCCAGCGCTCGAACCAGAATACCTGCATCAACCAGCGGCCGCTGGTGAAGATCGGCGATCAGGTGCGCGAAGGCGACATCATCGCTGACGGTCCGTCGACGGATCTCGGCGAACTGGCGCTCGGCAAGAACGTTCTCGTCGCGTTCATGCCGTGGAACGGCTACAACTTCGAGGACTCGATCCTCATCTCCGAACGCATCGTGCGCGACGACGTCTTCACGTCCATTCACATCGAGGAATTCGAAGTGATGGCGCGCGACACCAAGCTTGGACCGGAAGAGATCACCCGCGACATTCCGAACGTTTCGGAGGAAGCGCTGCGCAATCTCGACGAAGCGGGCATCGTCGCCATCGGCGCCGAGGTTCATCCGGGCGACATCCTCGTCGGCAAGATTACGCCGAAGGGTGAAAGCCCGATGACGCCGGAGGAAAAACTCCTGCGCGCGATCTTCGGCGAGAAAGCCTCAGACGTGCGCGATACGTCGCTCAAGCTGCCCCCGGGCGTTGCCGGCACGGTCGTCGAAGTCCGCGTCTTCAACCGTCATGGCGTCGACAAGGACGAGCGCGCGGTCTCGATCGAGCGTGAGGAAGTCGAGCGTCTCGCGAAAGACCGCGACGACGAACTCGCGATCCTTGAGCGCAACGTCTATGGCCGTCTGAAGCCGCTGCTCGAAGGCAAGACTGCCGTCTCCGGCCCCAAAGGCTTTGAAAAAGGCAAGATCACCGAGGAAGTCCTCGAGAACCAGCTTTCCAGAGGCCAGTGGTGGAAGATCGGCGTCGCCGACGACAAGGTGATGGCCGAGATCGAAGCCATGAAAAAGCAGTTCGACGAGTCGAAAGCGCGCCTAGAAGCCCGCTTTGAAGACAAGGTCGACAAGCTGAAGCGCGGCGACGAACTGCCGCCGGGCGTGATGAAGATGGTAAAGGTCTTCGTCGCGGTGAAGCGGAAACTTCAACCGGGCGACAAGATGGCCGGCCGTCACGGCAACAAGGGCGTCATCTCGAAAATCGCGCCCATGGAAGACATGCCGTTCCTTGAAGACGGCACCGCGGTCGACATCGTGTTGAACCCGCTGGGCGTGCCGTCGCGCATGAATGTCGGCCAGATTCTCGAAACCCACCTTGGCTGGGCCTGCCGCGGTCTTGGCCGCCAGATCGACAATCTGCTCGAGCAGTGGAACAACGATCAGGCGACCCGCGAAGACCTCGTCGCCAAACTGAAAGATGTCTATGGCGAAGATCAGGTTCTGCCGCGCTCCAACGAAGAGCTGAAAGAACTCGGCCAGAACCTCGTCCGCGGGGTTCCGATTGCGACGCCGGTCTTTGACGGCGCCCGCGAGTCGGAAATTATCGACATGCTGACCAAAGCCGGACTCGAAGAGTCGGGTCAGGTTACGCTCTATGATGGCCGCACGGGCGAGTCCTTCAACCGCAAGGTGACCGTGGGCTACAAGTATCTCTTGAAGCTTCACCACCTGGTCGACGATAAGATCCACGCGCGCTCCATCGGCCCTTACTCGCTCGTCACGCAGCAGCCGCTCGGCGGCAAGGCCCAGTTTGGCGGCCAGCGCTTCGGCGAAATGGAGGTCTGGGCGCTCGAGGCCTACGGCGCGGCCTACACGCTGCAGGAAATGCTGACCGTGAAGTCGGACGACGTCGCCGGCCGCACGAAAGTCTACGAAGCCATCGTCCGCGGCGACGACAGCTTCGAAGCGGGCATTCCTGAGAGCTTCAACGTGTTGGTGAAAGAGATGCGTTCGCTCGGCCTCAATGTCGAGCTTCAGAACGGGTAGCGCTCGGCGCTTCCCGTTCCACCCTTTGATGAACTCGCGGGGATTATGGCCCGCAACCGAAAGTTAAGAGGCGCCCATGTCACAGGAACTGCTGAACGTATTCAATCCCACTGCGCCGGCGCAGACGTTCAACAAGATCCGCATCTCGCTTGCGAGCCCGGAGAAAATCCTCTCCTGGTCGTTCGGCGAGATCAAAAAGCCTGAAACCATCAACTACCGCACCTTCAAGCCGGAGCGGGACGGGCTCTTCTGCGCCCGCATCTTCGGTCCGACGAAGGACTACGAATGCCTGTGCGGCAAGTACAAGCGCATGAAGTACAAAGGCATCGTCTGCGAAAAGTGCGGCGTTGAAGTGACGCTGACCAAGGTTCGCCGCGAGCGCATGGGCCATATCGAGCTCGCCGCGCCCGTCGCGCATATCTGGTTCCTGAAGTCGCTGCCATCCCGCATTTCGCTGATGCTCGACATGACGCTGAAAGATGTGGAGCGCGTGCTCTATTTCGAACAGTACATCGTCATCGAGCCAGGCCTCACGAACCTCGCGCCGAACCAGCTCCTGACCGAAGAGGAATACCTTCAGGCGCAGGAAGAATTCGGCGAGGACTCGTTCACCGCCGGCATCGGCGCCGAAGCGATCCGTGAGATCCTCTCCGCCATCGATATGGAAGCGGAAGCCGAGAAACTGCGCGTCGAGATCGGTGAGTCGACCTCCGAACTTAAGACCAAGAAATACGCGAAGCGCCTGAAGCTCATCACGGCGTTCCTCGAATCCGGCAACCGCCCGGAATGGATGATCATGACGGTCGTTCCGGTGATCCCGCCGGAGCTGCGTCCGCTGGTGCCGCTCGATGGCGGCCGCTTCGCGACGTCGGATCTCAACGATCTCTATCGCCGGGTCATCAACCGCAACAACCGCCTGAAGCGCCTGATCGAGCTTCGCGCGCCGGACATCATCGTGCGTAACGAAAAGCGCATGCTGCAGGAGTCCGTCGATGCGCTCTTTGACAACGGCCGCCGCGGCCGCGTCATCACGGGCACCAACAAGCGCCCGCTGAAGTCGCTCTCCGACATGCTGAAAGGCAAGCAGGGGCGCTTCCGCCAGAACCTTCTCGGCAAGCGCGTCGACTATTCCGGCCGTTCGGTCATCGTCGTCGGTCCGGAACTCAAACTCCATGAGTGCGGCCTGCCTAAGAAGATGGCGCTCGAACTCTTCAAACCGTTCATCTATTCGCGTCTCGATGCGAAGGGTCTTTCCGCGACCGTGAAACAGGCGAAGAAACTCGTCGAAAAAGAGCGTCCGGAAGTCTGGGACATTCTCGACGAAGTCATTCGCGAGCACCCGGTTCTCCTGAACCGCGCGCCGACTCTGCACCGTCTCGGCATTCAGGCGTTCGAGCCGAAACTGATCGAAGGCAAGGCGATCCAGCTGCACCCGCTTGTCTGTACGGCGTTCAACGCCGACTTCGACGGCGACCAGATGGCCGTGCACGTCCCGCTGTCGCTCGAAGCGCAGCTCGAAGCGCGCGTTCTGATGATGTCGACCAACAACATCCTGTCGCCCGCCAACGGCAAGCCGATCATCGTGCCGAGCCAGGACATCGTTCTCGGCCTCTATTACATTACGATGGAAAAGGCCGGCGAGCCGGGCGAGGGCAAGATCTTCGGCACCATCCAGGAAATCGAGCACGCCTTGAACGCCGGCGTCGTCACCTTGCATTCGAAGATCAAGGCGCGCTGGACCGGCGTTAACGAAAAAGGCGAGACCTATACGGAAATCGTCGAAACCACCCCGGGCCGCATGAAGGTCGCGCAGGTGCTGCCGCGCGACTCGAACGTGCCGTTCTCGGTCATCAACCAGCTTCTCACCAAGAAGACCATTCAGGGCCTCATCGACATCGTCTACCGTCACTGCGGCCAGAAGAAGACGGTCATCTTCGCCGACCACATCATGGATCTCGGCTTCAAGGAAGCGTGCAAGGCCGGCATTTCCTTCGGCAAGGACGACGTCGTCATTCCGGAGGCGAAGAAGAAGCTCGTCGACGAAACTCGCGCGCAGGTTTCCGAGTTCGAACAGCAATATGCTGAAGGCCTCATCACCCGCGGCGAGAAATACAACAAGGTCATCGACGCTTGGGCGAAATGCACCGACAAGATCGCCGACGCGATGATGGCGGAGATTTCGGAAACGAAATTCGAAGAAGACGGCCGCCAGATGGAGCCGAACTCGATCTACATGATGTCTCATTCGGGCGCGCGCGGTTCGCCGACCCAGATGCGCCAGCTCGGCGCCATGCGCGGTCTGATGGCCAAGCCGTCGGGCGAGATCATCGAAACGCCGATCACCTCGAACTTTAAAGAGGGTCTCACCGTGCTCGAGTACTTCAACTCGACCCACGGCGCGCGCAAAGGTCTCGCGGACACTGCGCTCAAAACCGCGAACTCCGGCTATCTCACCCGCCGTCTCGTCGACGTTGCGCAGGACTGTATCGTGCGCGAACCCGATTGCGGCACAACGAACGGCATCACCATGGAAGCCGTCGTGCAGTCGGGCGAGATCGTCGTCCCCCTGTCGCAGATTATTCTCGGCCGGACGCTGCTTGAAGACGTCAAGCATCCGACGACGGGCGAGATTCTCGGCAAGGCCAATGACGAGATCGACGAAGCGCAGGCCGAGGAGATCGAAGGCTCAGGTCTCCAGAAAATCCGCGTGCGCTCGGTGCTGACTTGTGACTCAAAAGTCGGGGTCTGCGCCAAATGCTATGGCCGCGACCTTGCGCGCGGCTGTCCGGTCAATATCGGCGAGTCGGTCGGCGTTATCGCGGCGCAGTCCATCGGCGAGCCGGGCACGCAGCTCACCATGCGGACCTTCCACGTCGGCGGCACGGCGCAGGTTGGCGACACCTCCTTCATCGAGGCGAGCCATGAAGGCGTCATCAAGCTTGAGGGCGGCAGCGTCCTCAAGGACTCCCAGGGCGACTTCGTCGTTATGGGCCGCAACACGCTGGTCAAAATTCTCGACAGCGACGGCAAGGAACACGCGTCCTACAAGGTTTCCTATGGCGCCAAGCTGCGCGTCGCCGACGGGGCGAAAGTCACCCGCGGCCAGCGTCTTGCGGACTGGGATCCTTACACCCTGCCGATCCTCACCGAGGTCGAAGGCAAGGTGAAGTTCGAGGACCTTCAGGAAGGCTTCTCCATGCAGGTCGTCGCCGACGAGGCGACGGGTATTGCAAGCCGCGTCGTCACCGACTGGCGGGCGAACCCGCGCGCGGCGGACCTGAAGCCTGCCATCGTCATCGTCGATGCGAACGGCAAACCGAAGAAGCTCTCATCCGGCGGCGAAGCGCGTTACCAGCTTCCCGTCGACGCCATTCTCTCCGTTGAGGACGGCGAAGACATCCATCCGGGCGATGCCTTGTCGCGTATCCCGACGGAAGGCGCCAAGACCCGCGACATCACGGGCGGTCTGCCGCGCGTTGCGGAACTCTTCGAAGCCCGCCGTCCGAAAGATCACGCGATCATCGCCAATGTCGACGGCCGCGTTGAATTCGGCCGCGACTACAAGAACAAGCGCCGTATCCGGATTATTCCGTCCGATCACAATCTCGAACCTTCCGATTATCTCGTCCCGAAAGGCCGCCACATCGCGGTCCAGGACGGCGATTTCATCGCCAAGGGCGAGTACCTCATGGACGGCAATCCGGCGCCGCACGACATTCTGGCGATCATGGGGATCGAGGCGCTCGCCGACTTCCTCATCGACGAGATCCAGGAAGTCTATCGCCTGCAGGGCGTGCCGATCAACGACAAGCACATCGAGGTGATCGTTCGCCAGATGCTGCAGAAGGTCGAGATCACCGAACCGGGCGATTCGCTCTTCCTGAAAGAGGAGCAGATCGACAAGCTCGAATTCGAGGAAACCAACGCCAAGCTCGAAGATCAGGGCAAGCGTCCGGCGCAGGCCGTGCCGGTTCTCCTCGGCATCACCAAAGCCTCGCTGCAGACGCGCTCCTTCATCTCGGCGGCGTCCTTCCAGGAAACGACCCGCGTTCTCACCGATGCGGCTGTCAACGGCAAGATCGACACGCTCGAAGGCCTGAAAGAGAACGTCATCGTTGGCCGTCTCATCCCGGCCGGCACGGGCGGGGCCATGTCGCGTCATCAGGTCGAGGCTGAACGCCGCGACCAGGTTCTGCTCGAAGAGCGTCAAAAGCGCACTGCATCCTCCAGCGCGCCGCAGCTTGAAGGCCCGTCTGCTGAAAGTGCGGCGGAAGAATCGATGGAGCCCGCCGACGCGGCGGAATAATCCGCAAACGGATAAGAATTGAAACGGCGGCCCATGGGGCCGCCGTTTTAATTTAGGGGATCAGCCGAGCTCCGCGAGCCGGCCGGACAGGCTGTCCTTCCGAATGCTCTCAAGGCTCATGCCGCCCTCGCCGAGCCATGCCTTGATCAGCATGCCCCAGGTCAGGTCGCATTTGACCTTGTTCCAAAGATCGCCGGTCGCCTCCGACGCGGCGGCGTAGGCCGCCTCGTCGGTAATGAGTTTCCTGATCGCGGCCGCCAGGGCTTTGGGGTTGCGTTCAGGCGCCATGCGCGCCGCCGGGGTCTCTTTAAAGTAGAGCTGGAACATGGGGTGGTCGGAAAGGGCGAGCGGGGTCCGGGTGGCCAGCGCCTCATAGATCGTCATGGGCAGGCCCTCAGGGTAAACATGCCAGCTCGGCGCCATGGATAGGGTCGCATCCTTCAGGGTCTCGATCACCTTGTCATGGGTGAGCTTGCCGGCGAGGCGCACCTGGTCGGTCAGCCCGTAGCGGGCGATCAGCGCCCCCGCCTCGTCGGTAAAGCTTCCGCCGCCCACAAGGGTCATGTCAAAGAGGACGCCCTCACTTTTTAATATATGCGCGGCTTCGATGCAGTCGCCGACGCCCTTGGAGGAGGCGAGGGAGCCCACATAGACCAGCTTCGCCGGGCCGGGGGGCAGCGCCTTCACAGGATGGTTCTCCGGGCTCACTTCGTGCGGCCAGTCCCAGGGGAATATCTTGTCCGCGGAGACCCCGATTCTTTTGAGCGACAGGCTGGAAGGCACATTATGGTTGCCCACGGCCCGGATCGACGGCCGGTTCAATAGCCACCCCAGCAGGAAAGCCTGGACCTGGCGCCGGAGAGATTTCTGCTCGAAACTGTCGGCGAGGAGAGGGAGCGTATCGATCCCATTTTTGAGCGCCCAGCGCAGGATCGCCCGGTCCGGCGCCTGAAGAATCAGCCGGTCCGGCCGCCATTTTTCAAGGAGTTCGATGATCGCAGACGCATTTGGGGAGCCGTTAATCGCTGGAATGCAGGCCGAATGGAGCTGCCCCGTAATAGCGATCTCTGTGGATTCGTCGCCCAAAACGCCGATGACGCCCAGAAACTCGCAGCGCCCGGCCAGGCTGGCCACAAAATTCACCGAATAGGCCTGAGCGTAATAGGTCTCGGGCGCGCCGGCCTTCAGCGCCTCGTAGCGGTCATGAAAGACCCCATATTGGACGATCGCAACGCGCAACTTTCTATCTCCCTGGCTCTCCCGGCAGGCCGTTTCGAGCCGCCCTCTCATCCCCGGCGCCCGTATCCGCCAATTTACGCAATGACGCCGCAAGCCTTGATTTCAAGCGGATTTTCGGGCGTGTAGGGCCCTCGCAAGAACGTCGCCAAGATGTGCAAGGCTTCGCGGGGAAAAAACAGCCGTGAGAGTCCTTTATTTTTGTAAACATGTATTGACCCATCCGATTCGCCTCGTTATGTCTCGCGCCGCTGAATGGCTGGCCGTCAGCTCTTTCGCCTGAAAGACTCTGAAACGCAGCCGCTTTTAGCTGATGACAGTTGAGGTTTTTGAGCGGCGTTCCGCCTGACGGGGCTCCGCTCGTTTGCGTCATGGATAATCCCGTCCATGAGGCGAAGGATTTGGGCCGGCGCCCGAGAGACGCGAAGGCCAAACCCGGAGAACGGAAACGGATGCCGACGATACAACAACTTATCCGCAAGCCGCGGAAGCCGAAACGGGCGATCAACAAAGTGCCGGCGCTGGATGGAAATCCGCAGAAGCGCGGCGTGTGCACGCGCGTTTACACGACGACCCCGAAGAAGCCGAACTCGGCGCTCCGGAAGGTCGCGAAGATCCGCCTGACCAACGGTCATGAGGTGATCGGCTACATCCCCGGCGAAGGCCACAACCTTCAGGAGCACTCGGTGGTCCTGATCCGCGGCGGCCGCGTGAAAGACCTTCCCGGCGTTCGCTACCACATTATCCGCGGCGTGCTCGACACGCAGGGCGTCAAAGACCGCAAGCAGCGCCGTTCGAAATACGGCGCCAAGCGTCCGAAGTAAGAGGTTCAAGAGATGTCACGTCGTCACCGCGCAGACAAACGCGTCGTTCATCCGGACCCGAAGTTCGGCGACAAGACCGTTTCGAAATTCATGAACTATGTCATGGTCGATGGCAAAAAGCCGGCGGCTGAAAAGATCGTCTATGGCGCTTTCGCCAAGATCGAATCGAAACTTCGCCGTCCGCCGGTCGAGCTGTTCAAGGAAGCGCTGGACAACGTTACTCCGTCGATCGAGGTCCGCTCTCGCCGGGTCGGCGGCGCAACCTATCAGGTGCCGGTCGAAGTTCGCCCGGACCGCAAAGTCGCTCTCGCCATGCGCTGGATCATCGCCGCGGCCCGCTCGCGCAACGAGACCACCATGGTCGACAAACTTTCGAATGAACTGATGGACGCAGCCCAGAACCGCGGCGCGGCCGTCAAGAAGCGCGAAGACACGCACCGGATGGCCGAAGCCAACCGCGCCTTCTCGCATTATCGCTGGTAACGGAATTGAAAGAGTAAAGGCCCGCAATCATGGCGCGCACGCACAAAATCGAGGACTACCGGAACTTCGGCATCATGGCCCACATCGACGCGGGCAAGACGACGACGACCGAGCGCGTTCTCTATTACACCGGCAAGTCTCACAAGATCGGCGAAGTCCATGACGGCGCCGCGACGATGGACTGGATGGAGCAGGAGCAGGAGCGCGGCATCACGATCACGTCCGCCGCCACGACGTGCTTCTGGAAAGACAAGCGCCTCAACATTATCGACACGCCGGGCCACGTCGACTTCACGATCGAAGTCGAGCGTTCCCTGCGCGTTCTCGATGGGGCGGTTGCGCTTCTCGACGCCAACGCCGGCGTGGAGCCGCAGACGGAAACGGTCTGGCGCCAGGGCGACAAATACAAAGTGCCGCGCATCTTCTTCATCAACAAAATGGACAAGATTGGCGCGGATTTTTACTATTCCGTCGACACCATTCACAAACGCCTCGCAGCCAAGACGGTGATCCTGCAGCTGCCCATCGGCGCTGAAAACAACTTCAAGGGCGTCGTCGATCTCATCACGATGAAAGCCATCGTCTGGGAAGAAGAAACGCTCGGCGCGTCCTTCCACGAGGAAGAGATCCCGGCCGACCTCCTGGATAAAGCCAAAGAATACCGCGAGAAAATGGTCGAAACGGTCGTCGAAATCGACGAAGCCGTCATGGAAGCTTATCTCGAAGGCAATGAGCCTGATGAGGCGACGATCAAGCGCCTCATCCGCAAAGGCACCTGCCGGGTTGAGTTCCATCCGGTGCTGTGCGGCTCTGCGTTCAAGAACAAGGGCGTCCAGCCCATGCTCGACGCGGTTGTGGATTACCTGCCGTCGCCGGTCGAAGTGCCTGCGATCAAGGGGCACCTTCCGGATTCGGAAGAAGAAGTCCTGCGCAAATCGTCCGATGACGAACCGCTCTCCATGCTGGCGTTCAAAATCATGAACGACCCGTTTGTGGGCTCGCTCACCTTCTGCCGCATCTATTCCGGCAAGCTCGAGTCCGGCACGCAGCTTCTCAACACTGTCAAAGGCAAGAAAGAACGCGCTGGCCGGATGCTGCAGATGCACTCCAACAGCCGCGAAGAAATCAAGGAAGCGTTCGCCGGCGACATCATCGCCATTGTCGGTCTGAAAGACACGACGACCGGCGACACGCTTTGCGATCCGATGAAGCCGGTCGTGCTTGAGCGCATGGAATTCCCTGAGCCGGTCATCGAGCTCGCTGTCGAGCCGAAAACCAAAGCCGACCAGGAGAAGATGGGCCTTGCGCTGCAGCGTCTCGCCGCCGAAGACCCGTCCTTCCGCGTCTCGACCGACGAAGAATCCGGCCAGACCATCATCAAGGGCATGGGCGAACTTCACCTCGACATCATCGTCGACCGCATGAAGCGCGAGTTCAAGGTCGAAGCCAATATCGGCGCCCCGCAGGTCGCCTACCGCGAAACGATCACCAAGACCGCCGACATCGACTACACCCATAAGAAGCAGTCGGGCGGTTCGGGCCAATTCGCGCGCATCAAGTTCCGCGTCATTCCGCAAGAACCTGGCAAAGGCTACGAATTTGAAAGCCAGATCGTCGGCGGCTCGATCCCGAAAGAATATATCCCAGGCGTCCAGAAGGGCATCGACTCGATCCGCGACACGGGTCTGCTCGTCGGCTTCCCGATCCTCGACTTCAAGGTCGAGCTTTATGACGGCGCCTATCACGACGTTGACTCTTCGGTGCTGGCGTTCGAAATCGCGGCGCGCGCTGCGTTCCGTGAAAACAAGCCGGCGCTTGGTCTGGCGCTGCTCGAGCCGATCATGAAGGTCGAGGTCGTGACGCCGGAAGAATACACCGGCACGGTCATCGGCGACCTCAATTCCCGGCGCGGCCAGATCCAGGAACAGGAAATGCGCGGCAACGCCAACGTCGTTCACGCGATGGTGCCGCTGGCCAACATGTTTGGTTATGTGAACAATCTTCGCTCGGCGACCCAGGGTCGCGCTCAATACACGATGCAATTCGATCACTATGAGCGCGTGCCGAAAGCGGTTGAAGACGAAGTGAAGGCGAAGCTGGCAGGCTAGCCGGTGAGTGAAGGCGCCCGCCAGAAGATCAATCCGGGCGATCAGGTTTAACGACAGACGTCAAAGAAGACGGAGAGAAGTGAAATGTCGAAGGCAAAGTTTGAACGTACGAAACCGCACGCTAACGTCGGCACCATCGGTCACGTTGACCATGGCAAGACGACCCTGACGGCTGCGATCACCAAATATTTCGGTGACTTCAAGGCGTATGACCAGATCGACGCCGCGCCGGAAGAAAAAGCGCGCGGGATCACGATCTCGACCGCGCACGTCGAATATGAAACGCCTGCGCGTCACTACGCCCACGTCGACTGCCCGGGCCACGCCGACTATGTGAAAAACATGATCACCGGCGCGGCGCAGATGGACGGCGCGATCCTCGTGGTGAACGCCGCCGACGGCCCGATGCCGCAGACCCGCGAGCACATCCTGCTCGCCCGTCAGGTCGGCGTGCCGGCGATCGTCGTGTATCTCAACAAAGTCGACCAGGTTGATGACGAGGAGCTTCTTGAGCTCGTCGAGATGGAAGTCCGCGAACTTCTGTCCTCCTACGAATTCCCGGGCGACGATATTCCGATCGTCAAAGGCTCGGCGCTCGCAGCGCTCGAAGGCCGCGACCCGGAAATCGGCGAAAACTCCATCAAAGCGCTGATGGAAGCCGTCGACAGCTACATCCCGACCCCGGAGCGTCCGATCGATCAGCCGTTCCTCCTGCCGATTGAAGACGTGTTCTCTATCTCCGGCCGCGGCACCGTCGTGACCGGCCGTGTCGAGCGCGGCATCGTTACGGTGGGCGACGAACTCGAAATCGTCGGCATCAAAGACACCAAGAAAACGACCTGCACCGGCGTCGAAATGTTCCGCAAGCTGCTTGACCGCGGCGAAGCTGGCGACAATGTCGGCGTCCTCCTGCGCGGCATCGAACGCGACGGCGTCGAGCGCGGCCAGGTGCTCTGCAAGCCGGGTTCTGTGACCCCGCACACGAAATTCGTGGCTGAGGCCTACATCCTGACGAAAGAAGAAGGCGGCCGTCACACCCCGTTCTTCACCAACTACCGCCCGCAGTTCTACTTCCGCACAACCGACGTGACCGGCGTCGTGACGCTCAAAGAAGGCGTCGAAATGGTCATGCCGGGCGACAATGTGGAAGTGAATGTCGAGCTGATCGTGCCGATCGCCATGGAAGAGAAGCTCCGCTTCGCTATCCGTGAAGGCGGCCGCACCGTCGGCGCCGGCATCGTTGCCAAGATCATCGAGTAGCAGGCAGAAATAGCGCGCGGACCGGTTTCAGGCCGGTCCGCGCTTTCGACTCAAAAGATATGAACCGGACTTTTTCACAGAGCGAAGCGTAAGACCCATGCAACAGAATATCCGCATCAGACTCAAAGCGTTTGATCATCGCGTGCTCGACGCTTCGACGTTGGAAATCGTGAACACGGCGAAACGCACCGGCGCCAATGTGCGCGGGCCCATCCCGCTGCCGACCCGCATCGAGCGTTACACCGTCAACCGGTCGCCGCATATCGACAAGAAGAGCCGCGAGCAGTTCGAGATGCGCACGCATAAGCGCATGCTCGATATCGTCGATCCGACGCCGCAAACGGTGGATGCGCTGATGAAACTCGACCTCTCGGCTGGCGTCGATGTCGAAATCAAGCTGGGCGCTTAAGGAGCATTTGAAATGCGCACGGGAGTTATTGCGAAAAAGGTCGGCATGACCCGCATTTTCAACGAGCAGGGCGAGCACCTGCCGGTGACGGTGATGCAGCTTGAGGGCTGTCAGGTGGTCGGTCAGCGCACGGCGGAAAAGAACGGCTATACCGCCGTTCAGCTTGGCGCGGGCGCCAAGAAAGCCAAGCGCACGACGAAAGCCGAACGCGGCCAGTTTGCGAAAGCGAATGTTGAGCCGAAGGCGAAAGTCGCGGAGTTCCGCGTCTCGGAAGACAATATGATCGAGGTCGGTGAAGAAATCATCGCAGATCATTATTTCGCGGGCCAGTATGTGGATGTCACGGGCACCTCGATCGGCAAGGGCTTCGCGGGCGCCATGAAGCGCTGGAATTTCGGCGGCCTTCGCGCCTCACACGGCGTGTCGATCTCGCACCGTTCGCACGGCTCCGTGGGCCAGTGTCAGGATCCGGGCAAGATCTTCAAAGGCAAGAAGATGGCCGGCCACTATGGCGCTGCGCGGGTCACGACGCAGAATTTGCAAATCGTCAAGACGGATGCGGCGCGCGGCCTCCTGATGATCAAAGGCGCAGTGCCGGGCCCGAAAGGCGGCTGGGTGCTCATTAAGGACGCGGTGAAGAAGCCGTTCCCTGAGAATGCGATCCTTCCGGCGGCGCTGAGGTCTGCTGCTGAAGCGGCCAAGCGTCAGGCGGAAGAAGCGGCGGCGCAAGCCGCAGCCGAGGAAGAAGCCGCCGCCAAGGCCGCCGCTGAAGAGGCGCGCGCGCAACAGCAAGCGGCGCTGAAGGAACAACAGGCCGGCGCCGGCGCTGAAGTCGTCGAAGCGGCCGATGAGAACAAGAAAGAAGGGGACGAATAATGAAAACCGACGTCCTCAGCATGGATAACAAGAAGGCCGGGTCCATCGATCTCGATGACGCGATCTTCGGTCTTGAGCCGCGCGCTGACATTCTGCACCGCTGCGTCGTTTATCAACTGGCGAAACGCCAGCAGGGCACGCACAAGGCGAAAGAGCGTGGCGAGGTCAAAGCCACGTCGAAAAAATGGGGCCGCCAAAAAGGCGGCGGCGGCGCCCGTCATGGCAACCGCGCAGCCCCGCAATTCCGCGGCGGCGGCAAGGCCCATGGCCCGCGCGTGCGCAGCCATGCGATCGACCTGCCGAAGAAGGTTCGCCGTCTGGCGCTGAAGCACGCTCTCTCCGCGAAAGTCGCGGAAGGCTCGCTGATCGTCATCGACGAAGCCAAGCTGCAAGAAGCCAAGACCAAATCTCTGGTTGAGGCGTTCGCCAAGATGAACATCGCTAATGCGCTGATCGTCGATGCGTCGGTCGATGAGAATTTCGGCCTCGCGACCCGCAACCTTGCTGGCATCGACATGCTGCCGGTGATCGGTGCGAATGTTTACGACATCCTGCGCAAGGACAAGCTGGTCCTGACGAAAGCGGCCGTTGAAGGTCTGGAGGCGCGCCTCAAATGAGCAAGAAACAGTCAACGACGGCCGTCGAGGCCCATTACAACACGCTGATTCAGCCGGTGATCACCGAGAAGTCGACGATCGCCTCTGAGAACAATCAGGTCGTGTTTCAGACGCCGCTCGACGCCACGAAGCCGCAGATCAAGGAAGCTGTCGAGGCGCTGTTCAAGGTTAAAGTGAAAGCCGTGAACACGCTGCGCGTCAAAGGCAAGAACAAGCACTTCAAGGGACGCCCCTACACGCGTTCCACGGTGAAAAAAGCGGTCGTGACTCTCGAAGAAGGTCACTCGATCGACGTGACGACCGGACTTTAAGGCAGGTAACCCCATGGCTTTGAGAAAATTCAAACCGACGACGCCGAGCCGCCGCCAGCTGGTGCTGGTGGACCGCAGCGAGCTTTGGAAGGGCAAGCCTGTCAAATCGCTGACCGAAGGCTTGACTGAAAGCGCCGGACGCAACAACACCGGCCGCATCACCATGCGCCGTCGCGGCGGCGGGGTGAAGAAGACCTATCGCATTATCGATTTCAAGCGGAACAAGTTTGACATCGAAGCCAAGGTCGAGCGTCTCGAATACGATCCGAACCGGTCAGGCTTCATCGCGCTCGTCAAATATCTCGACGGGGAGCAGGCCTACATTCTCGCGCCGCAGCGTCTGAAAGCCGGCGACAAGATCATCTCCGGCGAGAAGGTCGACGTGAAGCCGGGCAACGCCATGAAGCTGAAAGCGATCCCGGTCGGCACGATCATCCACAATGTGGAGATGAAGCCGGGCAAGGGCGGCCAGCTCGCGCGCTCCGCCGGAACTTACGCGCAGCTCGTGGGTCGCGATTCAGGCATGGCCCAGGTTCGCATGCAGTCGGGCGAGGTTCGTCTGATTTCCGGCGAGTGTATGGCGACTATCGGCGCCGTTTCGAACCCGGACCACATGAACCAGTCGATCGGCAAGGCAGGGCGCAACCGCCACAAAGGCAAGCGTCCGTCCGTTCGCGGCGTTGTCATGAACCCGGTCGATCACCCCCATGGCGGCGGCGAAGGCCGCACATCGGGCGGCCGGCATCCGGTTACGCCTTGGGGCAAACCGACCAAAGGCGCCAAGACCCGCAAGAACAAAGCAACTGACAAATTCATTCTGCGCTCGCGTCACGCGCGCAAGAAGAAATAGGCCGGAGTTTAAGACATGCCACGTTCAGTCTGGAAAGGCCCGTTCATCGACCGCTATCTTCTCAAGAAGGCGGAAGAGAGCCAGGACGGCAAGCACAAAGGCGGGATCAAATCCTGGTCGCGCCGCTCGACCATCCTGCCGCAATTCGTTGGCCTCACCTTCAACGTTTACAACGGCCAGAAATTCATTCCGGTCCATGTCACCGAAGACATGGTCGGCCACAAGTTCGGCGAATTCTCTCCGACGCGGACCTATTACGGTCACGGCGCGGACAAGAAGGCGAAGAGGAAATAGTCATGGGGCAGAAGAAAAATCCCCGGCGCGTCGGTGAAAACCAGGCCATGGCCAAGGGCCGCCTGATCCGCACCTCGCCGCAGAAGCTGAACCTCGTTGCGCAGCTCATTCGCGGCATGCCCGCGGAAAAGGCGCTCGCGGAGCTGACCTTTTCGCGCAAGCGCATCTCCCAGAACGTCAAGAAGGTTCTGGAAAGCGCCATCGCGAACGCTGAGAACAACCACGATCTCGACATCGACCAGCTCGTCGTCGATCAGGCCTTTGTCGGCAAGAACATGGTTATGAAGCGCTGGCGCGCTCGCGCGCGCGGCCGCGTCGGCAGAATCCAAAAGCCGTTTTCTGAAATCACGATCGTCGTGAAAGAAGTTGAGGAGGCCGCTTAATGGGCCAGAAAGTCAACCCAATCGGTCTGCGCCTCGGGATCAACCGGACCTGGGACTCGCGCTGGTTCGCCGGCAAAGCCGCCTATGGCGATTTGCTGCATGAAGATCTGCGCATCCGCAAATATCTCGAAAAGCGCCTGCAGCAGGCCGGCGTCTCGCGCATCGTGATCGAGCGCCCGCACAAAAAATGCCGGGTGACGATCTACACCGCGCGCCCGGGCGTCGTGATCGGCAAAAAAGGCGCCGACATCGAAAAGCTGCGCCAGGAGCTGTCGAAGCTATCGTCTTCGGAAACGGTGTTGAACATCGTCGAAATCCGCAAGCCGGAAATCGATGCGACCCTGGTCGCCGAGAATATCGCGCAGCAGCTTGAGCGCCGCGTCGCGTTCCGCCGCGCCATGAAGCGCGCCATGCAAACGGCGCAGCGCATGGGCGGCCTCGGCATCCGCGTCAACGTTTCCGGCCGTCTCGGCGGCGCCGAGATCGCGCGCATGGAATGGTATCGCGAAGGCCGGGTGCCGCTGCACACGCTGCGCGCCGACATCGATTACGGCGTGGCGACCGCCCAGACGACCTACGGCGCCATCGGCGTCAAGGTCTGGATCTTCAAGGGCGAGATCATGGAACACGACCCCATGGGTCAGGAAAAGCGGTTGATCGAAGCCCAGACGGGCGGCGTCGGTCATCAGCAGCGCAACTAGCGCGATATAAGGATTTTGGAGCGAGCCAGTCATGCTGCAGCCGAAAAGAACAAAATTCCGCAAGATGCACAAAGGGCGCATCAAGGGCGTCGCCAAGGGCGGCACGGATCTGAACTTCGGATCCCATGGCCTCAAAGCCATGGAGCCGGAGCGCGTGACTTCGCGCCAGATCGAAGCCACCCGCCGTGCGATCACCCGCGCCATGAAGCGTCAGGGCCGCGTATGGATTCGCATCTTCCCGGATGTGCCGGTGTCGAAAAAACCGACTGAAGTGCGCATGGGCAAAGGCAAGGGTTCGGTTGAATTCTGGGCCGCGAAAGTGAAGCCGGGCCGCATCATGTTCGAACTTGACGGGGTCACGGACGACGTTGCGCGTGAAGCGCTGGCGCTCGGCGCGGCGAAGCTGCCGATCAAGACGCGCATCGTGACGCGCATTGGCGACTAAGGAGCAGTTGAGATGAACGCGACCGAAGCCCGCGATATGACGCCTGACGAACTGAAGGACCGACTCCTTCAGCTCAAGAAAGAGCAGTTCAACCTGCGCTTCCAGAAAGCGTCGGGACAGCTTGAGAAAACCGCGCGCATCAACGAAGTGCGCAAGGACATTGCCCGGATCAAAACCATTCTCGGCGAAAAAGCCCGAGTGAACTAAGGAATAAGAGGCGACCCTATGCCAAAGCGCATTCTTCAAGGCTCCGTGGTGAGCGACAAGGGCGACAAGACCGTCGTGGTGAACGTGGATCGTATTTTCACGCACCCGCTGCTGAAAAAGACTGTCCGCCGGTCGAACCGTTTTCACGCCCATGATGCGGAGAACAAGTTCAAGGTCGGCGATCTCGTCCGCATTCAGGAATGCGCGCCGAAGTCCAAGCTGAAACGCTGGGAAGTCATTGGCGAAGGGTCAAAAGGTTAAGCCCGTTCTCCCTCCTATTCTTTGGATAAGGGGCGGACGGAATGAGTGAAGCGGGGCTTCGTGCCCATCAGGAGGATCGATCATGATCCAGATGCAGACAAATTTGGACGTCGCCGACAATTCCGGCGCTAAGCGCGTTCAGTGCATCAAGGTGCTTGGCGGCGCGAAGCGCAAATACGCCGGCGTCGGCGACATCATCGTCGTGTCGGTGAAGGAAGCGATTCCGCGCGGCCGCGTGAAAAAAGGTCAGGTCATGAAGGCCGTGGTCGTGCGCACTGCGAAAGACATCAAGCGCAAGGACGGATCGGTCATCCGGTTCGACCGCAACGCTGCGGTCCTCATCAACAACAACAAAGAGCCGGTCGGCACCCGCATCTTCGGCCCGGTGACGCGCGAACTTCGCGCCGCCAACCACATGAAGATCGTGTCGCTTGCGCCGGAGGTGCTGTAATCATGGCTGCGAAGATCAAAAAAGGCGACAAGGTCATCGTGCTCTCCGGCAAGGACCGGGGCGCGGAAGGCGAAGTCATTGACGTGATGCCGAAAGCTGACCGCGTGGTCGTGCGCGGCGTCAATCTGGTCAAAAAGCACCAGCGTCAGACGCCGTCCCAGGAAGGCGGCATCATGACGCGCGAGGCGCCGATCCACGTCTCTAACGTGGCGCTGAAAGATCCGTCTACGGGCAAACCGACCCGTGTCGGGTTCAAGATCGAAGATGGAAAAAAAGTGCGCGTCGCGAAAGCGTCGGGTGAGGTTATCGATGGCTGAAGCTCAAGCATATGAACCGCGTCTGAAGACGCTGTATAAAGAGACCATCCGCGGGAAGATGAACGACAAGTTCAAGTATTCCAACCCGATGATGATGCCGGCGCTCGAAAAGATCGTCATCAACATGGGCGTCGGCGACGCCGTCAACGACCGCAAGGCCGTCGATGCGGCCGTTGCGGACCTGACACTGATCTCCGGTCAGAAACCGGTGATCACAAAGGCGCGGAAATCGATTGCGAGCTTCAAACTGCGCGAAGGCATGGCGGTCGGCACGAAAGTCACGCTCCGCAAGGACCGCATGTACGAGTTTCTGGATCGCCTCATCACCGTGGCGCTGCCGCGGGTGCGCGACTTCCGCGGCCTCAACGCGAAGAGCTTTGACGGACGCGGTAACTACGCGATGGGCCTTAAAGAACATATCGTGTTTCCGGAAATCGATTACGACAAAGTCGACAAGATCCGGGGCATGGACATTATCGTTTGCACCACGGCCCGCAGCGACGACGAGGCGCGCGAGCTTCTTCGGGAATTCAACTTCCCGTTCCGCAAGTAGAAAAAAGGCATTGGGCAAGGTCCGCGAGAATGCGGAAACCGGCTTGAGAAGGAGAAGACATGGCTAAAAAATCAATGGTCGAGCGCGATCTCAAACGCCGCCGCATGGCGAAAAAGTTTGAGTCGAAGCGCAACCGGCTGAAAGCGATCATCAAGGATCAGGACAAGTCGGGCGAGGAGCGCTTCATGGCGGCGCTGAAACTCGCCGAGCTGCCGCGCAATTCTTCGAAGACGCGCATCCGCAATCGCTGCCAGGTGTCGGGCCGTCCGCGCGGTTACTACCGCAAGCTTAAAATGTCGCGCATCGCGCTGCGTCAACTTGGTTCGGCCGGGAAGATCCCGGGCCTCGTGAAGTCAAGCTGGTAAGGGAGCCGAGAAACCAATGGCTATCAACGATCCTATCGGCGATCTCATCACCCGCATCCGCAATGCGCAGATGCGCCGGCACTCGACCATGTCGGTTCCGGCCTCGAAGCTGCGCGGCTGGGTGCTCGACGTTCTCGAGGCCGAAGGCTACATCCGCGGCTATAGCCGCATCGAAAAAGACGGCGAGAAGCCGAGCTTTGAAGTCGAGCTGAAATATTACGAAGGCTCGCCCGTGATCCAGAAGATCAAGCGGATTTCAAAGCCGGGCCGCCGGGTCTATTCATCCGTCCGCGACCTCGCCTCCGTGCGCAACGGTCTCGGCATTTCGATTGTTTCGACGCCGAAGGGCGTCATGTCCGACGCAGCTGCGCGCGACGCCAATGTTGGCGGCGAAGTGCTCTGCGAAGTTTACTAAGGCTGGGAGCAAGAAAGATGTCCCGCATCGGTAAAAAAGCGATCCCCGTGCCGAAGGGCGTGACCGTAACGGTCAACGGCCAGACGGTCACCGCGAAGGGCCCGAAAGGCCAGCTTGAGTTCGTTGTCAACGATCTCTGCACGGTCGCGCTCGAAAATGACGAAGTGTCGGTGAAGCCGGTCAACGATTCCAAACCGGCGCGTTCCCTCTGGGGCATGAGCCGCACCCAGCTTTCGAACATGTTCAACGGCGTCGCCAATGAGTTCACCAAAACCTTGGAGCTCGTCGGCGTCGGTTACCGCGCCCAGATGAAAGGCAACGCCCTTTCCCTGTCGCTCGGCTACAGCCACGAAATCGACTATCCGGCGCCGGAAGGCGTCAAGCTCGCGACGCCGAAGCCGACGGAAATCACCGTTTCCGGCATCGACAAGCAAAAGGTCGGACAGGCCGCGGCCGAAATCCGCGCGTTCCGTCCGCCCGAGCCCTACAAGGGCAAAGGCGTCAAATACGCAAACGAATTCATCTTCCGCAAGGAAGGCAAGAAGAAGTAACGCTTCGCTAGAGGATATCGGACAATGGCCGATCAAAAGAGAAAACAACACGCCTCGCGGGCAGGCCGAACCCGCCGCGCCATCAAGCGCGTCGCCGGCAATCGTCCGCGTCTGTCGGTGCACCGCTCGTCGAAAAACATCTCGGCGCAGATCATCGACGACGTTGAGGGCAAGACACTGGCCGCTGCGTCCTCGCTTGAAAAAGACTTCGGCAAGGGCTCCGACAAGGACGCCGCCGCCAAAGTCGGCAAGGCGCTTGCTGACCGCGCGGTGAAAGCCGGCGTCAAGGATGTCGTCTTCGATCGCGGCGGCTACATGTATCACGGCCGGGTCAAAGCGCTTGCGGACGCCGCGCGCGAAGCCGGTCTTAATTTCTAGGGAGTTGCGAAATGGCGCGTGAAGAAGGACGAGGCCGCGGACGCGGACCCAACAAAGGCCGTGGCGAGCGGGAAGAGCGCGACGAATTCGTCGACAAGCTCGTTGCGATCAACCGCGTTGCGAAGGTTGTGAAAGGCGGCAAGAACTTTGGTTTCGCCGCGCTCGTCGTCGTCGGGGACCAGAAAGGCCGCGTCGGCTTCGGCAAGGGCAAAGCCCGCGAAGTGCCGGAAGCGATCCGCAAGGCGACCCAGGAAGCCAAGCGCAATCTCGTGCGCGTGCCGCTGCGCGAAGGCCGCACGTTGCATCATGACGCGCAAGGCCGTTGGGGTGCGGGCAAGGTCGTTCTGCGCTCGGCGCCTCCGGGAACCGGCATCATCGCCGGCGGTCCGATGCGCGCGATCTTTGAAACGGTCGGCGTTCAGGACGTCGTGGCGAAGTCGCTCGGCTCCTCGAACCCCTACAACATGGTGCGCGCCACGGTGAATGCGCTCCAGAACCAGCAGAGCCCGCGGACCATGGCGGCGAAGCGCGGCAAGAAAGTCTCCGACATTCTGACCGGCCGCGGCCGTCAGGCTGACGCCGCAGACGCCGCCTAAAGGAGCGAGTGATGGCGAAGAAAATGCTTAAAGTCCGCCAGACCGGCAGCCCGGCGCGCCGTCCGCAGGACCAGCGCGCGACCCTTATCGGTCTCGGTCTCAACAAGATCGGCCGCGAGCGCGAGCTTGAAGACACGCCGTCCGTGCGCGGCATGATTAGCAAGGTCTCCCACCTGGTGGAGATCGTCGAGTAGGGATCAGGTTTTTGGGACTAGGGATTAGGAAGAGAAAAATCTAATCCCTGACACCTAGTCCCTAATCCCTTTTTTTAGGCGAGGCGGCTTTCCTCTGAGAAATGTCCGTCGCAAGTCGAGGTGAAAAAATGAAACTCAACGAACTTTCCGACAATAAAGGCGCGCGCAAAAATCGCATGCGCGTCGGCCGCGGCATCGGCTCCGGCAAAGGCAAGACCGCCGGGCGCGGCGTTAAGGGTCAAAAGGCCCGCTCCGGCGTCACCGGCATCCGCCAGTATGAAGGCGGCCAGATGCCGCTTTACATGCGCCTGCCGAAGCGCGGCTTCAACAAGCCGAACCGCGCCGATTTCGTCGAAGTCAATATCGGCCGCCTTCAGGCCGCCATCGACGCGGGCAAGCTTAAAGAAGGCAAGCAGATCGACGCCGAAGCCCTCGTCGAGGCAGGCGTTCTGCGCCGCGCCAAGAGCGGCGTGCGGCTTCTCGGCGTTGGCGAGCTTAAAGCCAAACTCGATCTCGTGGTCGCGCACGCCTCCGCGGGCGCCAAAGCCGCGGTCGAAAAGGCCGGCGGATCCGTGAGGGTCGTTCAGGCTGAGGCCAAAGGCGAGTAAAGGGTTGGGGGTTGCGGGCGCCGCCCGCGATCTCCACATGGCCACGGTCCGCGCGAATGCGCTTTCGAGGGGCCGCTCCCCGGAGTTTGGGGGAGCAAGCTGAGCAGGTGACAGGCTGATGACTTCCGCAGCGGAACAATTCGCGTCGAATATCAATCTCGCTTCTTTTGCGAAAGCAGAAGAGCTGAAAAAGCGTCTGCTCTTCACGCTCGGCGCGCTGATCGTTTACCGCCTGGGCACCTTCGTGCCGATCCCGGGCATCGATCCCATCGCCTTCAGCCAGGGGTTCCAGAGCCAGCAGGGCGGCCTTCTGGGCACGCTCAATATCTTCGCCGGCGGCGCCGTGGAGCGCATGGCGATTTTCGCGCTCAACATCATGCCGTATATCTCGGCGTCGATCATTATGCAGCTCATGGCCGCGGTGATCCCGTCGCTTGAAAAGATCAAGAAAGAAGGCGAGCAGGGCCGCCGCCAGATCAACCAGTACACACGCTATCTAACGGTGTTCCTTGCGACCATGCAGGGTTACTTCATCGCCGTTTCGCTGCAAGGGTCTGCGGGCACCGTCCTAAATCCGGGGCCGTACTTCCTGATGACGACGACCGTCACCCTTGTCGGCGGGGTCATGTTCCTCCTCTGGCTCGGCGAACAGATCACCTCGCGCGGGGTCGGCAACGGCGTCTCGCTCATCATCTTCGCTGGCATTGTCGCGGAACTGCCGCGCGTCGCGGCCTCGCTCCTCGATCAGGGCCGGGCCGGCGGCGGGCTTGGCGGCGGCGCCATCCTCGTCATCGCGGCGTTGGCGCTCGGGCTTATCGCCTTCGTGGTTTTCATGGAGCGCTCGCAGCGCCGCATCCTCGTCCAGTATCCGCGCCGTCAGGTTGGCCAGCGCATGACGCAAGGCGAGAAGTCTCACCTGCCGCTCAAGATCAACGTCTCGGGCGTCATTCCGCCGATTTTCGCCTCTTCGCTGCTGCTTCTGCCGGCCACGGCCGCGGGCGCGGTCGGCGACGGCTCCCCCCAGTGGCTTCAGGACCTCACCTTCCTGTTCGCGCCGGGCCGCCCGTTCTACATCGCCCTTTATGCAGCGCTGATTATCGTCTTCACCTTCATCTACACCTCTGTCGTCTTCAACGTCGAAGATGTCGCCGACAACCTCAAGAAATATGGCGGCTTCGTTCAGGGCTACCGTCCCGGCGCGCGCACGGCGGAGTATCTCGATTTCGTGCTGACCCGCCTTACGGTTATCGGCGCGATGTATCTAACGGCGGTCTGTATCTTCCCGGAAATCCTGAAATCCGCTTACGGTCAGGCGATCCCGGTTTATATCGGCGGCACCTCGCTGCTGATTGTCGTCTCGGTGACGCTCGACACGGTCGGCCAAATCCAGGGCCATCTCGTCGCCCAGCAATATGAAGCGCTGATCAAGAAATCGAAGCTGCGCGGGGGCCGGCGATGATCGTTATCTTTTTGGGGCCTCCGGGCGCCGGGAAGGGCACCCAGGCGGCTCACATCGTAGAGCGCCATGGAATTCCCCAACTCTCAACCGGGGACATGCTGCGTGCTGCGGTCGCCGCCAAGAGCCCGGTGGGCCTGAAGGCCAAGGCGGTCATGGACGCCGGCAATCTTGTTTCCGACGATATCGTCGCGGCGATCATCGAGGAGCGGATCGAGCAAGACGACTGCGAGCCGGGCTTCCTCCTGGACGGGTTCCCGCGGACCATCCCCCAGGCTGAGACGCTCGATGCAATGCTGACCAAAAAGGGCCGGGCGGTCGATGTCGTGATCGAGCTCCGGGTGGACGAGGCGGCGCTGCTCGACCGCCTCCGGAACCGCATTAAGGAAACCAAGGCCCGGGGCGAAAAGGTCCGGGCGGATGACAATGAAGAGACCTTCGCGAAACGGCTCCAGGTCTATCGCGAACAGACTGCCCCGCTGATCCCTTACTATGAGGGGCAGGGCAAATTACAGGCTGTGGACGGCATGCAGACGGTCAAGGCCGTTTCCGCCGCCATAGACGCGATTTTGGACCGGATTCAGGGCTGAAATAGCCCTGAAAAGCGGTTGACGGCGGTTGCGCGCGCGCCTATCTAACGCGCTCTCCGCCAGAAGGAGTACCGCCCGCCCGGCAGGGGTTCGCCCCTATGCGCCGTCGCGGGCCTTGTTGCTTGAAATCCTGTGTTGGGAAACAGGCGGCATGTATGTGCGTATGATGCGGGTCCGAACGGACCTTTAAAATGGTTGGCCCGGCCAAGGGAAAAGGGGCGAGAGGCAAAAGAAGGAAACTACCTGTGGCTCGTATTGCAGGCGTCAATATTCCGACGAATAAGCGCGTCACCATCGCGCTCCGCTACATTCACGGCATCGGCCCGGCGAAAGCCGCCGAGATTTGCGAAAAGGTCGGCATTGCGCCGGAGCGCCGCGTCAACGAACTGTCAGACTCCGAAGTCTTGCAGATCCGTGAAACCATCGACAGCGATTACATGGTTGAAGGCGACCTTCGCCGCGAAGTCGCGGTGAACATCAAGCGCCTTATGGACCAGGGCTGCTATCGCGGTCTTCGTCACCGTCGCGGCCTGCCGGTTCGCGGCCAGCGCACCCACACCAACGCCCGCACGCGCAAGGGCCCCGCGAAACCGATCGCCGGCAAGAAGAAGTAAGGATACTGATCAATGGCGAAGCAAGCTGCAGCTACGCGCGTCAAACGCCGCGAACGCAAAAACATCTCTACGGGCGTCGTTCATGTGAACGCGTCGTTCAACAACACCATGGTCACTGTTTCGGACGAACAGGGCAATACGATCTCCTGGTCGTCGGCCGGCGGCATGGGCTTTAAAGGCTCGCGCAAGTCGACCCCTTACGCGGCGCAGCTCGCCGCGGAAGACGCTGCGAAAAAGGCCATGGATCACGGTCTACAGACGGTCAGCGTCGAAGTGCGCGGCCCTGGTTCGGGCCGTGAAAGCGCGCTCCGCGCCCTGCAGTCCGCGGGCCTCACCGTCACGGTCATTCACGACGTCACGCCGATCCCCCATAATGGCTGCCGTCCCCGCAAACGCCGCCGCGTTTAATCACGATACTGAATAAAGAGAGCGATCCACCCATGGATTCAACGAATATCCTCGAAAAGAACTGGCTTGAGCTGATCCGCCCCTCGAAACTGGAGGTCACGCCTGGCGCTGACGGCCAGCGCAAAGCGACGATCATCGCCCAGCCGCTGGAGCGCGGTTTCGGCCTGACGCTCGGCAACTCCCTGCGCCGCATTCTGATGTCGTCGCTGCAAGGCGCGGCCGTCACATCGATTCAGATCGACGGCGTCGTCCACGAATTCTCGTCCATTCCGGGCGTGCGCGAAGACGTCACGGACATCGTCCTGAATGTAAAGCAACTTGCGCTGCGTATGCACGCCGACGGTCCGAAGCGTCTCGTCCTGCGCAAGTCGACGCCGGGCCCGGTGACGGCCGGCGACATCGAGGAAACCTCCGCGGTTGAAATCCTCAACAAAGATCATGTGATCTGCCATCTCGACCAGGGCGCCAATCTCCGCATCGAGATGACCGTCAACACCGGCAAAGGCTACGCCCCGGCGGAAGCCAACCGTCCGGAAGACGCGCCGATTGGCCTTATTCCGGTGGACAGCCTTTATTCGCCGGTGAGCCGCGTCGCCTATCGCGTCGAGAACACCCGCGAAGGCCAGGTCCTCGATTACGACAAGCTGATCATGGACGTCGAAACCGACGGTTCGCTGTCGCCTGACGATGCGGTCGCCTACGCCGCGCGCATCCTGCAGGACCAGCTCCAGATCTTCATCAATTTCGACGAACCGACGAAAGACAAGGGCGGCGACGCCCGCGAAGAGCTTCCGTTCAACCCGGCGCTCCTGCGCAAGGTCGACGAACTCGAACTTTCGGTGCGCTCGGCGAACTGCCTCAAGAACGACAACATCGTTTACATCGGCGATCTCATTCAGAAGACCGAAGCGGAAATGCTCCGCACGCCGAATTTCGGCCGCAAGTCGCTCAACGAGATCAAGGAAGTGCTCGCCGGCCTCGGCCTCCATCTCGGCATGGATGTGCCCGATTGGCCGCCGGAAAACATCGAAGAACTCGCGAAGAAATTTGACGAATAACCAAGACCGGCTTGACGCCGGCCGCTAGGAGAAAAAGCCATGCGACACGGGATGGCGCTGAGAAAACTGAACCGCACGCACGAACACCGCAAGGCGATGTTCGCCAACATGTCCTGTGCGCTGATCAAGCATGAGCAGATCACCACGACGCTGCCGAAAGCCAAAGAGCTTCGCCCCATCGTCGAAAAGCTCGTGACCAAAGCGAAACACGCGGCGAAAGACGAAGGCCGGGCGCTGCATCTGCGCCGTCAGGTGATTTCGTCCATCCGCGATGAGAGCATGGCGAAGAAACTGTTCGACACGATCGGCCCCCGTTACGCCGACCGTGACGGCGGTTATATCCGCATCATGAAAGCCGGCTTCCGCTATGGCGATAACGCGCCGCTCGCGGTCATCGAATTCGTCGACCGCGACGAGGATGCGAAAGGCCAGGATTCGGGTCCCGTCATGGGCGTCGAGGACGAAGACGAAGAATAGGCTCTACGCGCCAATTTCAGCTTGTTTGAAACTCGCCGGCGCGGTTAACCGCCCGGCGAGTTTTTCTTTTTCCCGACGCAAAGACCCGCGATAGGCCTTCCCATGTTTTCCTGGTTCGAACGCCGGCTTGAGCCTTTCCCCGCGGACCGCAGCGATCCGCCGCCGAAGACGTTCGCCGCCTTCTGCTGGTATTACGTCAAGGACGCGGCGCCGTGGCTTGGGGTCATGTCGCTGCTGGCGGCGCTGATCGCTGTCGGCGAAGCAATGCTTTACGCCTTTCTCGGCAAGCTGGTGGACTGGCTCTCCGGCGCAAACCCCGAGACCTTTCTGACGGAAGAGGGCGGCAAGCTCGTCCTGATTGGCGTTTTCGTCGCGATCATTCTTCCGGCCATGGGGCTCCTCTCAAACCTCATCATTCACCAGACGCTGCTCGGCAATTTGCCCATGAGCGCGCGCTGGCGCATGCACAAGCGGCTTCTCGGTCAGAGCATGTCGTTCTTCGCCGACGAGTTTGCAGGCCGCGTCTCGACCAAGCTGATGCAGACCTCGCTTGCCGTGCGCGAAGCGGTGATGAAGCTGCTCGACATCGTCGTTTATGTGTCGGTTTTTTTTATCTCCATGGTGGTGCTGGTCGGCGGCGCCGACTGGCGGCTTGCCGCGCCGCTGGCGGTGTGGATCATCGCTTATATAGGGCTTGTCGCCTGGTTCGTGCCGCGGCTTAAAATGGCGTCGGAGCGCCAGGCGGATGCGCGTTCCGACATGACCGGGCGCATCGTCGACAGCTACACCAACATCACGACCGTGAAGCTTTTCGCCCATGCGGGCCGGGAAGAGTCCTATGCGCACGAGGGGATGGACCAGTTCCTCAATACCGTGCATCCGCAGATGCGGCTCGTCACGCAGTTCAACTCCATTACCTATTTCACGAATTCCCTCGCCATCGCGTCTGTTGCTGCGCTGGCGATCTGGCTGTGGATCGGCGGCGCCATCACCGTCGGCGCGATCGCCGTCGCCGTGGCGCTCACCTTGCGCATTCAGGGCATGGCGCAATGGATCATGTGGGAGATCGCCATGCTGTTCGAGAATATCGGCGTCATCCATGACGGCATGGCGATGCTCAATCGTCAGGTGACAGTGAACGATGCGGCGAATGCGCAGGATCTGAAGATCGAAAGAGGCGAGATCGATTTCCGCAAGGTGACTTTTCATTATGGCAAGGGCGCCGGCGTCATCGAGGATTTGTCGCTCAACATCGCCGCTGGCGAAAAACTGGGTCTCGTCGGCCGGTCCGGGGCGGGCAAGACGACCATCGCGAGCCTTCTCCTGCGCTTTTACGACGTCGAGGCTGGCGCCATCCTGATCGACGGGCAGGACATTCGCAGCGTCACGCAGGAATCCCTGCGCGCCAATATCGGCGTCGTCACGCAGGACACGTCGCTTCTCCACCGCACCATCCGCGAGAATATCCTTTACGGCCGTCCCGACGCGACGGAGGAGGAGATGATCGAGGCGGCGCGCCGCGCCAATGCGCTCGATTTCATCGAAGAGCTCGAAGATCAAAAGGGGCGCAAGGGCTTTGACGCCCATGTGGGCGAGCGCGGCGTGAAACTTTCCGGCGGCCAGCGCCAGCGCATCGCCATTGCCCGCATTTTTTTGAAGAATGCGCCGATCCTTATTCTCGACGAGGCGACATCGGCGCTTGATTCCGAAGTCGAGGCGGCGATCCAGGAAAACCTCTTCGCGCTGATGGAAGGCAAAACAGTCATCGCCATCGCGCACCGTCTCTCCACCATCGCGCAGCTCGACCGGCTGGTTGTCCTCGACAAGGGAGCGGTCATCGAAAGCGGCGGCCATGCCGCACTCGTTGCGCAGGGCGGGATTTACGCCGAACTCTGGGCGCGCCAGTCCGGCGGGTTCCTGGGCGGCGAAGCGGCCGGGGCGCATCTTGCGGCGGCCGGCATTGTTGCGGAGTAAGGCGCCGCCCGGGATGGCAAGCGCTTGATTTGTCGTGCTGAATGACCATCTAGGGCGCTGTTTCCAGCCGCCCCGGCTTTGCCACGAACACAGGCCCGTTGTATGGATGCTGGCCTTTGAAACCCCGCTTTCCGGATGAGGTTTGTTTCTATGACATTGCGCAGTTTCAGTCTTCTCGCCGTTCTTGTTTTTGCAGAGGCCGCATGCGCGCAGCCCGCGCCGGAAGCGGCAGCGCCCGCGCAGCGTGAAATGGCGGGCGAGACCATCGCCCAGGCGCCGCGGGTCGTGCCAAATTCCATGGAAGATGTGAGAATGTCGTTCTCGCCGGTGGTGGAGCGCGCCGCGCCCGCCGTCGTCAACGTCTACACGAAACGCGTGGTGCAACAGAGGAGCCCCTTCGCCGGCGATCCTTTTTTCGAACGCTTTTTCGGCAATGTAGGGCCGCGGGAGCAGAACTCGCTCGGCTCCGGCGTGATCGTCAGTCCCGACGGCGTGGTCGTCACCAACAACCATGTCATCGACGGCATGACAGAGATCAAAGTGGTCCTGAGCGACCGCCGCGAATATGAGGCGGAGCTGGTGCTTGCCGATCCGCAGACGGATTTGGCGGTTCTGCGCATCGAGCCGGAAGAACCGCTGCCTTATCTGACCTTCGCCAATTCCGATTCCATTCATGTGGGCGACGTGGTGCTCGCCATCGGCAATCCGTTCGGCGTCGGCCAGACGGTGACGAGCGGCATCATCTCCGCGCTCGCGCGCACGGCGGTCTCGATTTCCGATTATCAGTTTTTCATCCAGACCGATGCGGCCATCAATCCGGGCAATTCCGGCGGCGCCCTCATCGACATTGACGGGCGGGTCGTCGGCATTAACTCGGCGATCTATTCGCGCTCCGGCGGCTCCAACGGCATCGGCTTTGCCATCCCCTCGCGTCTGGTGCAGCAGGTGATCAAGTCTGCGATCTCCGGAACCGCGCTGGTGCGTCCATGGCTCGGCGCATCGTCGAGCACGGTGACGGCGGACATGGCAAAGGCGCTGAAGCTCGACCGTCCGGCGGGCGCCATTGTGGATGATGTGTGGGAGAAAGGGCCCGCCGATCTTGCCGGCATTCAGGCTGGCGACGTGATCATCGAAGTCGATGGTCAGCCGGTCTATGATGCCCAGACCCTGCAATACCGCATCGGCGTCAATAATGACGGCGATGCGGCAAATGTCGTCTATGTGCGAGGCGGCAAGACGCGCAACGCGACGCTGAAACTGTCCCTGCCGCCCGAAACGCCGGCGCGCGATACGCGCGAAATCGAAGGCAATAATCCGCTGAACGGCGTTACGGTCGACAATCTCTCGCCGCGCTACGCCGAAGAGCTCGGCCTCGATCCATTGTCGAAAGGCGTCGTCGTTTCCGACGTGGCCCCGCGGTCGTTTGCGGCGCGCCGTGGCTTGCGCCCGGGGCACAAGATCGTTTCGGTCAACGGAAAGCACATCAACACCGCCGCCGAGCTTGCGCGCGAGATTACGAAACCGGCCGCGACCTGGGAGCTTGAGGTCGATGTGGGCGGCCGCATCGTGCCCTGGCGGGTGGGCAGATAAATTGTTTCCGCTCATTCCGGCGAAGGCCGGAATCTGGCGCGGGAGATCCCGGGCGGAGTTTATCCTCGGGCCGGCTTTTAGCCGGACCCGGGGGCCGGGATGAGCGGAATGGTTAAGGCCGGACGAAAGGATCGGCATTGTCGGACTTGTTTCAATCAGCCGGACTTGAGAAAGACGCGCCGCGTCCGCTTGCGGATCGGCTGCGCCCGGCGACGCTCGCCGAGGTCGTGGGGCAGGATCACCTGCTGGCGAAAGGCGCGCCGCTGCGGCGCATGCTCGATGCGGGACGGCTTTCCTCGCTGGTTCTTTGGGGGCCGCCCGGCGTCGGCAAGACGACGATTGCGCGCCTCCTCGCCAAGGATGCACAACTCGAATTCGAGCAGATTTCTGCGATCTTCTCCGGCGTCGCGGATTTGCGCAAAGTCTTCGAACGCGCCAAGGCGCGGCGCACGGCGGGGAAGGGGACGCTCCTCTTCGTTGACGAGATTCACCGCTTCAACAAGGCGCAGCAGGACAGTTTCTTGCCCCATGTGGAATCCGGCGTCATCACGCTTGTGGGCGCGACGACGGAGAATCCGTCTTTCGAACTCAACGCGGCGCTTCTTTCGCGGGCGCAGGTCTTCACGCTCAACCGTCTCGACGACGCGGCGCTCGAACTCCTTTTGAAGCGTGCCGAAAAAGAAGAAGGCCGCGATCTTCCGTTAACCGAGGATGCGCGCGCGCTTCTGCGTAATATGGCGGACGGGGACGGGCGGTTTGTCCTTAATCTCGCCGAGGAAATATTCGCTGAACCCGAAGGCCGAAAAGCCATCGAGCCGAAAGAGCTCGGTGAGATCGTCCAGCGCCGGGCGCCGGTCTACGACAAGAGCGATGAATCCCATTACAACCTCGCGAGCGCGCTGCAGAAATCCATTCGCGGCTCCGACGTTGACGCGGCGTTATACTGGGCGGCGCGCATGGTGGTCGGCGGCGAAGACCCGAAATTCATCTTTCGGCGGCTCATCGTCGTCGCCTCAGAGGACGTCGGCAACGCCGACCCGCAGGCGCTGCCCCTCGCTATTGCCGCGAAGGAAGCCTACGAATTTCTGGGGCAGCCTGAAGGCGAAATCGCCCTCGGCCAGCTTGTGACTTATCTCGCGACCGCGCCGAAATCCAACCGCGCCTATGTCGCGTTTCACAACGCCAAGGCCGCGGCGAAGGAGACAGGCTCGCTGATGCCGCCCATGCACGCGGTCAATGCGCCCACGAAGCTCATGAAACAGCTCGGCTATCACAAGGGCTATGAATACGACCACGATGCTGAAGGCGGCTTTGCGGGATTGAATTACTTTCCCGATGCGATGGAGCGCCGGAAGTTTTACCAACCCTCGCAATATGGCTTCGACAAGGAAATCGCCAAGCGCGTGGAATACTGGGACCGCAAAAGGCGGGAGAAGCCTGAGTCCTGATGGAAGCCTTGCAATCCTTGATGGCCGCCGCCGGCGGCGGGAAGCCGGTCATTGGCGGCGTTGTCTTTGTTCTTCTTTTCGTGGGCGAGCGCCTCGCCGCCGCGGCGCCACGGCCGCAGATCAGGCACAGGCTGATCCACAATCTCGGCCTCTGGGCGATCGTGCTCATCCTGTCGCCGCTGATCATCGCGCCGCTGACGGCCTACGGCGCCAATCAACTTATATGGGAGCGGCCCGAAGCCTTGCGCGCCGGCGCGCTCGTTCTTGTCGCCGACATCATTCTGCTCGATCTGTGGACCTATTGGATGCATCGCGCCTGGCATCGCGCGCCAATAATGTGGCGGTTTCACAAGGTGCATCATTTCGACGAGTTTTTGGATACGACCAGCGCCTTCCGCTTTCACGCCGGCGAAGTGATGGTTTCGGCCTTGCTGCGCCTCATCCCCATCACGCTGCTGGCGATCCCGTTCGCTCATGTCATTATCTTCGAGACCGTGTTCATCTGCGCGGTGATGTTCCATCACTCCAATCTGCACCTCCCGGCTGCGTTCGAGCGGGCGCTGTCGCGGGTCTTCGTGACGCCGTCGATCCACTGGGTGCATCACCACGCCATCATGCGCGATACTCATTCCAACTATGCCGCGATCTTCAGCCTCTGGGATCCGCTCTTCGCCTCCCGCAGCGCCACGGCCCGCACGCCGGCGATGAAAATCGGCCTCGAATCCGTTGAAGATAAACCGCTTTTGCGGCTAATCCTGACGCCGTTTATGAGGAAAGCTTAATGGGCGGACATATCTGGCTGGCGGTTGCAGCGGGCGGCGCCCTGGGCGCCATGGCGCGCCATGGGGTCTCGCGCGCGGCGCTGCATCTTCTGGGGCCGAATTTTCCCTGGGGGACCCTCGCGGCCAATGTCGCGGGCTCCTTCGCCATGGGGCTTTTCATTGTCTGGCTCGCCCACCGCGAACCGGCGAGCCCCGCCTTGCGGGCGTTCCTGACGGTGGGGCTCCTTGGCGCCTTCACCACTTTTTCGACGTTCTCGCTCGATGTGGTGACGCTTTACCGCGACCGGACGGTGATGATTGCGGGAGCCTATCTTCTCGCCTCAGTCATTTTATCCGTATGCGCCCTTTTGGGCGGGTTAGCCCTTGGACGGCAATTCACATGAGCGGCGTTCAGACACGAAAAGTCAAAGCCGGCGAGGAGGGCATGCGCCTCGATCGCTGGTTCAAGACGAATTTCCCGCAGGTCCGCCATGGCGAGCTTGAGAAATTCCTACGCAAAGGCCAGGTGCGTGTTGCGGGCGGGCGGGTCAAGGCGAACCGGCGTCTCGAAGCGGGTGAGGAAATCCGCATTCCGCCGCTCTCCGACGCCCCCGCGGAAAGAAAACCGCGCCAACCGAATAAGGCGGACGCCGAAGCGGTGCGCAGGCTCATCATCTTTGAAGACGACGAAATCATCGCGCTCAACAAACCTTTCGGGCTCGCGGTGCAAGGCGGTTCCAAAACCAGCGAACATCTCGACGGCATGCTGGCCTCGCTCGAGAAAAACGGCGAGCGCCCGCGCCTCGTTCATCGCCTCGACAAGGACACAGGCGGCCTGATGATCGTTGCGAAGACCCGCCAGGCGGCGCAGCGCCTGGGCGACGCGTTCAAGGGACATGGGGTCGACAAGACCTATTGGGCGCTTGTCGCCGGCGTTCCGCGTCCCCATGAAGGAACAATCAACCTTCCCATCGCCAAGAAGATGATCCGCGTGAACGACGGAGAGGAAGAACGCGTCGTTCCGGCGGACGGCGAGGACGCCAAAAAAGCAATCACCGATTATCAGCTCATGGAGGAGGCGGGGACGGTGTCGTTTCTCGCCATGCGGCCCGTCACCGGCCGCACGCACCAGCTTCGCGTGCACGCCGCAGCGATGGGTTGCCCCATTGTGGGCGACGGAAAATATGGCGGCCCCGGCGCGAAGATCGAAGGCGTCTCGCCGAAGCTTCAACTCTTCTGCCGCTCCATGAGTTTCCCGCATCCAAAAACCGGACGGAAGATGACGCTGAGCGCGCCGTTGCACGGCCACATGCTCGACACCTGGAAGTTCTTTTCCTTCGATCAGAAGGCCAAAGCCGAATGGCCGGAGGATCTCCGCTGATGAGCGAAACCGTCCGTGCAAAGAGGTTTTACAAGGACGTCTCTGTGGTCCCTCACGAATGCCGCTATGCGATTGCGCTCGACGGGCGCAAGGCGAAAACCATAGGCCGCAACATTCTATCTGCGCCGACGGAAGCGGTAGCGCAAGCCGTCGCCGCTGAATGGGCCGGGCAGGGCGAGCATATCGACCGTGCGACCATGCCCATGACCGGCATTCTCTCCGCCGCCATCGATGGGGGCGATGAGGATGCGGACGCATGGCGCGAGGAAATCGTCAAATATCTCGGTTCCGATCTCGTCTGCTATCGCGCCGGAGAGCCTCAGGCGCTTTGCGACCGGCAGGCCTCGTGCTGGGACCGGTATGTCGACTTCATGCGCGCCGAGTTCGGCGCCATCCTCGTGACCACGACCGGCGTCATCGCCGTACCGCAGGCGGATGCGTCGGCGGCGGCGGCGCGGGCTGCACTGAAAAAAGTCACGCCCGAGACTCTGTTCGCACTACAGATCGCGACTGCCATCGCAGGCTCCGCCGTGCTCGCGCTGGCGCTCTGGAAAGGCTTTGACACGCCAGAGGCGATTTTTGAGGCCTCGCGTATCGACGAACGGTTTCAGGAAGAACGCTGGGGCGTCGACGATGAAGCGAAAGCGCGCGAGGAAAGGCTGAAAGCCGATTTCCTAACTGTGGCGCGCTTCCTGTCGCTGCTCGACCGGTAATTACATGTCCAGCGTTTCGCCGCGATTGAGCGCGCGGAACCGCATCAGCTCGTCGCCTTTCAGGACGCTGTCCTTGTCGGCGTCCATGGAGTCGAAGTCGAGCAGATATTCGCGGATGTAATCCTGCAGGCTCATGGCTTCCGAGGCGCCGGCCATGAAGGCGAACTTTTCGCGCGCATAGGCTTCGGTCTGCATTTCGGCGACAGACGGATCGAGCTCTTCAAGAAAAGCGTCATACTGGCGCTGGCGCGCGATCTCGTCGGTTGGGGCGTCGGCCTTGCGTGCGTCGTTTTTGCGCCAGCTGTTGACCAGTCTCGCAAACTCTTCAGCGGTCATGGCGTCGTTGCGGTCAAGATCGGCGACGACGAAATCGAGCTTGGCTTCCTCGAAGGCTTCTGTTCGCGTCAGGGCCTCGCCATCAAAGGAAGCTTTCAGACGTTCCAGCGTCGTCCGCCCGGCTTCCGTTTCGCGATAAGGCATGTCGCGCGAATAGGTGACCGTGCGCTTTTCGGTTTCGACAACTTCGCCGTTGATGGTCCGTTTCAGGGTGAAGGTCTGCTGCAATTGCTGGCTTGAATTGAGGCTGTCGGCCATCTCGTCCGGGTTGACTTCGACTGTTTCGTCTTCCGTCATTGCGGCTTCGCCTTCGCTCATGATCGTGTCGTCAACGGGCATGGGGGCGGCTTCCGGCATCTCCGACGGTCGCGAATTGTCCTGAGCATATGCAGGAAATGCGATCATGCTAACGCTTGTTAAAAGCGCGAAAAGCGGCGATTTCATCACGGTGAACCCCTCTTTGCAGAACTTGACCCAATCTAACACGTCAGAATGTAAAATGTCCGCAAATACAGCGGCTTTTTCCATAAAATTGGAAATTAAATCGCTTTAAGGCGCACCAGCGCCGCCCCCGCGTCAATCACCGCCTCGCGCGCCGGGCGGAAGGAAACGCCGGCGAGATCGGTGACATAAGCGGTCTCGGCCATTGGCTTCACGCCGAGATCGGGGAGCACCGATGCGATGCTGCGGTCGAAGATCGCCATGAAATGCACGAGAGCGTCAGGCAAACTGGCTGTCGGGATTTTCTTTGCATGATCGGGAAAAGCCTCGCGCAGGATAACGGCGATTTCTTTCAGCGACAACGTATCCGCCGCGGCGATGAGGCGACGCCCGCCAGTCTGAGGGTTTTCCAGCGCCGCCACATGCAGCGCCGCGACATCGCGGACATCGACAATAGGATAGGATGCGTTCGGCAACGCCGGATAGGCGCCCTTCATCATCAGTTTGACGAGATCGACGGACGCGCCGATGTCGTCGTCGAGCGGCGGCCCGAGAACCAGGCCGGGATTGATCGTGGTTAGACGGTGTTTGAAGCCGCCGATGACGGCCGCGTCCCAGGCCGCTTGTTCGGCGGCGGTCTTGGAGACGATGTAAGGCGTGCAGAGTTTCCAGTCTTCATCGGTCCAGTCGCTTTCACTCATCGTGAATTCAGCTGGACGACCGGCGCGATACATCACCGCCGCCACGGACGATGTCATAACGATATGCGCGGCTTTTTTCGCCGCATTCAAAACTTTAAGCGAGCCATCCCGCGCAGCCGGAACCAGCGCGTAGCGGTCGCGCGGCTGCGCGATTGGAAAGGGCGATGCAATATGAAGAACGCCGTCGCAGCCCCTTGCCGCTTCGTCCCAGCGTTCGTCCGATGACAGATCGGCGGCGGCGAAGGAAAGGCGCGCCACGTCCGCGCCTGCTTCCTCAAGGGATTTCTTGACTTGAACCGCCTTGTTCAGCGCACGGATGGTGCCGCGCACTTCATAGCCTTTGTTCAGTAGCTGAAGCGCGGCGTGTTTTGCGATAAAGCCGCTGACGCCTGTGACGAGGACTTTGTCCGCCATGGCCCGCCTGCCTTCCGGGAATCAGTCGCCCCGCCAACTATTTCACCATGAGGGCGGGGCTGCGTCGAGCGTCGGCCCGAAAATCTCGTGAAAGGCGGCTTTGAGAGCGTCGTCGGCGTCGTCCATGCTCACCGGCAGGCCGAGATCGACGAGGCTCGTCACGCCAAAGCCCGGGTCCCTGACGCCGCAAGGAGTGATGCCGGTGAAGTGGGAGAGATCGGGTTCGACATTGAGCGCAATGCCGTGAAAGCTCACCCATTTGCGGACGCGGACGCCAATGGCGGCGATCTTGTCTTCCCGCAACGGTCCCCCGGGTTCGGTCCGGTCGACCCAGACGCCGACGCGAGCCTCGCGGCGTTCGCCCGTCACATTGAAGGCGGAAAGCGTTTCGATGATCCACTGTTCGAGACCGTACACAAAGCTGCGGATGTCTTTTCCGCGCTTTTCGAGATCGAGCATCACATAGGCCACCCGCTGGCCCGGCCCGTGATAGGTATATTGTCCGCCCCGGGAGGATTTAAAGACAGGAAAGCGGTCAGCGTTGAGAAGGTCTTGGCTCTTGGCGCTGGTGCCGCCGGTGTAGAGCGGATCATGTTCGAGCAGCCAGACAAGCTCTGAGGCGCCCCCGTTGCGGATGGCGGCTGCGCGGGCCTCCATGAAATTAACGGCCGCGTCATAGGAAACGCGTCCCGGCGACACAGCCCATTCGACGGGCGTGTCGCAAAACAATTTCGCGACATTGCCGGCGTTTGGCGCGGAAAGGCGGTCCGAAGCCATGAAGCTGAGATGCTCCCAAAGAACGACAGGGCGGATATGCGCCGCGCAGCCTTCAAGAACAAGGGCGGACGGTCTTCAGGTTTTCGGGAGTTCCCATGAGGGAGAATGGTGCGGTCGAGAAGACTCGAACTTCCACGGGTTGCCCCACAGCGACCTCAACGCTGCGCGTCTACCAATTCCGCCACGACCGCACGCCGCGCCGCAGAGCAAAGCTCTACAGGACTATTGGTTACCGACGGCCTTTGGAACCGTCAGCGAGGAGCGGGGGACATAGCAAAAGCCATCGGGCCTCACAAGACCAAATCGGGCCCAAATCGAGACTGGCGGCCAGCGTCGCAGGCTGAGATGCGGCCGGTCGCGCCACAGCCCTAAAACGCCCTAAAACCATGGGGATTCCCGGTTAACGCCCGACATGGCGCGGAAGCTGCAGCAGGGCCGCCCATGGAAGCAGGCCGCATCATCCTCGCCGGGATTTCCTTCGCTGTCGCCGGGCTTGGTGCCGCCTGGGACGTCGTCGTCGTGCGGCCCGTCCCGTGCGCCGCCGAAAAAACCTATCTCCTCGCCGGCGCCAGCGCCGCCATCATCCGTGTGGAAGCTGACGCCGTTTCGGAAACCGACGGCGTCATCGTCTATCGCGAGCAATCCCGAGGCTGGGCGAGCCGCCGCCTGCTCGGCCGTTTCGATCTCCGCGTCGATGACGCCGGAGCGACCATCATCAACTCAGGTGAATTTTGCAGGGGGTCCCAATGAAAATGCTGGGCTTCATGATCGCTTTGACGCTCGTTTACTGGGTTATGGCGAGTTACGCGCAATCCCTCGTTCGCATCGCCGAGCCGTGCCCGTCCGCTGTGGAGTTCGCCGCTGCGTCGGCTGCCGACGCGAACCCTGGCGCCGGGGCGCGGGAGACCGTCGTCCGGCTGCAGGCCCGCTGGTCGCAAACGGATGCTTATGAGACGACGGACGCCGCCGACCCCGCGAGCTGCGCCGGTTAAGCAGCCGGGGTTTCCCCTGCGCCGGAAAACCGACTAGAAGGCTCCGCGAAGTTTGACCTTGCGGACCCCCATGCGCCTTTCCCGTTTTTATCTGCCCCTTTTGAAAGAAACCCCCGCGGACGCCCAGATCGTCTCGCACCGGCTTATGCTGCGCGCCGGCATGATCCGCCAGCAGGGGGCGGGGATTTACGCCTGGCTGCCGCTTGGCTTCCGGGTGCTCAAAAAAATCGAGCAGATCGTCCGCGAGGAGCAGGACCGCGCCGGCGCCGTCGAAATGCTGATGCCGACCATCCAGCCTGCTGATCTCTGGCGCGAGAGCGGGCGCTATGACGCCTATGGCAAGGAGATGCTGCGCATCACCGACCGCGCTGATCGCGAGATGCTGTACGGGCCCACCAATGAAGAGATGATCACGGAGATCTTCCGCGCCGGCACGCGATCCTACAAGGACCTGCCGAAGATGCTCTATCACATTCAGTGGAAGTTCCGCGACGAAATCCGTCCGCGTTTCGGCGTCATGCGCGGCCGCGAATTTCTGATGAAGGACTGCTACTCTTTCGACATCGACGAAGCGGGCGCGCGCAGAAGCTACAACAAGATGTTCGTCGCCTATCTGCGCACCTTCGCGCGGATGGGGCTGAAGTCGATCCCCATGCGCGCCGACACCGGCCCGATCGGCGGCGATCTTTCTCATGAGTTCATCGTGCTGGCGGATACCGGCGAGAGCGCCGTCTTCTGCGACAAAGGACTTGTCGACATGGATGTGCCCGCAAAGGACATTGATTTCGACGGCGACCTCCAGCCGGTGATCGATCAGTTCACGTCGCTTTACGCCGCGACGGATGAGATGCATGACGATGCTGAGTTCACCTCGAAAGTGGCCGAAGACAGCCGCGTGTCTGCACGCGGCATCGAGGTCGGGCATATTTTCTTCTTCGGCGAGAAATATTCAAAGCCCATGAAAGCCGCCGTGGCGGGGCCGGACGGCGCCGACATCAACATCCAGATGGGTTCTTACGGTGTCGGCGTCTCGCGCCTTCTTGGCGCCATCATCGAGGCCTATCACGACGACGCCGGCTGCAAGTGGCCGGTTTCGGTCGCGCCCTATCATGTGGGGCTCATCAATATGCGCAGCGGCGATGAGGCCTGCGATGCGGCCTGCGAAAAGATCTACGCAGAGCTCGAAGCGGCGGGCGTTGAAGTGCTTTACGACGAGACGTCGGCGCGCGGCGGCGAGAAATTCGCGCGCATGGACCTTATCGGTCTGCCGTACCAGATCACCATCGGGCCGCGCGGGCTCGAGGCTGGCGAGGCGGAAGTAAAAGACCGCCATACGGGCGAAAAAACCAATCTGGCGATCACGTCTGTGAGCGCAGAGATTGCGAAAAAGGTCAAAGCGGCGCTTGATTACGCTTGATGGGCGGAGCCGGAAAGCGAGTAACGGAATCAGATGACGGCGGCATCGGCGAAAACCAAGCCCTTTTCCTATTTCGAATGGATGGTGGCGCGGCGTTATCTCGGCGCCACGCGCTCCGGCAAGGGCGTGTCGCTCATTTCCATGATCGCCTTTGGCGGCATCATGCTCGCCGTCGCGGCGCTGATCAGCGTGATGTCGATCATGCAGGGCTTCCGCCTGACCTTGCTCGACCAGTTGCTCGGCACCAATGGTCACGCCCATGTGGAGAGCCGAGAGGGGCCGATCAGCGATTACGAGGACATTGCCGCACAGCTTGCCGCCATTACGGGCGTCACCGAAGCGACGCCGCTCATCGAGCAGCCTGTCTTTGCGAGCGCGAATGGCGAAACCGGCATGGTGATCCGCGGCGTCACGCGCGAGGACATTCTCGGCAATGACTACATTACCGGCGCCGATCATATCGTTGACGGATCAGCTGCGAATTTTGGGCTGGGCGAAAAGGGCGGCAATGAAATTCTGCTCGGCAGCCGCGTCGCCTCGCAGCTTGGCGTTCGCGCCGGCGACAAGGTGCGGCTGTTGACGGGGCAGGGCGCGGAAACCGCTTTCGGCCGCACGCCACGCAGCAAAGTCTATACGGTCGGCGCGATCTTTCATGTGGGCAATGCGGAATATGACGCCATTTACGGCTTCATGCCGCTGGAGCAGGCGCAGCTTTTCTTCAGCTATGGCGACGCAGTGCAGAACATAGAAGTGAAGGTCGCCGATCCCGAAAGGATCAAAGACTACCGCGAGCGCCTGATGAGCGCAGCGCCGCAGCTTTACGTCATCGACTGGCAGCAGCGCTTTCAGGGCTATTTCAACGCGCTTCAGGTGGAACGCTTCGCCATGCGGCTGGTGCTGTTCCTCATCATCATTGTCGCGACGTTGAACATCATCACCGGGCTCATCATGCTGGTTAAGGACAAGACCGGCGACATCGCCGTCTTGCGCACCATGGGCGCGACGCAAGGGGCCGTGTTGCGCATCTTCCTTTTGTCCGGCGCCCTGATTGGCGTTCTCGGAACCATCGCCGGGATCGTTCTCGGCTCGCTCTTTATCCTCAATATCGACGCCATCGAGAACGGCCTTTCGGCGATGCTTGGCACCGACCTCTTCCCTGCGGAGGTCTACTATCTCGACGGCGTCCCGGCGAAGCTGGAGCTTCGCGAGGTTGCGCTGATCGCGGGTTTCACCCTCTTCATGTCTCTGATCACGACGCTTTACCCCGCGTCCCGCGCCGCGCGTCTCGATCCGGTGGAGGCGCTGCGCTATGAGTGAGCCCGTCCTCCGTCTTGAAAATGTCGCGCGCCGTTACGGCGACCTCGTCGTTGTCGAACAGATCCATCTGTCCTTAAGCCCCGGCGAAACCGCAGCGCTCCTCGGCCCTTCGGGCTCGGGCAAGTCCTCGCTGCTGCATATAGCGGGCCTCCTCGAAGCCGCGTCAGAGGGCGAGGTTCACATCATGGGCCGCGCTACCTCGAAACTGAACGACTCGGAAAGGACGCGCATTCGCCGCGCGACTCTCGGCTTCGTCTATCAGTTCCATCACCTGCTTCCGGAATTCACTGCGCTCGGCAATGTCGCCCTGCCGCAACTGATTGCCGGCGTGAAAAAGAAGAATGCGGAAGAAGAGGCGGCGCGGCTTTTGACGCTTATGGGGCTTGGCGAGCGCCTGCATCACCAGCCGGGCCAGCTTTCCGGCGGCGAACAGCAGCGGACGGCCATCGCCCGCGCCCTCGCCAACAATCCGAAGATCCTGCTGGCGGACGAACCCACCGGCAATCTCGATCCGAAAACATCGGACGTTGTCTTCGACGCGCTATTGAATCTCGTGCGTAAGGAAGGGCTTGCAGCGCTGATCGCAACCCATGACCAGCGCCTCGCAAAACGCATGGACCGGGTCTTCGTTATCCGCGACCAGCGGCTTGTCGAAGTGAAAAAGGAAATGGCCCAGACTTGAGCTTTCAAGCTCTCTGAATTGTCATCTGGCGAACATTGGTCGTGCCGGCGCGGAAGCCCGCCTCGCAATAGGCGAGATAGAACCGCCACAGCTTCTCGAACCGTTCATCAAACCCCATGGTGCGGATGTCGCCCCAGGCGGCGAGGAAACGGTCGCTCCATTCATGCAAGGTTCGGGCGTAATCCTCGCCGAAATCCTGAATCTCTTTCAGTTTCAGCCCCGCCTGATCGGTGAGATTTGAGAGCGCCGCATTGCTCGGCAGGATGCCGCCGGGAAAGACGTAGCGCTGGATGAAATCCGTATTCTTTAGATAGTTGTCAAAAAAGCGATCGGCGATGGTAATGATTTGCAGTCCCGCCAGGCCGCCGGGCTTCAACACGTCGCGCACCTTGTTGAAATAATCGTTCCAGTATTCCTTGCCCACCGCCTCGAACATTTCGATGGACGCGACCTTGTCATAGGCGCCGGTTTCGTCACGGTAGTCCTGGAGCTTGAACTCGACCTTGTCGGAGAGTCCCGCACGCTCAATGCGCTTGCGCGCATAGTCGAGTTGAGACGGCGAGAGCGTCAGGCCGGTGACGCGGGCCCCGTATTGGCCGGCGGCGTATTCCGCAAAACCGCCCCAGCCCGACCCGATTTCCAGCACATGATCGCCGGGCTTGAGGTCGATCATTCTGGCGAGGCTTTCATATTTGTTGAGCTGCGCCGCCTCGAGACTGTTGGTCAGCGGCGAAAACCGCGCCGACGAATAGGTCATGCTCGGGTCGAGCCACTTTTCATAAAAGCTATTGCCGAGATCGTAATGGGCGACGATGTTGCGTTTCGCGCCAGCCTTCGTGTTCTTCTCAAACGCTCGGCGGATATTCTGCACCCAGTCGACAAAGGGCAGGCCGGAAAAAACGCGCTGCACATGATCGGCGTTGCGCGCGAAGATATAGAGACAGGCGGCGAGGTCCGGCGTGTCCCAGTCGCCGTCGGCGAAGCTCTCAAAAAAGCCGATATCGCCGCCGAAGACAGCACGCCGCGCGAAACGGTAACGATGGACCAGAATGACGCCTTTGGCGTCTTTTTCATCTTTGCCTTCGATCGTCAGGCGGCGTCCGTCAGGGAGTTCGAACTCCAGCGTCCCATATTGAATATGCGACGTAATCTTCAAAATCTGGCGGAAGAAGAAAGGCAGGCCGCTTGTGTCCAAAACCGGCGGTTTGGTAGCGCTTCCCGCAGTGCTTTCATGCGCTGACATAGTTTCAAGACCCTTTCGCAGCGAAACGGTTCCCGCAGCCGGTCAAAAACTCATGCGCGCTTTCTACTTTCTTATTTTTTCGTACCCGTCGAGCGCGCGCTGACGCGCTGCAGCATGATCTAATATGGGTTCCGGATAGGATTTTCCAAGCTTGACGCCCGCCTTGTCAAGAACGTCTTGCGGCGCCTTCCATGGCGCGTGGATATGCTTTGCGGGCATATCCTTCAGCTCAGGGACGAATTCACGGACATAATTCCCGTCCGGATCGAATTTCTCGCCCTGCGTCACCGGGTTGAAAATGCGGAAATAGGGAGCTGCATCGGCGCCGCAGCCCGCAACCCACTGCCAGCTTGCGGAGTTGTTGGCGAGATCGGCGTCGACCAGCGTGTCCCAGAACCATGCCTCGCCATCTCGCCAGTGCAGCAAAAGATCCTTGATGAGAAAACTGGCGACGATCATGCGCACGCGGTTGTGCATCCAGCCGGTGCGCCAGAGCTGGCGCATGCCCGCGTCGACAATGGGGTAGCCGGTAAGCCCTTTCTTCCATGCGTCGAGGCCTTTTTTGTCCGTGCGCCAGGGATACTCGCTAAATTCCTCGCGCAAGGGTTTTTCCGGCAGGTCCTTGTTGTGAAACAGGAGGTTGTAGGAGAATTCCCGCCAGGCGAGCTCCGACAAGTACTTGTCGCCGGCGCTGTCGTTGATTGCGCCGTCCGACATTTTTGCGTGCGTCGCCTGCCAGATCGTCAAAGGGCTGATTTCGCCGAAGGCGAGATGCGGCGACAGGCGCGACGTAAAATCCTTGTCCGGACGATCGCGGCCCGCTTTGTAATCGTCGATTGTTTCATTCAGGAAATCGCGCAGGCGTTGGCGCGCGCCCGCTTCGCCCGGCGTCCAGACGTCTTCAAACTCTTTCGCCCAGTTTGGCTTTGTCGGCAGCAGGTCCCAGTCCGTGAGCTTGTCGCCTTTCGGGAAGGAGTTTGGCGTTTCGATCTTGCGGGGTTTTGCTTCCGTATCAGCGCGGGCGGGCTTCGCCTGCTTCAGCGCTTTCCAGAAGGGCGTGAAGACCTTGTAATAGCCGCCGGAGCCGGTCTTGAGCTCCCATGGCTCGCGCAACAGATTTCCGTTGAAGGTTTCGATATTGACGCCGTTATCGCAGAGATCGCTTTTAAGCGTCTTGTCGATTTCAAGATGGGCCTGATGGTATCGCCGGTTCCAGAAGACATGGGCGGCGTTCGTTTCTTCAACCATCGCGGGAATGAGTTTCGCGGCTTCGCCCCGCCTCAGGACCAGTTTGGATCCCAGCGTCTCGAGATCGGCGGAGAGGGAGGCAAGGCTGTGATGCAGCCACCATAGGGATGCAGCCCCCGGCGCGTGATCGACGCTTTCATCGAGAATATAGACCGGAATGACCGGCGCGCCGGTTTTTCGCGCCGCAGCAAGCGCCGGATTGTCGTCAAGACGAAGGTCGTGGCGCAGCCAGACAAGGGCAGGGCCGTCAGAGGCGGGAGAGTCAGACATTCAGCAAAATCAGTCCCAAATTTCAGTCTTGTGCTGGACCCGGCGGCGTTCTGCCGGTAGCTTTGTTACTTAGTCACGGGGGTGACGCGAGGGATTGCGGCTTTCAGGTTGCGTGCAAGGGGTGTTTTCATGGGTGTTGCGGATTTTTCCAACGGTTTTCTGATCGTCCAGGCGGGCGTTCTGCTGGTGACAATACTGGCGCTTGTGGGTTCCATGATGTTCGCCAAGCGCGCCGTCAAGGCCGCCTCTTTCATGCGTGAAGCCCAGAAAGAGACGCAGGCGCTTTACGGATCCATCGACCGCCAGATGCAGACCATGCAGATGATGAGCGACGAATTGCGGCGCATGGCCGACGATGTCGCGCAGCGCCACGATGAGCTTTCCGCAGGATTTAAGGCGGAGACTATTCCTCCTGTCATCGCCGGCGACGGTTCTGCTGCGCCTGAGGATGCGCCCGCGCATCAAGAGCTTGCCTCTGAAGATCTTGGGGACGCAGAAAAGAAACCCAGCGCGCTCTTCCGCAGCCTTTTGCGCCGCCGCTAAACCACGCCAATCGACAGACAGTCATGGACGTGAACGAGGCCCACGGGCTTTTCGTTTTCGATAACGAAAAGCGCGGTGATCTTGTTCTTGCTCATATAGGCGAGAATGTCGCCGGCGAGGGTTTCCGGATAGGCCGTACGCGGATTTTTCGTCATCACCTCGGCTGCGGTTTTCGATTGCGCGCCGTTTGTGAAGTGGCGGCGGATGTCGCCGTCGGTGATGATGCCTTTCAGCAAACCTTTGTCATCGACGATGCCGGCGCAGCCGAAGCCGCCGGCCGAGATAATCGCAACGACCTCGGTCATGGGCGCATCAAGACCTGCAAGCGGCAGCTTCTCAGGTCCGTGCATGAGGTCGCGCGCTTTGCGGAGCGCAGCGCCAAGCTTGCCGCCCGGGTGAAAGCCCTGAAAGTCGCTCGCAGAAAAGCCGCGCGCTCTGAGGAGCGCCACTGCAAGCGCATCGCCGAGCGCCATCATCATCGTTGTGGATGTCGTCGGCGCGAAGGTTTCGCCACAGGCTTCCTCGATGTCGGGCAGGATGAGATCGATCTGCGATGACTTCGACAAAGCCGAGCCGGCGACGCTCGTGATCGCCACCACGGGGATGGAAAACCGCGCAGTATAGGCGAGGAGATCGCCGAGCTCTGCCGTCTCGCCAGACTTCGACAGGGCCAGCACGACGTCGTCTTTCGAGATCATGCCGAGATCGCCATGGCTCGCCTCGGCCGGATGGACGAAGAGGGCGGGCGTTCCGGTTGAGGAGAAGGTCGCAGCAATCTTGCGCGCCACATGCCCGGATTTGCCCATGCCGGTGACGACCACGCGGCCTTTCGCCTTGTGAATGAGATCGACGGCTGCGGCGAAATCCGATCCGAGACTGGATTTCAGGGTCTCAAGTCCCTTGATTTCAAGGGCGAGCACATTCCGGGCGATGTCGAGCGAATGGGACATGAAGGTTTGATACCACAGAAACTTGCGCCCTTATGCGGGGCGGTTCATGAAACCTCTCGCCGGAATCGCTATCGAGAGGCAAGGGAAGGAACATTCATGGCTATCGACAAGGCCGTCGAGATCAGCCCCAACGTCGTCACCGGCAACACGCTGCCGCTGACGGTTTTCGCCGGGCCCTGCGCCATGGAGAGCCGGACCCATGCCCTTGAATGCGCGGCCGCCCTGAAAGAGATCGCCGGCCGGCTCAAAATTGGGCTCGTTTACAAGTCCTCTTTCGACAAGGCGAACCGGACCAGCGCCGGCTCCGCCCGCGGCGTTGGGCTGAAAGAGGCGCTGCCTGTCTTCGCCGAAATCCGCGAGGTGACGGGGCTTCCCGTGGTGACGGACGTCCATGAGGCGGCCCAATGCGCGGCCGTGGCCGAGGCCGTCGACGTTCTCCAGATCCCCGCCTTTCTCTGCCGCCAGACGGATTTGCTGGTCGCGGCCGCGAAAACCGGCCGCGTCGTCAAGGTGAAGAAGGGCCAGTTCCTCGCTCCCTGGGACATGAAAAACGTCGTCGCCAAGGTCCGCGAGGCGGGCAATGACCGGGTGCTGGTTACGGAGCGGGGGGCGAGCTTCGGTTACAATACGCTCGTCAGCGACTTCCGCAGCCTGCCCATCATGGCGCGGGAGACCGGCTGTCCGGTCGTTTATGACATCACCCATTCGGTCCAGACCCCGGGCGGGGCGGGGACCACCTCGGGCGGCCAGCGCGAGTTCGCCCCGACCTTGGCCCGGGCGGCTGTCGCCGTCGGGGTCGCCGCCGTCTTCGCGGAGACACATCCTGACCCTGACAGCGCCCTTTCCGACGGTCCTAATATGATACCCCTCGGCCAGTTTGAGGCCTTCCTGAGGGACCTCCAGGCCCTCGACAGGCTGGCCAAGGCCCGGCCCTCCTTGCATGGCTACGCGGGCTAAGCGCCGGGCGAAAAGGTGGTTACCGGTTTTTCGCAAAACCGGCGCGCTTTAAATAGCCAAAAACCGCTGAAAAGCGCCATTTTCGGCCCCTCAGCGCCTTGCGCCATGGGGAAAGAAGGCGTATAGCGCGCGCCATCTCACACGCGGCGTGATCCTTAAGTGGTCCGGCGGCTTTCGAGCTACCCGGACTTTCAGCGCGCCGCGGCGGTAAAACTTAAAGGAGACTAACCAATGGCGCTGCCAGAATTTTCCATGCGCCAGCTGCTCGAAGCTGGCGTGCATTTCGGACACCAAACTCACCGTTGGAACCCGAAGATGAAGTCTTACATCTTCGGCGATCGCAACGGCATTCATATTCTCGATCTGTCGCAGACGGTTCCGCTGCTTCACCAGGCTCTGGTGAAAGTGCGCGACGTCGTCTCGGGCGGCGGCCGCGTTCTTTTTGTCGGCACCAAGCGTCAGGCCCAGGGCCCGGTCGCGGAAGCCGCGAAACGCTGCGCGCAATATTACATGAACGTGCGCTGGCTCGGCGGCACACTGACCAACTGGGAAACGATCTCCAATTCCATCCGCCGTCTGAAGGAAATGGAAGAGCGTCTCGCGGGCGGCGCCACGGGCCTCACCAAAAAAGAACAGATGATGCTCGGCCGCGAACGCGACCGTCTCGAAGCCTCGCTCGGCGGCATCCGCGAAATGGGCGGTCTGCCGGACCTGATGTTCGTCATCGACGTCAAGAAGGAAGCGATCGCCATTCAGGAAGCCAAGAAGCTCGGCATCCCGGTAATCGCCGTCGTCGACACCAATTGCGATCCGGACAACATTGACTATGTGATCCCGGGCAATGACGACGCCTCGCGCGCGATCTCTCTCTATTGCAACCTCGTTGCGGATGCGGTGATTGACGGTCTTGGCGAAAGCCAGGCGGCGCTCGGCATCGATCTCGGCGAAATGGAAGACGTTCCGGCCGAACCCGCGCTCTCCGAAGAGCCGCAGGCCGAAGCCGCCAGCGCCTGACGCATTTGCTGACCAATTATGGCGGCATGCGGGCGCGGAAGACCTTCCGGCCCGCCTGTCGCCTTATGGTCATAAAACCCGATTAAAGCGCCCTTAAAGGGCGGACGACTGAAACGTAAAGGAGAAGACAATGTCTGGCATTACCGCTGCGACCGTGAAGCAACTTCGCGAGATGACCGGCGCCGGCATGATGGACTGCAAAACCGCTTTGCAGGAAACCAATGGCGACATGGAAGCCGCCGTCGACTGGCTGCGCAAGAAAGGTCTTGCGAAAGCCGCGAAAAAAGCCGGCCGCACCGCAAGCGAAGGCCTAGTCGCCATCGCCGTGGAGCCCAATGCGAAAGGCGCGACCGGCGTCGTCGTTGAAGTGAACTCCGAAACCGACTTCGTGGCGCGCAATGAGGTGTTCCAGAAGATGGTGCGCGACATCGCCAATACGGCGATCGGCGTCGCAGGCGATCTCGAAAAGCTCCGTGCGGAAACCTATCCGGGCGCAGGCAAGTCCGTTGATGAGCATGTCGCGGAAATGGTCGGCCAGATCGGCGAGAATATCGGCCTGCGCCGCGCCGCCGGCATCGTCGTCGAGGAAGGCGTAGTCGCGCACTATGTCCATGGTCCGGTGACCGACGGCGCGGGCAAGATCGGGGTTCTCGTCGGCCTGAAATCCTCGGGCGACAAAGCCAAGCTCGAAGCGCTCGGCAAGCAGATCGCGATGCATGTCGCGGCGGCGCGTCCGCTGTCCGCCAAGGTGGAGGAGCTCGATCCCGCGGTGGTCGCCCGTGAAAAAGAAGTTCTCGCCGAACAGGCCCGCGCTTCCGGCAAGCCGGAAAACATCATCGAGAAGATGGTGGAAGGCCGCCTCCGGAAATTCTACGAGGAATCGGTCCTGCTTGAGCAGATTTTCGTCATCGACGGCGAGACTCCGGTCCGCAAGGTCATCGAGAACGCCGCCAAGGGCGCAGGCGCGCCGGTCGAACTGGTCGGGTTCATCCGCCTCGAATTGGGCGAAGGCGTCGAGAAAAGCGACGACGAAGACTAAACTTCGTGAATAACTTTGGCGGGCACGTTTGACGCCCGCGCGCAAAAGCTCCAAAAGCGCCGCGGGGGAAGGGTCCTCCGCGGCGTTTTTACTGGGATCGGCGGCCTCCAAGGGGCTGCCATTCGCCGCCGACGCGGCCTAGGGTGGCGCCGCCTTCCCATGCGGCCGGAGTAGAGGAACCACAATCTATGTCTCAGTCTTCCGCCCAGACGTCTTCAGGCAAGAAACTGCGCTATCGCCGGGTGCTTTTGAAAATCAGCGGCGAAGCGCTGATGGGCAAAGGCCAGTACGGCATCGACAATGACACGGTGAAACGCATCGCCGCCGAAGTGAAAGACGCCAAGGAGCTGGGCGTCGAGCTGTGCCTGGTGATCGGCGGCGGCAACATCTTCCGGGGCGTATCGACCGCCGCGCAAGGCATGGAGCGTGCGAGCGCCGACTATATGGGCATGCTGGCGACGGTGATGAACGCGCTCGCCGTGCAGAACGCCCTCGAAAGCATCGGGGTCTATACGCGGGTCCTCTCCGCAATCGAGATGACCGCGATCTGCGAGCCCTATATCCGCCGCCGGGCGCTGCGCCACATGGAAAAGGGGCGGATTGTCATTTTCGCCGCCGGGACGGGCAATCCGTTTTTCACCACCGACACCGCCGCCGCGCTGCGGGCCGCCGAAATGGGCTGCGACGCGCTCTTGAAAGGCACGCAGGTCGACGGCGTTTACTCCGCCGATCCGAAAAAAGACCCGAAGGCCGAGCGCTTCGACCATCTGAGCTACCACGAGGTCCTGATGCGCGATCTAAAGGTCATGGACCAGGCGGCCATTTCGCTCACCCGGGAGAGCGGCATTCCGATTGTGGTGTTCCCGATTGGCGAGCGCGGAGGCATCGTTGGCGCGCTCACCGGCGAGGGCGCGTCTACCGTCATCAGCGACGAGAAGCCATAATCCGGACAAGACAGAACCCGAATTTCAACGTAAAATCAGTTGATAAGAAAAAAAGGAGCAGGACGACATGGCCGACATCAAGGAACTGCGCAAACGCATGGAAGGCGCGCTGGCGTCCCTGAAAGCGGAATTTTCAGGGCTTCGGACCGGCCGGGCCAACGCCCAGCTTGTGGAGCCGATCGACGTCGACGCCTATGGCTCGAAAATGCCCATGACCCAGGTCGGCACGATCACCGTGCCCGAGCCGCGGATGATCACCATCAATGTGTGGGACAAGTCGCTGGTGGGCGCGGTGGAGAAAGCCATCCGCGAGGCGGGCATCGGCGTCAACCCGGTGGTTGACGGCCAGAACGTCCGCATCCCCATTCCTCCGTTGACGGAGGAACGCAGGAAGGAGCTCGCCAAGGTCGCGGCGAAATATGCGGAACAAGCGAAGGTCGCAATCCGTAATGTGCGCCGCGAAGGCATGGAGGCAGTGAAGTCCGCCGAAGGCGGCGAGGATCAGCAGAAGAAGCTTTCCGAGGAAGTGCAGAAGCTGACCGACGAAATGGTCAAAAAGGTGGATGACGCTTACGAGACCAAAGAAGCGGAGATCATGCAGGTCTGAGGACTGGCTGAAGGACGGGAACAGAGAATTGAGTGAATACCGTCATCATAAGGTATCCATAACCGGATTAAGCGCGGGCCCGCGCGGAGCCGCCCGGTGAGCGCCGCGCCCGCGACCTCTCCCGGCCCGGCCGAAAGCGGCGGCGCATCTGCGCCGAAACATGTCGCCATCATCATGGATGGCAATGGCCGCTGGGCGAAGGCGCGGGGACTCGCCCGCACAGAAGGCCATAAGGCCGGCGTTGAAGCCGCGCGCCGCGCGGTGGAGGCGGCTCGCGATCTTGGGCTTGAATGTCTGACTCTCTATTCTTTCTCGACCGAAAACTGGCGCCGCCCGGCGGGAGAAGTGCGCGATCTCATGGGGCTTTTGCGCCAGTTTATCGTCGACGATCTGCCGAAGCTGAAAAAGGAAGGCTGCAAGGTTGTCATCATCGGCGACCGCGACAATCTTTCCATGGATTTGAAGGCGCTGGTGAAACGCGCCGAAAGCGAAACAAAAGACAACGCCAAGTTCACCTTGCAGATCGCCTTTAATTACGGCGGGCGGGACGAGATCGTGCGTGCGGCGCGCAGTCTGGCGGAAGCGGTGAAGTCCGGCGCCCTCAAGCCTGAAGACATCACAGAAAAGTCTTTCGAGGCTTGCCTTGATACGAAAAACATTCCGGACCCGGATCTTGTCATCCGCACCAGCGGCGAAAAACGCATTTCCAATTATCTGCTCTGGCAGGCGGCCTATGCGGAATATGTTTTCCTCGATGTCCTGTGGCCGGACTTCAACAAAGAGGTGTTTGCCGGCGCGATTGAAGAATATTACCGCCGCGAGCGCCGTTATGGCGGCGTCGGCGGGAATTGACGCCGGGCGCCATGTCTCCCTCCATCGACAAGCTTGACGCCGCGCGGCCGCCTTCTGCAGGGGCGCTGACGAAACGCATTCTTTCCGCCATGATCCTGATGCCGCTCGTGATTGCGGCCGTCTATCAGGGCGGGAGGGCGTTTGCGGCGATGATCGCTTTCGCTGCTGTCATCATGCTGTTCGAATGGTCGCGCATGGTGGAGCGCCGCTCTTTCACCAATGCGTTTTACGCGCTGGTTCTTGCTTCCGCCCTCGCGATGTATTTCGCCGCTTCGGGCGCCTATGACGCGGCCCTCTTCTGCGCAGCGGCGGGCGGTCTCGCCGGCGCCTGGTTCGCGAAGCGCAACAGCGGCATTGGCGTATGGTCCGGCTTCGCCGCTTTCTACATCATCATTCCTTGCATCGCGCTCATCTGGCTGCGCCTGGACGCGCCTTCGGGCAGAGCGCTTTCCTTTCTCCTCTACGGCGTTGTTTGGGCGGCGGATTCGGGCGCGTTCTTTTTCGGCAAATTCATTGGCGGGCCGAAGATCAGCTACGCGCTCTCGCCGTCGAAAACCTGGGCCGGGATCGGCGGCGGCGTTCTCGGCGGCTGCCTTGTGGGGGCGGTCTTCGGTGCATGGGCCTATGGCCCTGCGGCGGCGCTGATATATGCAGCCATCGGCGGGGTTCTGGGCGGCGCGTCGGTGCTTGGCGACCTCTTTGAATCGGGAATCAAGCGTTATTTCGGCCTGAAAGACATTTCGGGCTTCATTCCGGGCCATGGCGGGGCCCTGGATCGGCTCGACGGCATGATTTTCGCCACTTCAGCGATGACGGGGGGCCTTCTCCTCTATATGCTGGGGGAAAGGATTCAGGGGTGAATAAGGGGATGATGGAAACGCGAAGGGCTGGGGCCCGGCGGCGCATTACTATTCTTGGTTCGACCGGCTCCATCGGCGAGTCGACCTTGAGCGTGCTCGACCATGCGGGCGGCTTGGGCGAAACCGAATTCGAGATCGAAGCGCTCACCGCCAACCGCAATATCGAAAAGCTGGCGGAACAAGCGCGGAAATTCAGACCGAAATTCGTCGCCGTCGCCGATTCGACCCTCGGCGAGGAACTGAAGGCTGCGCTCGCCGGTACCGGGATCGAAACCGGCGCCGGCGAAGCGGCGGTGGAAGAGGCGGCCGCGCGCGACGCCGACTGGGTGATGGCGGCGATTGTCGGCGCCGCCGGCTTGAAGCCCACTTTGAAAGCAGCGCAAAGGGGTGCGGACATTGCGCTGGCGAACAAAGAATGTCTCGTCTGCGCCGGCGACGTCGTGACGAAAGCCATCCGCGAGGCGGGGGGCGCGCTGCTTCCCGTCGACTCCGAGCACAATGCGATTTTTCAGGTCTTCGATTTCGATCAGCCCGAACGTGTGTCGCGGCTCATTCTGACGGCGTCTGGCGGACCGTTCCGCACCTGGACGCGCGAAGCCATGGGCGAGGCGACGCCCGCTCAAGCCGTGGCGCATCCCAATTGGTCCATGGGCGCCAAAATTTCCGTCGACTCGGCGACGATGATGAACAAGGGCCTCGAACTCATCGAAGCCTCTCACATCTTCCCGGTCGATCATGAAAAGATCGAAATCCTGGTGCACCCGCAATCGGTGATTCACTCGATGGTGGAGTATTGCGACGGGTCGGTCCTCGCGCAGCTCGGCACGCCGGACATGCGAACTCCTATCGCCACGACGCTCGCCTGGCCGAAGCGCACGCCGAGCCCCAGCGCCCAGCTTGACTTCGCCAAGGTCGCGAAATTGACGTTCGAAGACCCTGATTTGATAAGGTTTCCGGCGCTTCGCCTCGCACGGGAGGCGATCTCTGCCGGCGGCATCATGCCGGCTGTCCTAAACGCCGCCAACGAAGTCGCGGTGGCCGCCTTTCTTTCAGGCGGCATCAAATTTCTTGATATCGCCGCAATTTCCGAGCAGGTACTGGAGAGATCGGGGCGACTCAACACGCCAGCGCGCCTTACTACGCTGGAAGAAGCCATGGACGCTGACGGAAGAGCGCGCGCCATGGCGGAGGAATGCGTCGCCGCGCGTGCGGCTGCGTAATAGTGGAATTTTAAGACCAGGGCGCCGCCTGACAGGACTATGTTGGAAACTCTCCTAATCCTGCCGATCTCAATCATCGCTTTCGCTGTATTGCTGATGATCATCGTATTCTTTCACGAATACGGGCATTTCTCCGTGGCGAGGCTTCTCGGCGTCAAAGTCGACGTGTTTTCCATCGGTTTCGGCAAACCGATCCTGAAATGGATCGACAAAAAGGGCACGGAATGGCGTGTCTCGGCGCTGCCGCTCGGCGGATATGTGAAATTTTTCGGCGACTTGAACGCAGCCTCTCAAGGGCCTGCGGAAGCGGCGCAGCGGCCGGCGACAACGCAGTTTCCAAGTCCGCGCGAAGCGGAGGAAGTCGCGGGCGGCATGAGCGCAGAAGAGCGGAAGGTCTGCTTCCATTTCAAACCGGTCTGGGCGCGCGCAGCGATCGTCGCCGCAGGGCCGGTCGCCAATTTCGTGCTCGCCGTTGCGATCTTTTCGGTTCTTTTCATGACGCTCGGGCGCGGCATGATCGAACCGGTTGTCGGCGGCGTTGCGGATGAAAGTCCTGCGGCGATCGCTGGTTTCGAGGCTGGCGACCGCGTCCTGTCCGCCAACGGCCAGCGTATCGAAAAATTCGGCGACCTTTATGATGCTGTCCTGGTGAGCGGCGGCGGCGAGATGCGTTTCGAGATCGACCGCGGCGGCGAGACAGTGACTATTGTCGCGAGCCCGCGCCGGATCGAAGATACGGACCGCTATGGCAACAAGATTGCGCGCTGGCAGCTTGGCATCGCGCCGCCTTCGCAGGAATATTACAGCTTCCGCAAATACGGACCAGTCGAAGCGGTCGCTGCAGGATTCGGCGAACTTGGCAGGATTTTAAGTCTCACTGTCCGGTACATCGGCAAGATTGTGCTCGGCAAGGAAGATGCGAGCCAGCTCGGCGGGCCGATCAAGATGGCCCAATATGCCGGTCAGTCGGTCATGTCGGGTTTCGATGATTCGTCTTATCGCGAACCGCCGGGTTTTCTGTTCAAGCTGCGTTCAAGCCTTATCGATTTCATTTTTCTCGCGGCGGTTGTGTCGGTTTCCATTGGATTCCTCAATCTCCTGCCGGTGCCGGTTCTCGACGGCGGGCATCTGATGTATTACGCATACGAGGCCGTCGCCGGGCGTCCCTTGGGGGCTCGGGCGCAAGCGATCGGCTTTCGGTTGGGCATCGTCCTGCTGGCGTCGCTCATGATTTTTGTGACCTGGAACGATATCAACAATCTTCTTTCATCTATTAGCTAGGGCGGCGGCATGAGTTTGTACAAGTCGGGGGGCGACGGCATTCGCGCACTGTTGAGGCGCGTTTTGATCGGACTGGGGGCGTCCGTTCTTGCAGGCCTTGGCGCTGCGAGCGCGCAGCAGGAATCGGCGCCGCAGCCGCAGGCAGCGCGTCCGGGCCTCACCGCCGAAGATCTTTTCCGCCCCGATCCCGCGCCCATCATCGCCGGGGTGCGCGTTACGGGCAATCAGCGCATCGAGGCGGAGACCGTCGGCTCTTATCTTCCTTTGCAGCCCGGGATGCCTGCGGATCAGGAGCTGCTCGACCTGTCGCTGAAAACGCTGTTCCGCACCGGACTTTTCTCCGATGTCAAACTGGAGATGCAGCCGGACAACACGTTGCTCATCACCGTCGTTGAAAACCCCATCGTCAACCAGGTGATCTATGAGGGCAACCGGCGGATCAAACGCGACAAGCTGGAGCCTGAGCTTCAGCTGGCGCCGCGCACCGTCTATACGCGCGCGAAAGTGCAGGCGGATGTCCAGAAGATCATCGAGCTTTACCGGGCCAAAGGCCGTTTCGCGACGATCGTGACGCCCAAGGTGAAGCCGCTAGAGCAGAACCGCATCGACGTCATTTTCGAGATCGACGAAGGCCCCAAGACCGGCATCGCCAAGGTCAACTTCATTGGCAATGAGAAGTTCACCGACAACGAGCTGCGCGGCGTGATCCTCACCAAGGAAAGCCGCTGGTGGCGGTTCTTCACCAATTACGACAATTACGATCCGGACCGGCTCGAATATGAGCGCCAGCTCCTGCGCGAGCATTACGGCAAGAATGGCTACGCCGATTTCCAGGTGGTCTCCGCCGTCGCCGAACTGACGCCGGACCGCAAGGACTTCTTCATCACTTTCACTGTCGATGAAGGGCCGCAATATACTATCGGCGACGTTCGCGTAAAAACGACGCTCGCCAAACTCAACGCCGAGGCGCTCGAGAACTTCGTGCCAATCAAGGAAGGCCAGACGTTCGATTCGGAACGGGTCGAGAAGGCAGTGGAATCGATCACCTTCGCAACCGGCACGGCCGGCTATGCTTTCGTCGATGTGAACCAGCGCCTCGTCCGCCACGAAGATTCGAACACCATCGACCTCACTTTCGAAGTGAACGAAGGCCCGCGGGTTTATGTCGACCGCATCAACATCAAGGGCAACACCCGCACCCTCGACAAGATCATCCGCCGCGAGGTCCGTCTCGCCGAAGGCGACGCCTTCAACCGCGTTCTTGTGGACCGGTCGCGCGCCCGCGTGCGCTCTCTCGGCTATTTCAAGGAAGTGACGATCGAGGAGAAGCCGGGCTCGGCGCCGGATCGTACCGAACTCGATGTGAATGTGGAGGAGCAATCCACGGGCTCGCTCAGCCTTGGCGTCGGCATTTCCTCTACGGAGAACTTCATCGTTGATGTCTCGGTTGAAGAGCGCAACCTTCTCGGCCGCGGTCAGTATCTGCGGTTCCGCGTCCAGGCGTCCTCGCGCACGCGGCAGGTCGATCTCCGATTCACGCAGCCTTACTTCCTCGACCGCAACCTTGCGGCGGGCGGTTCGATCTTCAATCAGCGCACGGACTATCGCGAGGCCGGCTTCATCCGGAACCGGATCGGCTTCGGCCTCAACGCCGGCTTTCAGGTGTCCGAATATGGCCGCGGCGGGCTCAACTATTTCCTGACCCGAGACAGCGTGAAAATCGATACGCTGTCGACGCAGACAATCCCGAATATGGACGACCCGCAGGATTACCTCATTCCGGGCGCCATGCCGGAAAGTCTCATTCCTGCAACTGACTCCTCCGGCAACCCGATTCTGGATAGTGACGATTTGCAGGCGCAGTTCCTGACGGCGAATGTCTGCGATTTCATCGCTCAGTCGCTCACCCCCACTTGCGAATCACGAGGCGAATTTCTGACCTCGCTCGTCGGCTTTAGTCTCAATTTCGACACACGCGACGATCCGATCACGCCGCGGCGCGGCTGGCGCGGGGGCGCAAATATTGGCATTGCGGGTCTTGGCGGCGACGTGAATTATTACCAGACCGAACTGACGGGCGCGTGGTATCATCCGATTATTGGCGACTTCATTGGTTCGCTGAAGGGCCGGATTGGATATATCGACGGCTGGGGCGGAGACGGCGTGCGTCTCTCGGACCGCTTCTTCGAGGGCGCGTCGACCTTCCGCGGCTTCGAGGTCGCCGGCGTCGGACCCCGCTATCTGACCAGCGTTCGTGACGGCGAGCTTTTCGGCCAGGCGATCGGCGCGAAGGCCTACGCCATCGGGACGGCGGAAATCCTGCTGCCATTGCCTTTGCCGGACCAATATGGCATTCGAGCGTCGCTTTTCAGCGACTTCGGCACGGTGGGTCTTGTGGATGATTCGACCAAGGCGCTGAATGACAACCCGTCATTCTATCTGGATTTCGACGGCGATCCGGCGACAGGGATAAACGGGCGTGAGTATGCGCCGATCCAGGACGATCTGGCGCTCAGGGTGACGGCAGGGGTTTCGGTAAGCTGGGATTCGCCTTTCGGGCCGGTCCGCTTTGATTTCGCCAAAATCCTGCGCAAAGAGGAATACGACCAGACGGAAGGGTTCCGTTTCAGCGCGGGGACCAACTTTTAGGTAGAGGTGTTAAAATGAAAAAACAGTTTTTTGCGATTGCGGGCGCAGCAATGCTCGCCGCAGCGGGCTTCGCCGGCGGCGCTATGATCAGCGGCGCCGAAGCGCAAAGCAATGGCAAGGCGCCGGTGATCCTCATCGTCGACCGGGCGCAGATCGTCTCCCAGACGAAAGCCGGCAAGACCATTCCCGGCCAGGCTGAGCAGGTTAAGAAGAACGTCGAGAAAGAACTCGAGGCGGAAGCGGACAAGCTCAAGAAAGACATCGAGAGCTTCCAGAAAAACGCGTCCCTGATGTCCGAGGAAGTCCGCAAGAAAACCGAACAGGAGCTCGGCGCGCGGTATCAGTACGGTCTGCCGCAACGCGTCCAGATCATGGAGCAGGCCTTCTCCGCCGCCGTGCAGCAGGCGCAAGGGAAAATCCTGGTTGAGAGCCAGCCGATCCTGAAGGACATCGTTGAAAAACGCGGCGCCACCATCCTCCTCGATCGTTCGGCGGTCATGTACGCCGCGCCGGAAACCGACGTCACGCAGGAAGTCATTGCTGCGCTCGACAAAAAATTCCCTTCGGTCGAAGTTGAAAAAGTTTCTCTCGCCGAGATCGAAAAGCAGATTCAGCAAGCGCAGGCGAAAGCGCAGGCCGCGAACAAGAAGTAGGTTGAGCGTTTTACAAATTTGCGAAACGGCCGGCGCATGCGTCGGCCGTTTCGTGTTTGAGGAGTGACGCCCCATGCCGGACAGCCGCTTTTTTGAAACCTTGGCGCCGCTGAGCGCGGGCGACGCCGCAAAGATCGCCGGCGCGCGTCTCGTAAGCGGCGACGCGAATACGGAGCTCACCCATGTGGCGCCGCTTGGCGGCGCTGGCGCCTGCGCCGTCGTTTATTGTGAAAAACTGAAAGGGATGGACGCTCTTTCCGGCAAGACTTTCGGCCTGTGTTTTGCGCCGGAGGGCGCTGAGGAAACAGCTTCATCCCTTGCCGGCGCGGTGGCGCTCGTCAAACAGCCGCGGCTTGCCTTCGCGCTGCTCGGCGCCCGGCTTCACCGCTCGCTAAAGGGGCATGAGGAGGCGTCAGTCCGGCCCCGCGGCGCGCACCCTTCGGCGTTCATTGCGGCGACGGCCGAGATCGGGGAAGACACAGAAATCGGTCCCGGCGCATTTATCGGTCCGGGCGTCGTCATCGGCGCAGGCGCGCGCATCGGCCATAATGTCACCATCACCCACGCGCTGATCGGCCCGAATGTCCGGATCCTTCCCGGCGCGCGCATCGGCCAGTCGGGCTTCGGTTTTGTTCCGGGGCCCGAGGGGCTTGTGAAAGTTCCGCAGCTTGGCCGCGTGACCATCGGCGCCGGTGTCGAGATCGGGGCCAACACCACGATCGACCGGGGCGCGCTTGAGGACACAATCATCGGGGACGGGACGAAGATCGACAATCTGGTGCAAATCGGCCACAACGTCCGCCTCGGGCGTAATTGCGTTATCGCTGCGCAATGCGGAATTTCGGGTAGTTGCGTGATTGGCGACGGCGTGATGATGGGCGGACAGGTAGGGCTTGCAGATCACTTGACCATTGGCGCGGGGGCCATGCTGGCGGCGGGGTCAGGCCACATGCGGGACGTGCCGGACGGAGAAACATGGGGCGGGCGTCCGGCCCGGCCCGTGAAGGAGTGGTTGCGCGAAACGGCGGCGCTGGCGAAAATGTCGAAAAAAAGGAACGGATAGCCACATGTCCAAAGTCGAGCCCGGAAAGAGCGTCCTTGAAGTCGACGAGATCATGCAGATCCTGCCGCATCGCTATCCGATCCTGCTTGTGGACCGGCTGGTCGATATCGTGCCGGGCGAGGGCGCAGTGGGGATCAAGAACGTCTCCTATGGAGAGCCGATCTTCCAAGGACATTTTCCTGAAAAGCCGGTCCTGCCGGGCGTCTTCATGATCGAGGCCATGGCGCAGACAGCCGCCGCTTATACTTCGTACACGGAAAATCTTGATACGGAAGGGAAGATCGTTCTTTTCATGGGCGTCGACAAAGCGCGCTTCCGCCGCCCGGTCGTGCCGGGGGATCAGGTGCGGATCGCGGTCCGCACCGTGCAGCGCCGTCCGCCGGTCTGGCGTTTCGAAGGCGTCGCCACAGTTGACGGCAAGAAAGTCGCGGAGGCGAATTTCTCCGCCATGCTCGCCCAGTCCCTGTGAGCGTTAGCCTATGAATATTCATCCGACCGCTATTATCGATGACGGCGCCAAACTCGGGGATGTGGAGATCGGTCCCTATTGCCGCGTCGGCGACGGCGTCAGGTTGCACGACGGAGTCGTTCTCAAAAGCCATGTAGTGATCGAGGGACCGACGGAAATCGGCGCTGGCACACTGATCTATCCGTTCTGCGTTCTTGGCGAGCCGCCGCAGCATCTCGGCTGCAAGGGCGACGGCGCCCGTCTGGTGGTCGGTGCCGGCAACATCATTCGCGAACATGTCACCATGCATCGCGGCACCATCGCGGGCGGCGCGCTGACGAGCGTCGGCGACGGCGGATTTTTCATGGTGGGCTCCCACGTCGCCCATGACTGCCATGTGGGCAACAAGGTTATTTTCGCCAACGGCGCCGCCATTGGCGGGCATGGCCTGGTAGGCGATTTCGCTTTTCTCGGCGCTTTTTGTGCGATCCACCAGCATTGCCGGATCGGAGACCATGCGTTCATCGGCGGCTGCGCCGCGGTGACGACGGATGTCATCCCTTACGCCTCCGCCGTCGGCAATCACGCAAGGCTTGTCGGGTTGAATGTGGTCGGATTGAAGCGCCGCGGTTTTTCCCACGAGACGATCCACAATATACGCGCCGCTTACCGGATGCTGTTTTTCGGCGAGGGCGTTTTCCGGGATCGTCTGGACGCGGTCCGCGAGAAATACGGCGCCGACGCCGAAGTGGCGCGCGTCATCGAGTTCATCGATGCAGGCAAGGCCAGGTCGCTGATGACGGCGGCGCGCGAGGACTGATGGCCCGCTGGCGCAAGCTGGGAATCATCGCAGGCGGCGGCGCGCTGCCCGTCCGCATCGCCGCCGCCTGTGCGGCGCAAGGCGCAGATCACTACATCGTCCGGCTGCTAGGCGCCGCCGATCCCTCCCTTCGTGACTCGCCCGGCGATGATTGCGCCATCGGCGAGGCGGGCAAGATCATCCGCCTTCTCAAACAGGAAAACTGCGACGCTGCGGTGTTTGCGGGGATCGTTCAGCGTCCGGACTTTTCAAGCCTTAAAGCCGACTGGCGCGGCGCCGCCCTGTTGCCGAAGATCATCGCGGCGGCGGCGCGCGGCGACGGCGCCATTTTGTCGGTGCTGGTCGAGACGCTGGAATCCGAAGGTCTCATCGTCATCGGCGTCGAGGAGGCGGTGCAGGAATTGACGGCGCGCGCCGGGGCGTTCGGCGCTTATACGCCGTCTGATGTGAATTTCGGCGACATGCGCAAGGCGGCTGAAATCGTCCATGCGCTGGGGCCGTTCGATGTGGGGCAGGGCGCGGTCGTCGCCAAGGGGCTCGTTCTCGCCATCGAGGCAGCGGAGGGCACTGACGCCATGCTCGACCGCTGCGGAACATTGCCGAATGGGATCGCGCAAGGCGGCGTTCTTGTAAAGCGCCCGAAACCTGGACAGGAGCTGCGCATCGACCTGCCTGTCATCGGGACGGAAACCGTTCGCCGTGCGGCGCGAGCCGGTCTCGCCGGGGTCGCCGTCGAGGCGGGCGTAGCGCTGATTATCGACGCGGACGAAGTCGCCGCCCTCGCCGACGAAAAGGGATTGTTCGTCTACGGATTTACGGCGCAGGAAGTCGCCCCCCGCTGAAGGAAAGGCGCCATGAAAATTCTTCTTTGCGCGCTTGAGCCTTCTGCGGATGCGCTTGGCGCCGCGCTGATGAAGGCGCTGCAGGACAAACGTCCGAATGTGAACTTCATCGGCTGTGGCGGCGCCTTGATGGAAAAGGAAGGGCTGACAAGTCTTTTCGAGATCGCGCCGTTTTCGGTTCTTGGCCCGGTGGCGGCGCTCAGCCTTTTGCCTCGGGCTCTGAAGGCGGCGGATGCGCTGGCCGATCTCGCGGCCGATGAAAAACCCGACGCCGCCATTTTCATCGACTCCTGGTCCTTCGCGCGTATCGCCGCCGAAAAATTCCAGAAAAAAGCGCCGGAGGTGAAGCGGTTCAAATATGTGGCGCCGCAGGTCTGGGCGTCGCGACCGAAGCGTGCAGAGAAAGCGGCGCAGCTTTTCGACGGCGTCATGTGTCTCTTCGATTTCGAAACGCCCTATTTCGAAGCCGTAGGCGCGAAGACGCGCTTCGTCGGCCATCCGGGGTTTCAGGCGGCGCGTGACCGCAAGGTCGACAAGGCGGCGTTCCGGCGCAAATTCGGTCTGGGCGAGGGGCCGCTCCTCGCCGTTCTGCCGGGAAGCCGCGCCAGCGAGCTCGCCCGTCTCGGCGCGCCCTTCCGCGACACGGTGAAACGCGCCGCCGATGCGGTTCCGGGCCTACGCATCGTCATTCCCGCCGCGCCCTCGGTGGCGAAGGATTTGCCAGAGTATCTCGCCGGATGGCCAGGCGCTCCCGTCATCGTTGAGGGCGACGACCGCCCTGACGCTTTCGCCGCCGCAGACGTCGCGCTCGCCGCGTCGGGCACAGCCGCATCGGAACTCTCCATCATGGGAACGCCCATGGTGGTCGCCTACAAGCTCGACCTCCTGACCGAGCTTTGGGTGCGGTCGATCTTCACCATCCGGTATGCGGCGCTCGCCAATATCGCGGCGGACCGGGAGGTGATCCCGGAATTCCTGCAGCGGCGCTGTACGCCGGAGCTGATGGCCCCGGCGCTTATCGCGCTCTTGAAGGGCGGGCCCGAACGCGAGGCGCAGCTTTCGGCCCTGCCCGAGATCGTGCGCGGCTGGACCGGCGGCGACCGTCCGGCGGCGGAAATGGCCGCTGAGGCCGTTCTCGATTGGGTTAACGCCTGAAAAACGCGGCCCGGCTATTGAAAGCGCCGCTCAGCGGCCTTAATGCAGGGCCTTGGCCTAGGGGTGTAGCTCAGTTGGTAGAGCATCGGTCTCCAAAACCGAGGGCCGGGGGTTCGAGTCCCTCCGCCCCTGCCAGTTTCCAGCACGCGATTCATTGTTAACCGCCCGGATTTTGCCGTCGGGGCGCGAACCTTGCTAAAGATACGGCAAAGAAACATGCCGGGAGGCCCCATGCCGCGCAGTCTGAGAGTGTTCGCCGCCGCCATTGTCGCCATAGGACTAAGCGCCTGCGGGGGCGGCGGCGATTCCACCGCTGCGGAGCCGAAAGCCGCCGAGGCGAACGAGGCGCAGCTTCTCGTGAGAACATCCTCAGCGCCGGCTGAAAAACCGGCTCCCAAGGCGCCCCTGATGCAGGTCGGCCCGTGGTTTCCGGCCTCCTTCAACATAGAAGAGCCTTTTATCGACCTCATTCACGGCGGCGGCCCGTTTTGGGAAACGGATTCGGTCCGGATGAAGGAGTTGCTTGAAAACGGCGTGGTCGACAAAAGCACGCTGCTGCCGACCCGTCTTCCCGACGCCAAATGGCTGCGGAGCGATCTCTATTTCACCGGCAACTCTCCCGAAATGCGGCTGCACTGGGACGGGGAGTGGGTGCTTGAGTGGGAGGGCGACGCCGATTTCATGATCGAGTTTCTGCCGCGGGAGCTGCAATGGCCCGACACGAAAAACAGCATCATCTTCACGCGAGACTTTAAGCGCGGCAAGACGCCGGATCATTCCCGCCTGCAATTGCGCCGCCTGAAAGGGCCGCTGAAAGGGCTGCACCTATACCGCAAGGAAAACGAAGCGGCTTTCAAGGCTGGAAAAATCTTCAATCCCAAATTTGTCGAAGCGGTTTCCAAATACGACATCGTGCGCACGATGGATCTGCAATCAGCCAACGCCGCGGTGATCCGTTCCGTCGACGATCTTACATCCATGACGACGCCTTATTGGGGCGCGACGGATTGGGGCAACGCCACAGGCGAGCCCTGGTACAAATTCTCAAACCCGAAGCAGGGCATGCCCATTGAAGCTGCTTTCCGTCTCGGCGTGGAGGCGGGCAATCAAGTCTGGTTCCAGGCCCCGATGACGCTGGGCGCGCCGGAGCCGTTTTTCAATTTCCGGCCGGACGACGACAGGCGCGATGTCTGGGCCCACCGGTTCGGCGAAGCCGCAGGAAAAGCGGCGCCGCAGGTTCTCGAAAGCGAGGAATGGGATCGCTATGCGGACGCCTTCGTCGAGGCGCTGATCGCCAGCGATTATCCATCGGACAGACCGCTTTATGTGTCCATCGCCAACGAAGTCTGGAATTGGTCCGGGCATTACTTTCTGACCACCAAATATGCGCAGCTCATGGGCGAGGGGCTTCAGGGATACCTTCCCATCTCCAATATCGGCGCGCGCGAGGCCTATGGCGCCATGGTCTCGCGGTTGAAACTCGCCATTGACGATGCGCTTGAAGAAGCGGGGCGGGACCAGAAAATCATTTATGTGATCGAAGGTCAGGCTGCGTGGATTGAAATGACCGGCGCTGCGCTGAGCGGCGCGAAGGCCTATATGGATAAGCACGGTGAAGACTGGGCGTCGCACGCGCCGGACTTCGGCGTCTCCGTCGCTTCCTATTGGGGCTATAATGAAGGCGTGACCGAAAGCGGGATTGATCCCAGCAATCTCGCCGCGCTTGAGGACCATTTCCTGAACGGCTCCGAACGGTTTCTGGGCACCAAGGCCAATGTTCTGAAGCTGTTCCGCGGCGCGGAGCGCGAAGGCGCGAAATATGGCGTGAAATTGATCGGCGCCTATGAGGGCGGCCCGCATTTCACGCGCCCCTGGAATCAGGGCCCTGACGGTCGGCGCGACTACCTCATGACCGAGGACGAATATCGGGAGTTCATCTGGGGCGAGAGGGGCGGCCGGGTGAATTACGAGATCAACAAGGCGCTGGCCGAGGAATTTCCGGGGATCATCCTCTCCAATTACGCGCTTGCAGGGACGCCCGGCGGCCAACCCTGGTTCGAGGGGCCGCTCGGGGCCCAAAACCCCTATGCCCGCTCCTGGGAGGCCCTGATGGCCCTGGAAGCCGAGGGCCTGGCGGACTGATTGCGGCTGATTTTCAGGGCCTTCTTCCCCATCCCTTCTTGACGGGCCCGCGAAAAGGTTTACCTAGAGCGGCGTCTTCCGAAATCCTCTGGAGATCTTCAAAAGCGCGGGACCCGCGCACGAGAAGCTGTGTCCGGAGGAGGGGGGAGCGTTCAGACCCATTAAGCCCGGATATGAGGCGGCGAGATATGGCGAAAAAGAAAAAACCGGCCGGCGGACCTGACGTCATCGAAGGCAAGGCGACCGAGGTCAAAAAGAAAAAGCGCACGAGCCCGCTCGAATTCATTCAGCAGGTCCGAAACGAAGCGGCCAAAGTCACCTGGACGACGCGCAACGAAACGCTCGTTTCGACCGTCATGGTGCTGATCATGGTGGCGATCATGGCGCTCTTCTTCTTCGGCGTGGATCAGGGGCTGCGGTTTGCAGTCTGCCACGTCCTTCCCATCGACTGCGTCGGCGCCAACAACTAACATTTCAACGGACGGAAAACCGCCATGGCGAGCAACTGGTACATCGTTCACGCATATTCGAACTTTGAAAAGAAGGTCGCGGAAGCGATTCAGGCCTCCGCAAAGGACAAGGGCCTCGATCATCTGATCGAGGAGGTCTTTGTGCCCACAGAAGAAGTCACTGAAGTGCGCCGTGGCCGCAAGATCAATACCGAGCGCCGCTTCTTCCCCGGTTATGTGCTCGTCAAGATGACTCTCAGCGATGAGACCTACCACCTCATCAAGGAAACGCCGAAAGTGACGGGCTTTCTCGGCTCCGGCAACAAGCCCATGCCGGTCCCGCAAAAGGAAGTGGACCGCATCCGCGGCGTCATCGAGGAAGGCGAGACCCGTCCGCGCTCGACCATCACCTTCGAGATCGGAGAGAATGTGCGCGTCGTCGACGGACCGTTTGCGTCGTTCTCCGGTGTTGTCGAGGAAGTCGACGAAGACTCTGAACGTGTCAAGGTCGCGGTCTCGATCTTCGGCCGCGCGACGCCCGTGGAGCTTGAATTCACGCAGGTTGAAAAAGCCGCCTAGATCGATGCGGCGGACAAAGCTTGCCTGGCGCGCAGGCGCTTGAGCGTTGCAACGTCAAACCAGTAATTCACCGGATCGAGGCGCGGGCGCAATGACGCCAGCGCCTCTTGCGTATAAATATCGTAAATCGTCTCCGGCATCGCCGCCGCGCCATTTTCCTTGAGCAGACGATAAAGCACCTGCTTCTGGAAATGCCGCTCTGAATAGCGGCGCAGGCGCCGGCGATAGAGGTTGAAGTCGCGCCAGTTCGCCTGCAGCGAGTCGAATTCGAACGTTGCGTCCTCCGCGATGACGATGCGGTCACGGTGACTGTCGTCAGAACCGCCCTGAAGATCCGTCAGCAGCAAATAGGTGATCAGCCCGTCTTCTCCCTTTGCGCCGAAGGGAAGCCGCAAGTCCCTTTGCCGGAACGCTGCCACGGCCGCGCCGGAGAGGGCGTAAAGATTGCCGGAAAGGTAATTGTTGAGAAGAAGCAGCGTCGCCCAGCCGCGCCGGCTGCGGCCTGCGGCAGGGAGAGCCGCCGCCGCATAAGCCTCCGGACTGCGCCGAAGCGCTTCTGCAAGCGCCGTTATCGCGCCTTCGCTCGCCGTGATGTCGCCATCCATGAACACATGAGTTTCGACCGACGAGTCGGCGATCCTATGCGCATAGTCGTTCCAGGCGTTGGCCTTGTCGCCGACGGGAAGTTCATGAGCGGTGATGCGGGCGTCCGCTTCTGCAAGAGAACGCGCCGCCGCAGCGGTATTGTCCGTACAGCCATTTATCAGGATATGAATCTTGTCGGCGTCTCCGAGCCCCGCCGCGCCGAGGGCGCCGACGCAGGAGGGCAAGCGCTGCTCCTCATTGCGTGCAAAGATGCAGATGGAAACGCTCATAAGCGTCTTTTATCACTGCGTCGTTTTCAGGTGCAGAGTGAAATCCGTAAACTTCATCTCTTAACCATCTTTTTCGGCGGGCGCCGGATGGGTGGAAGGATCTGTATCTTCGAATGTTTCATGATAGCGCTCAGGGGAGTGACGCGCCGCCTTGCGCACCAGAAAGTCGAACCAGCGCCAGCGCCGGCGCATGGCGAGAATGAGGGGCCGCGCGGCCGGATTGGCGGCGGCGATCATGATGAGGCCGAGAATGACCAGCGGCGCGCCGAGGGGCAGCGGCGAAAAGGCCGCGATCAGCCCATAGATCATGAGCACGATCCCGGTCAGCGTCGTCGCCAGCCTCGCTATCACGCCGTTTTCTCCTCCTGCGCCCGCGACTTGAGCCGCGCCGCCTCTAGCATGTAAGCTTGCCCGTAAAGAAATCATAGAAGGAGGAGACGGATCATGCCCGACCACGGAGATGTGGGCGCGCCCCGCGCCAAATTCAAAGCCATGACCGAAGGCACGCAGGAAGACTGGATGACCATCGCCAGCCAGTTCGTTCCCTTCGCCGCCAATGGCGGGGCGCGCGTGCTCGATCATCTCCGGCTTCTCAAAGGCGATTATGGCGGCTTTCCCGTGGACCGGCTCGAACACTGCCTGCAGACGGCGACGCGGGCCCATCGCGACGGGCGCGACGAGGAATATGTGGTCTGCGCGCTGCTCCACGACATCGGCGACACGCTCGGCGCTTATAATCACCCGGACATCGCGGCGGCGATTTTGAAGCCGTTCGTCTCCGAGAAAAATCATTGGATGGTTGAAAAGCACGGCATCTTTCAGGGCTATTACTTCTTTCATTATCTCGGCATGGACCGCGACATGCGCGACCAGTTCCGCGGCCACGATCATTATCAGCATACGGCGGAGTTCTGCGAGAAATACGACCAGACGGCGTTCGATCCCGATTACGAGTCGATGCCGCTTGAAGCTTTCGAGCCCATGGTCATGAAGCTTTTTCAGGCGCCGAAGCAGTCTGTCTACAAGGCGGCGCTCAGCGAATGACGGCTGGCCTTATCGTTTTCTGAATCAAAAGCCCCGGCGCGTTTCCGTGCCGGGGCTGGTATATTCCAGATGCTAAAATCGTTGTTTAGTTGGTGCGCACCGTCAACTGGAAGCCGACAATGCGCGGCTCGTTGACGAAACCTGTCAGGTTGTTGAAGTCGATGCCGCCCTTGAGGTTTTCGGCGTCGAGAATGTTGCGCGCGAAGAAGGCCGCTTCATAAGCGCCGCTGTCGGCGCGATAGCCGAGACGCACGCCGCCTTCGGTGTTGCCGCTGGAATTGAATTCCGCGGATTCATAGAGGAAGAAATTGGTCTTGCCCTGAACCGCCCAGTCGGTGTTGACGAAGAACTCGCCATGATCCCGGAAGGGCAGCGTATATTCGGCGAAGACGTTGAAGGTGAGCTCCGGCGCATTGGGGAACGGATTGCCGTCGATCAGCGCCTGGCCGAGGCCGTTCAACGGGTCGAGCACGGTGCACTGGCCGGAGCCGCAGGGCGCTGTCGCCAGCGTCTCATCCTTGATTTCGGTGTTGTTGTAGCTGAAGCCGCCGCTGACGAAGAAATTCTCCGTCAGAACCGCTTCGACGTCCGCCTCAAAGCCCCAGCCGACGCCCTTGTCGGCGTTAATCACCTGGTTGACGTTGCCGGCGCCGCCGATGATCGAAAACTGCTGATCGTCGACAGTGTAATAGTAAGCCGCGGCGTTGAGGCGCGCGCGATTGTCGAGAAGTTCGGATTTGAAGCCGGCTTCGTAGGAAAGGATCGTCTCTGAGGTTGCGACCGTCTGCGGATCGACAGCGCCGGAGAAAGCGGCGAAGGCGACATCGCGGCCCTGAATGGTCGGCCCGCGGAAGCCGCGCGCCACGCGAGCGTAGAGATTGAAATCATCGCTGACTTTATAAAGCCCGCTCACATCCCATGAAAAATCCTCGTCGGAGGCGGATGTCGGGTTGACCGTCACCAAAGGCGGCAGGGTCACGGCGCTGAAGTCGCGGTCGTCCTCGGTGTAGCGCACGCCCGCCGTCACCGTGAAACGGTCGGTGAGGTCATAGGAACCCTGGCCGAACACGGCCCAGCTTTCATTTTCGTGCTGCAGCGTCGTCAGCGGCGGGAAGCCGTCGCCAACGGTGGAGACGAGGGCGTCCGAGTCGAAATAATAAAATCCGATCTGCCAGTCGAAAACATTGTCGCCGCTCGAGGCGAGCCGGATTTCCTGCGTGAACTGGTCGAGATCGTCGATGGAATCCTGCGTATCCGACGGGAACGGAATGAAACCGGGGAACGGCCCGGTGGAGTAGAACGCGCCGCCGTCGATGTCGCCGCGGCTTAGGCTCGAAGCGGTTTCGTAAGCGGTGATGGACGTGAAGGTGACGCCGCCGAGATTCCAGTCGAGTTTCGCCGAGCCGCCCCAGCCGTCGGATTCCTGCGGGTTGTTGGCGCCGCCGTCGTACCAGACCGTGTCGCGCTTGAAATTGCCGTTCAGCTCGTTGCTGCCCGGGCTCAAAATATTGGCGCGGAAGAGAGCGGACGTGCCTTCATAGTCGCGGCCATGAACATTGAGGAGGAGACTGACCGCCTCTGTCGGCGTGAACAGCACCTGCAGGCGGCCCGCAAGCTCTTCAAAACCGCCCATCACATCGTCTTCGCCGGTGAAGGCGTTGTCGACCCAGTCGTCGCGGCGCTGATAGAGGCCGGAAAGACGGACGGACAAAGTGTCGGCGATGATCGGCCCGCCGATCCCGCCCTGGGCCGTCACGGTGTTGAAGGTGCCATAGGCGACCTGCGCAATGGCGTCGAACTCGTCGGATGGTTTCACCGTGGTGAATTTGACGACGCCGGCCGGGGTGTTTCTGCCGAACAGCGTTCCTTGCGGTCCGCGCGAGACTTCGACCTGCTGGATGTCGAACAGGGGCGCGCTTTTCAGCACCACGTTTTCCATCACGACTTCATCGATGACGATGGAGACAGGCTGGGAGGCCGCGACGTCGAAATCGACGTTGCCAAGACCGCGAATGTAAAAGCGCGGCGCGAGGCGGCCGTTGGAGGATTCGGCGTAAAGGCTCGGCACGCGCGCGGAGAGGGCGAGAATGTCTTCGCCCGCCGCTTGGATGCCGGCAAACCGCTCAGCCGACAGCGTTTCGACGGAGATCGGCACCTCCTGCAGGTTTTCTTCGCGCTTTTGCGCCGTGACGATGATGGTGTCGAGCCCGCCCTGTGCGAAGGCAGGCCCCGCCGTCAAGGCGATGGCGGAAACGCCGGCGGCGAGCGCAGCGCGCGCCGTAAGATTGAAAATTGCCATTGAAAATTTTTCCCGAAAGCTGAGAGCCATGCCGCATTTTTGCACCCTCGGGGATTGGAGGTTAAACATAAATGACAATGTTGTGACAGACAAAATGCAGCTGCGGCGCGGAAGATGCGCAAGCGTTGCGCAATTGCAACCGTCAGGCGACGAGCGTCCGGCTGTAGAAAAATGCGTAATCCGTTTCGCAAGCCCGCGCGATCGATTCCATTTCCGGCGAGAGACGCAACGCGTGCGCTTTATAGGGTTTGAATCCCGTTGAGGCGTTGACGGCGTCATACCAGTGCGGCGCCCAGGGGCCGTCGCTGGCGCGCGGGCCTGCCGGCCAGCTAAGCATCTTTTCCGAAAACGGCATGCCGAGGGCGGCGCAGAGCGCGCGCAAGGTTTTCTCAGGCGCTTTGAGGACATCAGCGGCGTCGATCACGGGCGCCGGCCGCTGTTCGTAGAGCCGCCGCTGGATGCGATAGGAATCGATGATTGGCGACACGTCGTCGAGCTTGTTCTTGTAGGACGCCACCATGGCGCGGGGGTCGCGGATCAGGTGAAACACCCGCGCGTCTTTCAGCCAATCAAAGTCGTGCGCATATGCGAAATGAAAGCTGATGTGTTTTTCGAAAGAATAATCGGCGCCGTCTCGGGCGTTGAGTTCGTCCGCGACCGTCTTCCAGTCCGACGACTGTGCAGCCAGCGTTTCTTCACGAAGCGGATGTTTGGCGCCGCTTGCGTTTAAATAGCACGCATAAAACGGCTCATCGGCGACAATGCAGTCGTCGCGGTTTTCGAAACTGCGCATCATCGTCGTGGAGATGTTGCGCGGTCCCGAGAGCATGGCGATGCGAATGGGCGCCATTGGGCGTGCGGCTTCAGGCTTTCTTTCTGGCGGTAAGGCGGGGGGCCTTCGCCTTCTCGGAGACAGGTTTGATCGCAACGGCCGCGCCGTCAAGGCCCGCCTGATCTTCGATCATGCGGATAATCTGCGCAGAGGAGGCGATGACCTGACGGCTGCCTTCGCTTTTCGCCTTGGTGATCTTGACCTGCGTCTCCATGGCCTGGATGGCGTCATAGGCGCTGGTCGCGGCCGTCTGGAAATTGCCGATGAGTTCGTCGAGATCCGGAACGTCGCCTGACAGCTTTTCCTCTGCGATCGCGCGCAGGCGCACCACTTCGCCCCGCACTTCCTCCGCCTGCGCACGATATTTCCGGCGCGCCATCAAATTCGCGGCCAGCCAGCCGAGGAGAAGGCCGGCGAGCCCCGCCCCCGCGCTAATCAAAATAATGTTCTGCACCCCGATCGCCCCTTTGTCTTAGTCCATGCCCACTGGGGAAATTCTCGCATGCTGCGCCAATTTGGCAAGCTCTTCGGCGTCAAAGCTCGCCGGAATCGTAGGCCTTGAGGAGTCTTTTCGAGGCCATTTCGCGCCATACGCGCAAAAAATTCGCCTTCGCCCAGCCCAGATCGACCCGGTCGGGGCGCGCCAGCACCAGCTTGTGGTTCTTGTAGTGGTCGGTGAAGAAAAAAGTCTCCGGCGCGGTTTCGACCAGCATCTCCCGCTCCTCGAACGGAACCTTGAAGACCGGCGCGTCTTCCGACGGGCTCCAGAAGAACCACAGCTTGCCATGGGCCTTGAGACAGGGCTGGCCCCAGGAGACGGCCTCCGTCACGCCGGGAAGGCCGAGCGACAGCGCCAATTCTTCAGCGTCTCATAAGTGACGGGCGTCTTTTTGCGCGCAGCTTTTTTCGTTGCCGTTTTTTTGACGGTCATTTCGCGTCGGCTTTGGACCCGCCGCAGATTCCGGAAAACACAAGTTTCTCCCAGGCTTCTTCGGGCGTCGAGGCGTAGTGGAAGAGATCGAGATCGCCGGGGCTGATGACCTCATGTTCAACGAGGTGGCGAAAGTTGATCGCTTTGGTCCAGTACTCCTCGTCGAACAACACGACGGGAATGGTTTCGCTTTTGCCGGTCTGAATCAGCGTCAGAAGCTCGAACAATTCGTCGAACGTGCCGAATCCGCCGGGAAAGATCACCAGCGCTTTCGCCCGCATGGCGAAGTGCATCTTGCGCATGGCGAAATAATGAAACTGGAAGGTGAGGTCCGGCGTCGAATAGGCGTTCGGCTCCTGCTCGAAAGGAAGGCGGATGTTGAAACCGATGGAGGGCGCGCCAACGTCATGGGCGCCGCGGTTCGCCGCCTCCATGATGCCGCCGCCGCCGCCGGTGGTGATGACGTTCTCGCGCGTGCCGTCGTGATCCTTGTCTTTGGCGCCGCCGTTCTCCGATGCGATGCGGGCGAATTCGCGCGCCTGCGCGTACCAGCGCCCATGTTCGCCATTGCCGTTTTCATGGGTGCGCGCCGAGCCGAAAACGACAATAGTCGATTTGATGCCCCAGGCGCGCAAATGCTCCTCGGCTTTTTCGTATTCGAGGAGAAACCGAACCCCGCGCCGCGCATCGCTGAGGAGGAATTCCTGATCAAGCGCCGCCAGGAGATAGGCGGGCGAGGCCATTTGCGCGGAATTGTCGGGTTTCTTCCCGGTCATGAGATGACGCGTCCTTTCGCGGCTTCTTCCTTGATGAGCGCCTTATAAAGCGACTGCAGCTTCGTCACCATGGGGCCGGCGACCGCAGCAATCTTGCGGCCGTCGACTTCGGCGACTGGCGTCACGCCCGCAAAAGTGCCGGTGATGAAGGCTTCGTCAGCGTTGTAGACATCATGCAGCGAGAAATTGCGTTCTTGCACCTCGATCCCATTTGCTTTTGCAAGATCGATGATCGTGCGCCGCGTAATGCCGCCGAGACAGAAATCGCCGGTCGATGTCCACAAGGCGGCGTCGCGCGCGATGAAGAAATGCGTCGAGTTGCAGGTGGCGACGAAGCCGTGCGGATCGAGCATCAGGGCTTCGTCCGCGCCGGCCTTCGCCGCCTGGATGCAGGCCATGATGCAATTGAGTTTGGAATGGGAATTGAGCTTCTGGTCCTGCACGTCCGGATAGCCGCGGCGCACATGGGCGGTGAAAAGCCGCGCGCCCTTTTTCGCGTTCTCCGGCAGCGGCGCTTTGAACTCCGGAATGATGACGATGGTCGGCGGCGTGATCGTCGCCCGCGGGTCTTGATAAGGCGTCGCCTTCACCCCGCGCGTCACCATGAGGCGGATGTGAACGCCGTCATGGGCCTTGTTGGCGTCGAGGCAACGATACAAACGTTCCGCGAGCTCGGTCTTCGTCACCGGCATTTCGAAGTCGAGGGTCTTCGCGCCCTCATAGAGACGCCGCAAATGTTTGTCCAAAAACGCGATGACGCCTTTGCCGTCGGGACCGGGGTGAACGCGCAGGCCCTCCCACACGCCGTCGCCGAGGACGAAGCCTGAATCAAACACCGACACCGTCGCTTCGGCGCGGGGCTTCAATTCGCCGTTGATGTCGATCCTGATCGTTTCGTTGCGCTGGTCGGGCGTATAGGCGTGGGTCGAATAGGTCATAAATTCCGTTTTTTGCGGTCGCTTTTCAATTGTTTAGCGCTAATCGGCGGGATTTGCGACAGCGCCCGTGACCCGTTTTCCGGCAGGAATACGCTTAAACCGGTAGGAGCGGATAAGTCCGCCCGCACCAATGGGACAGGTGAGATGGCGCACAGGATAAAGACCGGGCTGATAATCGCGAGCCTCTTTTTTGCGATGGCGGCCTGCTCCGGGGGAAATGACGGCGAAGAGGCGGCTTACGGGGAGGGCGAAGAATACTGGGAGCGCGCCGCCGAAGTCGACGCCATGGTCGCAGCAGAGATCGAACACGTCGAGAGAATGGAAAGCTTATCGGCCCCCGATGCGCCGCGATTTCAGCAGCAGGGCGGCGCCCAGGTCTACAATGTGGCGAGCACCGGCGCGCAGGCCGGAGCCCCGCAACGCGCCATGGTCAAAACGACAGCGCAGCCGCTTCCCGACGGCGCCTATCGCGTGAAGCGGGTCGAGATCGTCGACCGCACCGGCTTCGAAAAGCCGCTGACCGCCTACACGATGATGATCCCCGTAGACTGGCAGGGACAGGGCGAGATCGTCTGGGGCCAGAATATGGGCTGCGGAAGCAGCGGCTATAATACGAATTTTTCGGCGTCGTCTCCCGATGGTCGTTCGGGCGTCCAGATCATACCGTCCTTCACATGGGTCTGGAATAATTTTTCGGGGCCGCAGCAGGCGGGCGGCTGTCCTTTCGTGCAGATCGGCGGCGTGCAGCAATATCTGCAGTATCTCGTGTCGCAAACGCGTCCCGGCGCGCAGATCATCGATTTCCGTCCTCGCCCGGACCTCTCCAAACCTTATGAACCGCTGAACTCCACGATGCCCATGGGCGGCGGCAGCGAAATGCGCACATGGGTGGAGGCCGGGGAGGTGCTGATCAGCGGCAATGTCAACGGCGCCGAAATCCGCGAGACGATCGCCGCCGTCGTCTATATGAATTACAGCCTAATGCGGGACGGGACCGGCATGGGCCCCGACATGCAGATCCTCTCCGGCTCGGCGATGCCCGCCTACGCCATGCGCGCGCCGAACGGCCAGCTCGATTTCACCTTTGCTGAGATGGTCCGCAAGACTTTGCGCATCGCGCCGGAATGGGGCCAGCGCATCGCACGGCACAACGCGAAGATTTCCGCGACGAATATCAAAGGGGCCCGGGACCGGTCGAATATCATCGCGAAAACGGGAAGCGAAATTCTCGACATGCAGATGGAAACCTGGCGCAACAGCAATGACAGCTCAGACCGGATGCAGCGGGAGTCTTCCGAGGCGATCCGTGGCGTCGAGACCTACAACGATCCCTATTACGGCGGCACCGTGGAGCTCGACCACACTTACGACAACGCCTGGCAGCTCAATGACGGCAGTTATGTGCTGACCAATGACGCCATGTTCGAGCCCTATCGCGATCTCGGGATCGATGGCCAGAAACTCGAAGTCACGCAATGACAGGACAAATTATCATGAGAAAACTTATTCTTGGCGCCGCCCTTGCGGTCACCGCAACGGCCGCGTCGGCGCAGGACGGCTTCGGACAACAGCCGCAGCAACAGCAGCCTTATCCGCAACAGCAAGGCCAGTACCCTCAGCAGGGGCAGTATCCGCAACAGGGCCAGTATCCGCAGCAACAGCCACAAGCCTATCCACAACAACAGCCCCAACAATATCCGCAGCAGCAACCCCAGCAGCAACCATGGGGCGGCCAGCAGCCGGGCCCCGCTCCGCAGCAGGGGGGCGGCGGCAATCTCGATCAGCTCGCGCAGATGGAGCGTCAGGATTTCGGCGTGCAGCCCACGAGCCAGTTGCATTCGGGCGCCATGCACGGGCCCACGCCCGCAAGCATTCCGGGCGGGCAGGTCATCACCACGAAAGGGATCATGGAGCTGGTGCAGAGACGCCAGGCGCCGTTTATTATTCTCGACGTGCTTGGCGGTCAGGAATTGCTGCCCGGCGCCACCTACGCCGTGCCGGCGCATCAGGCCGGCAGTTTCAACGACGCGACACAACGCGAATTCGGCCAGTTCCTGCAGCAGATGACTGGCGGCAATAAAGAGGTTGCGCTGATCCTTTACTGCCAGTCGAACCAGTGCTGGATGTCCTATAACGCGGCCTTGCGCGCCATCAATCTCGGCTACAAGAACGTGCTCTGGTATCGCGGCGGGATCGAGGCCTGGAAAGCGGCGGGCCAACAGACCATGACGCCGCAACAGATGCAGCAAATGCAACAACAGATGCAGCAGCAAGGCCAGCAGCGGCAGTAGTCAAAAAGTCAGTACAGAGAAATTCAGGCCTTGCGGCGCAGCGCTGCGGGCGTCTCGGCGGGCTTTGCGGCCGTGACGTCCAGGCGTTTCGGCGCGCGCATCAGCTCCGCCGACAACTGATCCTGTTCCGCGTGGCGCAGCCGGCGAAACAAAGCGTCCGCGCGCGCGCTGCGCGATTGCGAAGTGGTGCCCAGCCGCAGGAACAATTCCTGCGTCGTAACGTCCATCCGGCTCATTCGAGGCCCCCCGGCTTTTTCGTTTCCCCAAGGGTGATTCGGCTTGGTTAACAAAAAGTTAAGAAACGGCCTTGGCGGCGAAGACTTCCTCGTGACGCGCGCAGATTTTCGGCCAAAGGCCCGCCGCTGGCGGGAGATCAAGTCCGAAACGCTCCCGCAGCGCTGAAAGATAGTGCTCAGCGTCGGTGAGTACATCGACGATCTTGTTGTCGTTAGAGAGCGCTGTGAAGACGCGCCCCCGCAGGCAGATATGCCGATCCGGCAGCCAGCGTTGCGTCACTGCGTTCTGCACGAAAGGCGAGTCTTCACTCGTCTGCAAAAAGCCGCAGAGTTTTTCGAGAAGGTTTTCATCCGTCACGGAGCGGTTGAAGTCGAATGCCGGTCCGCCGCCGCGCGGATCGTTGTGATAGCGGACCCAGCCACCGCCGATATCTTCAAGCCGGCAGTGAAATGGGCCGTTTTGAAACGCGCCCATTCGTAAGGGGATAGCTTCGATCAGCCCGTCGCCGAACCCCGCGTCGGCGAGCCACGGTTCATCGAGATCAACGATCAAAACGAGATGATTGCCGATGGACCCGTCGCCGCGTTCATTACGCGCAACCGCACCGGCGAGACGCTCGACCTTGAAACCGATTTCTTCCAGCGCCCAGCCGAGAAGCCCGTTCATTTCGTAGCACCAGCCGCCGCGGCGGCGCGTGACGATCTTGTCGAAGGCGGCGGCAGGCGCGCGCGTCACCGGCGCGCCAAACTGAACGTCGAGATTTTCGTAAGGGATCGCTTCCACATGCGCGCGATGAACGGCTTTCAGCACGCTCGCGTCAGGGCGCACGGGGCCGTCATACCCGATGCGGTCGAAATAGGCGGAAAGGTTCATAGAGTGGCGCTTACGCCTTTACCTTCACATAGCTTCCCGGCGCGTCCTCGATGATGGAAAGGCCGCCATCCCCGGGCTGACGCGCTTGCGTTTCGCCGGGGCTGATCTTGTTGAGCCACTCGATCCAGTAAGGCCACCATGAGCCGGGATGCCGCTCGGCGCCCGCCTTCCACTCTTCCAGGGTCGCTGGCAAGCGATTATTGGTGGAATGGTGATATTTGTGCTTGTCCGGATGGTTGATGACCCCGGCGATATGGCCGGAGCCCGCCAGCATATATTCCACATTGTCATTGTCGCCCGACGCGAAAAGCCGCGCCGTTCTGTAGACGGAATTATGCGGCGCGATGTGATCGGTCTCGCCCGCCTGCATGAAGATGGGAACATTCACTTCAGAAAGATCGAGACGGAAATTATCCATCACCATCTCGCCCTTGGCGAGGCGGTTATATTGATAGAACTCGCGCAGATAAAAAAGATGCACATTCTTGGGCATGCGCGTCGCATCGGAGTTCCAGAACAGGAGATCGAAGCGCGCCGGGTCCTTGCCCTTTAGATAATTGTCGATGACGAAGGACCAGATGAGGTCGTTGGAGCGCAGCATGTTGAAGGTCGTCGCCATGGCGCGCCCTTCGAGAACGCCGCCGGCCGCATCCATCTGTTTTTCGATGGCGTCGAGCTGTTCGTCGTCGACGAAGAGGAGGAGGTCGCCGGATTCCTTGAAATCCGCCTGCGCCGTAAAAAACGTCGCCGAGTTGACGCGGCCGTCGCCGTTTTTGGCCATGAGCGCGAGCGCCGTCGACAGCATGGTCCCGCCGATGCAATAGCCGATTGTATCCGCCTTCTTTTCGCCGGTCGCCTTTTCGACGGCGCCGAGCGCTTCGAAGAGCCCCTGCTTGATGTAATCCTCGAAAGTCTTGTCTTTGAGTTCCGGTCCGGGATTGACCCAGCTCATGACGAAGACCGTGCGGCCCTGATCCACCAGCCAGTGGATGAAGGAGTTCTGCGGCTGGAGATCGAGAATATAGAATTTGTTGATCCAGGGCGGAACGATGAGCATGGGCGTTTTCGCCACCGTCTCCGTCGTCGGCGAATACTGGATAAGCTGGAAAATCTCGTTCTGGAAAACGACCTTGCCCGGCGTCGTCGCGATGTTCTCGCCGAGTTTGAAGTAATCGAGATCGGCCTGACGGATCGCCAACTCGCCATGGCCGCGGTCGATGTCTTCGAGCAGGTTTTTCAGCCCTTTCAATAGATTTTCGCCTTTCGACTCCAGCGTCGCCTCTATCACTTCCGGATTGAGCATGGCGAAGTTCGATGGCGCGAAGGCGTCGATGAACTGGCGGGTGAAAAACTCCGCCTTTTTCTTTTCGTGCTCGTCTTCGAATTCGATCTGGGCGATGGTCGTTTCGAGCCAGCGCGCGAAGATCAGATAGGACTGTTTCACAAAGTCCAGCATGGGATTTTCATTCCACGCCGGATGCGCGAAGCGCTTGTCGCCGGGCGGCGGCGCTATGGCGGGCTTGACCTCTTCGCCGGCGGCGCGCCGGGACATGTTGGCCATCAGCCGGGCGTAGTCGCCCCAGAGATTGAACTGGCGCTGCATGACCATGCCGGGATCGATGGAAAGTCCCTTCAGCATCTCCTGAAACGCCTCGCCGATATTCAACGGGTCGGCGGAAAGCTGGCCGGTGAAGCGGCGGATGTCCTGATTGCGGACAGCGAATTCGCGCAAGACCTCCTGACTGCGGCCGCTGACTTCGGTGAGATATTCCGACAGGGCGTCGAAATCCTGATAGAGGGAGCGTTGTTCCGAATCCGGGGCCGGGTCCGGCTTTTTCTTCGGGCTCTCGGGCGGCGCGGCGGCCGCCGCGGGTTTTTCGCTCTTTCCCGGCGCTTTCGGAGCGGTTTTCTTGGAAGCCCCCTTGGTGGCGGCCTTTTTTGGGGCCGCCTTTTTCTTTTTGCCGGCGGTGGTTTTTTTGCCTGATTTTTCTTTCACTTGCGCCATACGCCCGGTTAAGGGTTAAAGAAACCTGTCATTTCTGTCGTCAGTCGCCTTTATAGGATGGCCCCGTGTCCGGTGTAAAACAGTCCTGTCTGCTGCGCCTCGCCCGGTTTGCGGTAGCGTGCGGGGTTGGTGTCATGCTGGCAGGCTGCGAATCCGGCGATCTCGCGCGCTTTGCCCCGCCGGGCATTGTCAAATATGAGGACCTTGCGGGCGATCAGCCGGTCAACCCCAATGTCGCCCGGCGCATCGAAGAGCGCCGCGAGGAAGAGGGTGCGGGAAAGTTCCCACGATTGGCGGAGACGCCGGACGAAGGCGACCGGCCGGAGAAAAAGCCCAGAAAGGAACTCGCGGCGGAGAAGGCGGCGCTGGTTGACGCTCGCGAGACGCTGGCAGAAGAGGTTGCGGCCGACCGCGCCGGGGCGGAAGCCGAGCTCAACCGCGATCTTACCGCCGAGAGCGATGAATTGAAAACCCGCATCGATGCCGACAGCGCCGCCGCGGCCCGTGAACGGCGCGACAAGCTCGTCCCGGCGGAACAGCATCCTGACCGGGAACAATGATTGCATAGAACCCCTTCAAGAACCTCTTACTGACCGCTTGCCGGAACAACTTACGGAAAGACCCACATGCCCACTGATGAAAAGTTTCTAGACCGCGTTCTCACCATGGAAGTGGGCCGTTGCACCGAGGCCGCCGCCATCGCCGCCTCGAAGATGATCGGCCGCGGCGACAAGGAAGGCGCCGACCAGGAAGCCGTGACGGCGCTTCGCGACGCGCTCAACAAGCTGCACATTGACGGCAAGGTCGTCATCGGCGAGGGCGAGCGCGACGAGGCGCCCATGCTCTATATCGGCGAGAAGGTCGGGCTCGGGGACGGTCCGAAAGTCGACATCGCGCTCGATCCGCTCGAAGGCACGACCTTGACCGCCAAGGCTATGTCCAATGCGCTTGCTGTCGTCGCCATGGCGCAAGGCGGCACGCTCCTCCATGCGCCTGATGTCTATATGGACAAGATCGCCTGCGGCCCGGGCTACCCGGAAGGCGTGATCGATCTCGACGCGCCGGTGGAGGACAACATCGCCGCGCTCGCCAAAGCCAAGAATGTGGGCACGGATGACATCACGCTGTGTATTCTCGACCGCGAGCGCCACAAGCCGCTGATCGACGGCGCGCGCAAAATGGGCTCGCGCGTCTTTCTCATTCCCGACGGCGACGTCGCCGGCGTCTTCCATACGACCGAGCCATCCACCGGCATCGATCTTTATGTGGGGCAGGGCGGCGCGCCGGAAGGCGTTCTCGCCGCGGCGGCGCTGCGCTGCGTCGGCGGCCAGATGCAAGGGCGCCTCCATTTCCGCAATGACGATGAGCGTGGCCGCGCGGAGCGCATCGGCATCACGGATCTCGATAAAAAATATAATCTCATGGATCTCGCGTCTGGCGACGTCTTCTTTGCGGCGACGGGCGTCACCAACGGCACGATGCTTGACGGCGTCAAATGGGAGCCGGGCTATGTCTCGACGCATACCGTCGTAATGCGTTCGAAGACCGGCACGATCCGTTACATCCGCGCGCGCACGCGCCGCTAGGAGGGAATAATGTCAGAAGAACAGCTTCCCGAACTGCCCGACCGCCTCAGCGTCAATCCGAAGAGCCCGCATTTCAACGCGGACGTCTTCCAGCGCGACATCGGCATCCGCATCAACGGCAAAGAAAAAACCAATGTCGAGGAATACTGCGTTTCTGAAGGCTGGATCAAAGTCGCCGTCGGAAAAAGCATGGACCGCCACGGCAACCCGCTGACCATGACGCTGAAGGGCGAAGTCGAACCGTTTTACAAAGAACGGAAGTAACCGCAAGAAACGGGCGGCGGCGCGCGGTTCGGCGCGCTAGGACGTGGGGCGAAACAAGGAGCTTCGCCCCATGGCTGCAAATCTAAGGCTCGTTCGCCCGCCCCAAGGAAACGACGAGGCCCGCTGGGCCGCCGTTGCGCGCCGCGACTCCTCGGCCGACGGATCGTTCTGGTCCTGCGTGAAGACAACGGGCGTTTATTGCCGCCCATCCTGCGCAGGCCGACCCAAGCGCGAGAATGTGTTTTTCGTCGAAAGCCGCGCGGATGCGGAGGCTGCGGGGTTTCGTCCCTGCAAGCGTTGCCGTCCGGACCGGTTTGTCGCCGGAAGTCTGTCCGAACGTATCGATGCAATCGACTGGCCCCGCGTTCATGACGCGCTCAATGCGCAAGGCTGGGCTGCACTGGGAAGGCTCTTGAGCGACGAGGACTGCGCCAGCCTGATTGACGGGTATAGCGACGATGAACGCTATCGGTCGACCATTGTGATGCGCCGCCACGGTTTCGGCGAAGGCGAGTATCGCTATTTCTCCTACAAGCCGCCAGAGGTCGTCTCGACGCTGCGGACGAGGGCTTACGAAAAACTCGCGCCGCTCGCCAATGAGTGGTCCGCCGCCATGAAGGAAAAGGGTCTCGCTTATCCCGCGAGCCATGAGGCCTATCGCCGCCGGTGCGCCGCTGCGGGGCAGACCCGTCCGACGCCGCTGATCCTCAAATACGGGCTCGGCGATTACAACCGTCTGCATCAGGATCTGTATGGGGGCGAGACTTTTCCGGTGCAGATTGCGGTGCTGCTGTCACAGCCAGGAAAGGATTTTTCCGGCGGCGAATTCGTCATGACCGAACAGGCCCCGCGGCGCCAGTCTCGCGCTGTCGTCGCGCCGCTGGAAAAAGGTTCAGCGATTGCTTTTGCGGTCAACGACCGGCCGGTGGAAGGCGCGCATGGAATCTATCGCGTGAAAATGCGCCATGGCGTCAGCGTTGTTACGGAGGGCGAGCGCTATTGCCTCGGCGTCATTTTTCACGACGCCGCCTGACCCAGTTAAGCCACCGACTGCGCAGCCGCCGCTTTCGGGCGCCGGAAGACCAGCGTCGCGGTCACGCCGCCGCCGACGCCGCCGGCGATGCTAAAGGAAGCGCCGTTCGCCTCCGCCACGGATTTGACCAGCGCGAGGCCGAGCCCGAGACCTTCATGCTGGCGCGAAAAGGAATTGTCCGCCTGCTGAAACGGCCTGCCAAGACGTTCGAGAACCTGCGGCGGCGCGCCTTCGCCGGTGTCGGAGATGCGGATGGCGACGCGTTCCGGATCGCATTTGATGAGAATGCTCACATGGCCGCCTTCGACATTGAATTTGACCGCGTTGGAGAGAAGCTCTCGGATCGCCATGCTTGCTTCTTCATGCTTGGCGACGATGTCGGCTCGGAGGCGCAAGGAATCGACGGAAACGGTGACGCCTTTGAGGCGCGCCGTCTTGCGGATTTTTTCGACTTCCGAATTCACGACGCCGACAATATCGGCCGTATCTTTCACCTCCGCGCCGGCGCTCGAAGCGAGGCGGGTGAATTCAAGAATGCGGTCGAGGACGTTCAACACCTGCTCGCCGCTGCCACGGATGTGTTTCACATATTCGACGGCGTTTTCCGTCTCAGAGAGGCCATTATCCTGTTCGAGGAGGCGCGCAAAGCCGACAATATGGTTGAGCGGCGTTCTGAGCTCATGGTTCATCACTGCAAGGAACGCGTCGCGCGCGTCATCAACCTTGTCGGGCGCGGGAAGCTGCTCTTCAATGACATTGTCGGCGCTCTGGAAGGCGTATTCATCGAGCGCCTGGCGCAGCGCCGCTTTCAGCTCGTCATTGTCGCACGGCTTGCGGAAGAATCGCATCACGCCGCCTTCATTGACGGCGGCCATGGCGGTTTCCTGATCGGAGTTGCCGGTCAGCATCAGGCGGCGGATCGCAGGCGCGCGCGACTTGACCGTTTTCAGAAGCTCAACGCCGTTCATCTCCGGCATCTGCATGTCGGCGACGATTACGGCGATGTCCGGATCCTTTGAGATCAGGTCCAGCGCTTCCGGCCCGCCATTCGCCGTGACGATGTTGAAGTCGAGCGACAGCCGCCGGCGCAGCGCCGCGATCAGCTTCGGCTCGTCATCGACGAGAAGAACTTTTTTAGGCTGCGATGATGTCATCATCCGGCTCCGTATCCGTATCGTTATCCATGTCCAGGAGAGGTTCTTGCAGAGCGCCTTTCAGCGGCAATTCGATGAGGAAGGTCGTGGCGTAACCGGGTTTGTCCACAAGGGTCAGCTTGCCGCCATGTCCTTTGACGATCGTGTCCTTGGCGAGCGCGAGCCCCTGGCCCGTGCCTTTCCCCACCGGTTTCGTCGTAAAGAACGGGTCGAAAATTTTCTGCTTCAGCTTTTCCGGCACGCCGCAGCCTGTGTCGCTGATCAAAATTTGCACCGCTTCGCCTTCAGCGCGGGTTTCGATTTCGATAAGTCCGCGGCCCTTGCCGGCCTCGTCGATGGCGTCGATGGCGTTGATGACGAGATTGAGGAACACCTGCTGCACCTGGCCCTTGCGGCAGCGCACGCGGGGCAAGGCCTGATCGAGTTTCGCTTCCACGTCAGCGACGTTCTTGCGGCGGTTTTTGCAGATGGCGAGCACATTGGTGAGGATGGCGTTGACGTCGACTTCATCCTTGTCGTCGGTGCCGGGATGGGCGAATTCCTTCATCAGGATGATGATGTCGCGCACCTGCTTGATGCCGTCGCGGGATTCCTTCAGCGCCGCGCCGATGTCATCGATGAGAGCCGTTAGATTTACCGATTGATTGAACTCATCGACCTGGGCGACTTCCTCTGGACAGCAACCTGCGATCGCTGCGGCCTGCTTCAATGCGTCGTAGCGATTATAGCTCTTCCAGATGATGCTGAGGCCCTCTTCGAGATAATCGAGATTGTCGCCGATGAACTGGATCGGCGTGTTGATCTCGTGAGATATCCCGGCGGAGAGGGCGCCGATGGCTTCGAGACGGCGCGCCTCGTCCATCTGGCTTTCCGTCTGCTTGCGCTTCTGTTCGGCGTTCACGCGCTGGGAAATGTCGTGGAAAAAAACCAGATAGCGGATCTGTTCGCCGATCGGCCCGACATAGCCGCGCACATCGACGGGAAATGAATCACCATTATGGCGCGCAGCCCGGCGATTTTCGATAAAGAACGGGCCCGGCCGGCGCCGCTTGAGTTCGGCGCTGAGGCCAGGAAGAAAATCATCGATGGTGCGTTTCTTCAGCGCCTGTTCATTCTGACGTAAATGCCGCTGCGCCATGGCGTTGCCGGAGAGAATGCGGAATTTTTCGTCGCAGGTGATGATCATGTCCGGCGCGACGTCCATGATTTCGGAAAGCAGCGTATAGACGGATTTGTAACTGTCGGATGCTTTTTCGAGCTGCGTGGTTTTTGCGTAAAGCTCGTTCGTCTTCTCTTCGAGAAGCTGCTCGGCTTGCTTTCGCGCCTCTTTTTCCCGCGCTACGATCTGTGTCAGCGCTTCGAGTTCTTTCAGCATGAAGTCGGTCCCGCTGGCGTCCAAAAAGCCCTCAAGAAAACAAAATCCCCCATCCGGAGGCGCAAATTCCCGGCATTGCCGCTCTTTTAGTAAACAACTAGAAGTTGATAATCTGATTAACGCTCCGCGGATCAGGGTTAGCGAAAGCTTGCTTTTTCGCCGCCGGAAAGCGCGGGAGCGCCGAATTTTAAGACTCTGGAAAGTTTCTCCGCCGGAAGCGGGCGAATCACCAAAAGCATGGAAACATGAACGCACGACCCGCCATCATTCCGGCCGTCCCCGGGACGCCGCTGATTGACCTGCCCGCCATGGGCGCGGCCGCCTCCGGCCGCCGCTGGCGGTTGCGCGAGGCGGACGCCGCCGTTGCGGCGGCCATTGGCGCCTCGGGGTTCGATCCGGTGCTCTCGCGTATTCTCGCCGCGCGCGGCGTCGGGGCGGATACGGTCGAACGCTATCTCGCGCCGTCCCTGCGCGACGAGATGCCGGATCCGTTCGTTCTGAAAGACATGGACCGCGCCGCCGAACGCCTGGCGCGCGCTGTCATCGACGGCGAGACCATCGGCGTCTTCGGCGATTACGACGTAGACGGAACAACGGCGTCGGCGATTTTGAAGCTCTATTTCGACGCCGTGGGCGCGGCGTCGTTGATCTATCTGCCAGACCGGATCAGCGAGGGTTACGGGCCCAGCGCCGAGGCGTTTCGCTCGCTCGCCAGAGATGGCGCCAGCCTCATCGTCACGGTCGATTGCGGGGCTGCGGCCCATGAGCCGATCGAGGAAGCCGCGCGTGATGGCGTCGGCATCATTGTTTTCGATCATCACCAGATGAGCGGACCGCCGCCCGCAGGCGCCGAAGCCGTGGTGAACCCGAACCGGCCCGACGATATGTCGGGCCTCGGCAACCTCTCCGCCGCGGGCGTCGCTTTCATGGGCGTTGTGGCGCTCAACCGCGCGTTGCGCGAAGCGGGCTGGTTCAGGGCCCGGCCGGAGCCGAACCTCATGAGCCTTCTCGATCTCGCGGCGCTGGGACTGGTCTGCGACGTGATGCCGATCACCGGGCTTACCCGCGTGATGGTGGCGCAGGGGCTCAAAATCCTCGGGGCCCAAGGCAATCCGGGCCTTAAGGCGCTGGGCGCGCGGGCGGGCGTCAAGGGCGCGCCGTCCTGTTACCATCTCGGTTTTCTGATCGGACCGCGCATTAATGCGGCGGGACGCATTGGCCATGCGCGGCTTGCCTTCGATCTGATGACCACCTCAGATGAGGCGCGGCGTCAGGAGCTGGCGGAAAAGCTTCACATCCTCAACGCCGAACGTCAGGAAATTGAGGCCGAGGTGCAGGCCGCCGCGCAGCGCGATATCGAGGTCCACCAGCGTCACGCCGATGACGTCATCGTCTCGGCGGGCGAGGGCTGGCACCCCGGCGTCATCGGCATCGTCGCGGGGCGGCTTAAAGAGATTTACGACCGTCCGGTGATTGTCATCGGCGTTGATGGCGGCGCCGGAAAAGGATCCGGACGCTCCATCACCGGCGTCGATCTCGGCGCGGCGGTGAGCGCGGCGCGCGAGGAGGGCTTGCTGACTTCGGGCGGCGGGCACGCCATGGCGGCGGGCCTTTCCATCGAGCCTTCGCGCATCGGCGATTTCCGGAGGATGGTGAACGACCGGCTCGCCCGCGCCGTGACGCTCGCCCGTGCTAATCGTTCTTACGACATCGACGCCGTGGTGGCGCCCACCGCCGTCACGAAAAGTTTCGCCGACCTGGCCGCGACGGCCGGCCCCTATGGGCCGGGCAATCCGGAGCCGGTGTTCGCGCTGCTCGACTGTCGCGCCGAATACATCAAAATCGTGGGCAAGGGACACCTCTCCCTGACGCTTGCAAGCGACACCGGAGAGACCGCGCGCGCCATCGCCTTCCGGGCTGAGGGCGAGGCGCTGGGCGAAATCCTGAGCTCCGGCCGCCGGATCCATGTCGCCGGGAAAATCCGGGCCGATGACTGGCGCGGCGGCGACGCGGGCCAGCTCCAGATCGCCGACGCTGCGCCGGCGCTTTAAGGCCCTTCCGGCGGGCCCGAAATCTTTTGCGAAGGTCCTCGCGATGGGGCTTGCATGGGGCGGAGGAGGCGCCTATACAGCGCTTCCGCCGCCGCGCGGCGCGATCTGTGCGGGCCCTTCGTCTATCGGTTAGGACGCCAGGTTTTCAACCTGGAAAGAGGGGTTCGATTCCCCTAGGGCCTGCCATTTTCCTTCCGAAACGAACTTTTATTCGAGTTTCCCGCAAAAGCGGCGGTCGCCGCGCGATCGGGAGTACCATTGATCTGAGCCCTGTTTTGGCGTCTATTAAGCATTGTTAATCGCGTCCGGACAAAGGGGTTGGGTCCATGAGGGGTATTTTCGCCATTGCAGCGTTCGTCTTCGTCGCTATCGCGCCGGTTTCGTCCGCTTTCGCCGCCAAGCTCTCCAAAAACGAAATCGAGCAGGTGCTCAATTCGCAGGGCTATGCGGTGCAGGATGTAGGGCCGAACACGCTGTTCGTCCGGGTCGCCGATTACGACATCCGCATCGATATTCAGGGCCCCGACGGCGATATTTCCTACCGCACCTGGCTCTTTGAAGTGGACGGAAGCAGCGTCAGCTACAAAGTGCTGAACCAGTTCAATAATGATGTGAAATTCGGCCGCGTCTATATTGATGAGGACGGAGATGTGACGCTGCAAATGGATCGCAACGGCGCAGGCGGGGCCTCGGTCGAGAATATCGAGTCCGATTTCGATGTGTTCCTGATGCTTATCAGCTCTTTCATGGACCATCTCGAATCGCAGATTGTGGCGTAAGCGGACGATCTTTTCCGCAGTTGCAAAAAGCGCTGCGCACAACCTCGTAATGTTATCTAATAACCCGATCCTGCAACCGCGCCGCGAAATCGCAGCCGCGCTAAACTAAATTAGTGCATTTTTTGCGCGGAAGGATTAGTGTTTCCTTGCGGGTGGATTATAGTTAACAAGAAAAAACAAACGGCTTTGTGCGCGACAGGGGTACCAAGAACACATGGACGAGCGGTTTGATGCATCTCGTGACGGCGGCGACTCGTCCGATGATGATGAAGAGCGCTTCACGATCAAGGGCGTCGTGAAGTGGTTCGATCCTGCAAAGGGATACGGCTTCATCATCACTGACGAGACGGAAGGCGACATTCTCATTCATTCGTCCTGTCTGAAAGCCGCAGGGCTTTCGACGGCGCGCGAAGGATCGACCGTCGAATGCGAAGTCGTGCGCCGGACGAAAGGTCTGCAGGCGTCGAAGCTTCTCAATATCGATGAGTCGACTGCGGCGCCGCTGCCGTCGATGGCGCCGATGCCGGCGCAGACGCCGGCCGGCGATTTTGTGCGCGCGCAGGTGAAATGGTTCAACCGCGCGAAGGGCTACGGTTTTTTGACCCGCGGCGAAGGCACTGAAGACATCTTTGTTCACATGGAAACCTTGCGCCGGTCGGGCCTTGGCGAATTGCAACAAGGCTCGCGCGTGCAGGTGTCCTTCGCCGCCGGATCGAAAGGCCTCCTCGCCATCGAGGTTCGTCCGGACCCGGAGAATTAGGAACGGCTTGTTCCTTACGCAGACGGTTCTGTCGAAAAAGTCGTTCATCATTTGTCGCTGACAACCAACGCGAAAGCCTTGGCAAGAACGGTCATGCGCCGGCCGGCCATCCTGGGTCGGTTGGCCGCCCTGCCGGAAGCGGCTGCAAAGCCATTCGCCGGGAGGAAAGTAATGGCGACTCCGGCAGGATTCGAACCTGCGACCATCGGCTTAGAAGGCCGGTGCTCTATCCAGCTGAGCTACGGAGCCGTGAAGGGGCGTTATAGGCCGAAACGGCGTAAAACCCCTAATGACTTAGTGGGTCCAGGGCTTGCGGCGGCGGAAGGAGAAATTGTCGGAATAGGCTTTGGGCTGGGGCTTCGGCTCATGATCCGGGTCGAGCCGGAAGGGAATGCCGCAGCGCTCGGCATAGGCGACGGCCTCCTCGCGGGTGTCGAAGGAAAGGCGCACCTGGCCCGAGGTGATCTCGTCGCCCGAGGTCCAGCCCATCAGCGGGTCGAGGCGTCTCGCCGTCTCGGCCTCGAATTCCAGCACCCAGCGGGCGGTCTTGGCCTTGCCGGACTGCATGGCGGTTTTCGCCGGTTTGTAAATGCGTGCAAACATTCCGTTTCCCGCTCTCTCGTCGCTTCATCCCGCCGCGTGGTCGGGGCGGCAAGATTCGAACTTGCGACCCCCTGATCCCAAATCAGGTGCGCTACCAGGCTGCGCTACGCCCCGCCTCCACGGCTCGGAACGGCTCTGATCCTTCATCTCGCGGCGGATGTAAAGGGTTTTGGGTCGGGCTCTCGACCTACTCGATATCCGGCAGGGCGGTCGCGTCCACATCGTCGCTCGCCGCTGCGAGTTCGAGAGGGATCGTCACCTCGCTTTTGCCTGGGGAGAGCATGTAATCCTTGGCGACGAAGCCGGCCTTGGCGATCTTGGCCTTTTTCGGCCCGTCGAGGCGGATGCGGCAGGGCGTTTCGCACTCGCCGACGCCGTCGATGGTGAGGAGGGCGCCCGCAGGATCGGTCTGCACCAGCAGCATCGACGATCCGCCCCCCATAGTTACGCAGCCGCTGAGGAGAAGAAACCCGAGGAAAAGGAAGGCCGGTCTGCGCATGAATGTCTCCTTCGCGGCTATTTTTGCGCCGCCGCCAGCGCCATGAAAGCGCGTTCGAGATCGATTTTCAAATCCTCGATATCCTCAAGCCCCGCATGAAAGCGGATGACGGGTCCGTCTTCCTTCCACGCCGTGGCGGTGCGGTAGTTTTCCGGCTTTACGGGCAGGACGAGGCTTTCATAGCCGCCCCAGGAAAAGCCGATGCCGAAGAGCTTGAAGGCGTTGAAGAAGGCCTTCAGGGCTGGCAGGGACCTCGGTTTCAGGACGACGCCGAAGAGACCCGACGCGCCGGCGAAGTCGCGCTTCCAGACATTGTGCCCGGGATTGTTTTTCTGTGCCGGGTGAAGGATCCGCTCAACCTCGTCGCGCTTCTTCAGCCATTTGACGAGTTCGCTAGCGTTTTCCTGATGGCGCTCAAGACGCGTCGACAGCGTGCGCATGCCGCGCAGGGCGAGATAGGCGTCGTCCGCCGAGACGTTGGAGCCGAGTTGCAAAAGCGCGTAGAAAATTTTCTGCGCCGTTTGCTCGTCGGCGGAGGTGAGGGTTCCGACCAGCGCGTCCGCATGGCCCACGAGATATTTCGTCGCCGCCTGCAGGCTGACATCGGCGCCGAGCTCGATGGGCTTCATGAAGTAGCCGCCGGACCATGTATTGTCGACGACGAGCTTCGCGCCATGCGCATGAGCCGCGCGCGCCAGCGCGGGCAAATCCTGCACCTCGAAGGTAAGAGAGCCCGGCGATTCCGCGAACACGACTTTCGTGTTCGGCTGCATGAGCGCTGCGATCTCATCCTCGCCGGCGAGCGGATCGTAATAAGTCGTCTGGACGCCGAAGCGTTTCAGGAACCGGTCACAGAACTTGCGCGTCGGATCGTAGGCCGTATCGACCATTAAGACATGATCGCCCGAGGCGACAAAGGCGAGGAGGGACGCCGTGCAAGCCTGAAGCCCCGACGGCGCGAGCCGCGTCTCGAACCCGCCTTCCAGCGCCGTTACCGCCTCTTCCAGGGCGCGGTGCGTGGGCGTCCCCAGACGGCCATAGGTGATCGACTTCGCGCCTTCGAGATAGTCATCATAAGTCGGGAAAAGATAGGTGGAGGCGCGCTCGACCGGCGTGTTGACAGGATGTTTCGGGCGCTGATGCGGGCGGCCAGCGACGGTTAGCTTCGTATTGTCTTTCATTTGATTTTTCTAACGCAGTTGAGGCGTTGGTTTAAGCGCCGCTCGCGGAATTTTCGCGTTTCAGACGTTCGACGACCCCGCTGCGCCGGTCAACCACGGAAAACCCGCATTTCTGGTAGAGCGGCAAGGCCGCAGGGTGGTCGAGCGTGCAGGTTTCCAGCCGAAGCTTCTGCGGGCCCCGCGACCAGGCGAGATCGATGACATTCGACAGGAAGAACCGGCCGAGCCCGCAGCCGATGACGTCCGGCGCGAGGCCGAAAAATTTGAGTTCATGGATGTCGGGTTTGCGCGCGTCGATCTCCGCCATGCCGCCGGGCGCGCCGTCCACATAAAGCACATAGAGATAGACATCCGGATCGCGGATCAGCGCGGAGAGTTCTTCATCGTTCAGCTTGCGGCGGCTGATCCAGTTCCAGGGCGCGCCCACAAGATCGTAGAGATAGCGGTAAAAATGGACCGGCGGGTTTTCAACGCGCATGAGCGCGGTCTTGCGGCGCGGCGCCGGCGCGCGCGGCAGGTCCGGGCGCGACGACTGCTCCAGATAGGTGATGGTCACCTCGATCCGGTCGTCAGTCTTCGGCGTCAGTGACAACGGGGAATAATGCGTTGTCATTGGTTTCCGCTCCCCACTCGCTCCAGGATCCGTCGTAAAGCGCATGCGCCCGGGACCCGATAACTTCCAGCGCAAGGGAGAGTACCGCAGCCGTCACGCCCGATCCACAGCTTGTTACAACCGGGGTTTCGGGGGTGATTCCGGCATCCGTAAAAATCGCCGACAATTCCTGCGGCGATTTGAGGCCGCCGCCGTCGAGGAGATTGGCGAAGGGCATATTTGCCGCACCCGGCATGTGGCCCGGCCGGACGCCCGGCCGCGGGTCAGGCGCCTTGCCGGCAAACCGTTCCGCCGAGCGCGCGTCGAGGACCGTCCCCGCGCCCGACAGGGCCGCGCGCACGGCGTCAGCGTCCGCCACCAGCGCCGGGTTCGGGCGTGGCGTGTATGTCGTCTGTATGGGAACGGGTTTTTCGGCCGTGACCGGGCGGCCTTCCTTGAGCCAGCGCGGCAGGCCGCCGTTCAAGACCGCAACTTCCTCATGTCCCATGGCCCGGAAAGTCCACCAGACCCGCGCGGCGGAGAAGAGGCCGATCTCGTCATAGACCACGACGCGATCCTTGTCGGAAATGCCGAGCTCTCCTACGGCCTGCGCAAATTGCGACGGCGCGGGCAGCATATGCGGCAGGTGCGTATCCCGGTCTGCGATGGCGTCGATGTCGAAGAAGACCGCGCCGGGAATATGCTGCGCGTTGTAATTCTCCACCGATGGCGGCTGGCCCGGCATGCGCCAGGATCCGTCGACGATTTTCACATCGGGCGCATCGAGATTGGCGGCGAGCCATTCCGTGGAGACGAGGGGGCCGAAACTCATAAATTCAACGTACTTATTTTTCAGAGCAAGAGTACCACGATGGAGTAGGTTCTCCTCCCCCGTTTACGGGGGAGGTGTCCGCAAAGCGGACGGAGGGGGCTGCAAGTCTAAAACACCCCCATCGCCTCGCTGCGCTCGGCACTTCCCCCCGCAGGCGGGGGAAGAGGGAAACGCTCTACAGCCAGCCCGGAACCGGGAGGCCTTTTTCCTTGAGGAATTCCGGATTGTAGAGCTTCGACGCGTAGCGGTGGCCGTAATCGCAGAGGATCGTCACCACCGTATGGCCGGGGCCGAGCTCTTTCGCCAGCTTCATGGCGCCGCAAATATTGATGCCCGCCGAGCCGCCAAGGCAGAGCCCTTCCTCCATCACCAGCTTGAAGAGGACGTCCAGCATGTCGGCGTCGTCGATGCGATAGCCGTCGTCGATGGGCGCGCCTTCGAGATTGGCGGTGATGCGGCCCTGGCCGATGCCTTCGGTGATGGAGCCGCCTTCGGTCTCGTCCTTGCCGTATTTGATCAGCGAATAGATTTTCGAGCCGCCCGGATCGCTCACGGCGGTTTTGATGTCCTTGTTGCGTTCCTTCAGCGCCATGGAGACGCCGGCGAGCGTGCCGCCCGTGCCGACGGCGCAGGTGAAGCCGTCGACCTTGCCGTCGGTTTGTTTCCAGATTTCGGGACCCGTCGTGGCGACATGGAAATCGCGGTTCGCTGTATTGTCGAACTGGTTCGCCCAGACTGCGCCGTTAGGCTCGGTCTCCGCCAGCTCCTCCGCGAGGCGGCGGGAATAGTGAACATAGTTGTTCGGGTTGGCGTAGGGGACGGCGTCGACCTCGATCAGCTCCGCGCCGTGGAGGCGCAGCGCGATCTTTTTCTCCTCGCTCTGGGTGCGGGGGATGACGATCTTGGTTTTGTATCCCAGCGCCGCGCCGACCATGGCGAGGCCGATGCCGGTATTGCCGGCGGTCCCTTCGACAATGACCCCGCCGGGTTTCAGTGTCCCGCGTTTCTCGGCGTCTCGGATGATGCCGAGCGCCGCCCTGTCCTTCACCGACTGGCCGGGGTTCAGGAACTCCGCCTTGCCGAGAATGGTGCAGCCCGTCTCCTCCGAGGCGCGCTTCAGCTTGATGAGCGGCGTATTTCCGATGAGGTCGAGCATGGTCTGGTAGGCGGTCATGGTTCGGCGAACTCCGGGCGTTTCTTTTGCCTATACAACAGGCGCGCCGCACTTTGCCCGCCTCTCACGGCAGTTTGAACCGAGTATTTCTAAAGACGGGCGGAGATATTGTGGACAATATGCGGGGCATTCTAGAGATCGCGGTGCTCCGACGTCAGGCGAGCGGTCCGGATTGCATGAGTTTCGCGTCCGGTTTTGACGCCGGACGGTCAATGTCCTTTAAATTAGAAGCGTAGCAGAGCTCGGGGGAGAACATGCTTAGCGTTGAATGTAATGAGATTGCTTCGCCGTCCGCAGCGGCCCTGCGTCGAGAGTGCTTTGCCGATCTGCGCGACGAAGGAGGCTGGTCAGAAAAAGAAGCCGAGATCGATTCACATTCGTTACATATAGAGATTTCATTTAATAGGGCAGTGATAGGTTACTGTAGAATAACAAAACCCACCTTGTCGGTATTCGGATACTTCATGGATGATCCAGATTTCATGCCGACGGGACGTGATGTGTGGTCGTTGGGACGGGGTTGTGTTTCCGTGACGCACCGCCGGCGAGGACTTCTGCCTTTCGTCGTATTGGATGGCATCAGGATGGCGCGCAGCTTTGGCGCTGCGGCCGTCATAGGTGCAATGCCTCCGACAGAAAATGCAATCCAATCGATCAAGAAGTCTTCGATGGTTCCGATTGGGGAGCCAATACAATCCGGGCATCGAGGAAGAAAGTCACTTCATCAGTGCGTAATTCATGACGCGGCGATGATTGATAACGAGAACTTTGAACGGATGTATGAAGCGGCGTTTCACCTCGTTGAAGAAAGATTTCGCTGAATTACTGTCAATGAATGTGCGACTAAAGTCTGAGAAAACTTCTGGCTAGCAGCTCAATTTTTGATGTTTAGGGGTTTCCTTTATCCATCGCCTTCGCCTCGTCCCACACCGCTTCCATCTCCTCAAGCCTCGCATCGGCGAGGCTTTCGCCGCGTTCGGCGAAGGTTTTCTCGATATGTCTGAAGCGGCGGATGAACTTTTCATTGGCGCGGCGCAGCGCGCTTTCGGGATCGATATCGAGATGGCGTGAGAGGTTGGCGAGGACGAAGAGGAGATCGCCGAACTCTTCCTCGATGTGATCTTTCTCGCCTGCATCCATCGCCTCTTTCAGTTCTTCGGTTTCTTCCGCGATCTTGTCGAGCACCGAGCGCGCGTCCGGCCAGTCGAAGCCGACGCGGCCCGCGCGCTTTTGCAGCTTTACCGCGCGGGTCAGGCCTGGAAGGCCCGCCGGCACGTCGTCAAGCAACCCGTCCTTGCCCTTGGCTTTGCGTTCTTCAGCCTTCTGCTCCTCCCACGCCGCCGTCTGTTCGTCGGCGGAGCGCATGTCGACCTCGCCGAAGACATGGGGGTGGCGGCGGATCATCTTGTCGGCGATTTCCTGCGCCACGTCGCCGAAGGTGAAGAGCCCTTCCTCCTTCGCCATCTGTGCGTGGAAGACGGCCTGAAAAAGCAGGTCGCCGAGCTCCTCCTTCAGCCCGTTCATGTCGCCGCGCTCGATGGCGTCGGCGACCTCATAGGCCTCCTCGACGGTGTAGGGGGCGATGGTCCGGAAGTTCTGTTCGAGATCCCACGGGCAGCCGCCGTCCGGCGATCTGAGGCGCGCCATGACCTGCAGCAAGGCGTCGATCTTGCGGGCGTCTTCGGAAGGGGCGTCTGTCATCGGTAAGCCTTTGGCGAATTATGCTCCTGAGGCCGAGGCTTAGGGCGAAATCCGCTTTAAGGCCACAGCCGAAAGGCGAGGCGCGCCCGCGTGCTTGATTTTGGCGAGCCTGTCGGCCATGCAAGGATGGCGCAAGCATTTGAGTTTGCGGGAAAAGAGAGAGAAGGAACGACCCTCATGCCTATCCAGGAAGCCAAATATATCTGGCGCAACGGTAAGATGATCCCCTGGGCCGAGGCGACCGTCCATGTAATGACCCATGGTCTCCACTACGGAACCTCGGTGTTTGAAGGGATGCGCGCCTATAACACGAAGCATAAGGGCGTATGCGTATTCCGGAACCGCGAACATATTGAACGGCTGTTTTTCTCGGCGCGCGTCTATCGCATCGACATCGAGAAATATTCCGTCGACGAGATCATGCAGGTCTGCAAGGACGTCGTCGCGAAGAACGAGCTCGACAGCGCCTATATCCGTCCGCTTGCCTGGCTCGGCTATGGCGAGATGGGACCGGCGTCCTTCAATGCGCCGTCGGAACTGATGGTCGCGGCGTTCCCCTGGGGGGCCTATCTCGGCGAAGAGGGCCTCAAGAACGGCATCGACGTCGCCTTCTCAAGCTGGCGGCGCATGGCGCCGGGCACGGTGCCTGCGGGCGTCAAGGCCGGCGGCAATTACCTGTCGAGCCGTCTCGTGTCGCAGGAAGCGAAGCTTTCCGGTTTCGCTGAAGGGTTAGGCTTGGCCCATGACGGCACGGTCTCGGAAGGCGCCGGCGAGAACATCTTTGTCGTGATGAAAGGCAAGATTTACACGCCGACGACTGCGTCCTCGATCCTTTCGGGCATCACCCGCGACACGGTCATGACGCTGGCGAAAAAGGCGGGTTACGAGGTTATCGAACAGGCGATCCCGCGCGAGATGCTCTATGCGGCGGACGAAGTGTTTCTGACGGGCACGGCGGCGGAGATCACGCCGGTGCGCTCCATCGACCGCCTCCCCGTAGGCAAAGGCAACCGTCCGGCCACGTCGCAAATCCAAGACATGTTCTTCGGCCTCTTCTCCGGTGAGACCGACGACGAATGGGGCTGGCTCGACCCGGTGGCTTAGGGCCGCCGCCGATCTCCTCCCCCGCCTGCGGGGGAGGTGTCGAGGCCGTCAGGCCGAGACGGAGGGGGTCTTAGCCCCCATCCCCGGCTTCGGGGTACTTCCCCCGTAAACGGGGGAAGAAAGATTTTGGTTATTCCGTCTGCGGAGAAAGCCGCAGCGCGTCCATCATCACATGGAAGATGTAGTTCTGTTCCACCGTGCCGGAGAACAGATAGGCGCCGGGGCCTGAGGCGTAGATCGTGACGTCCTGGCCGCCATGGGTTTCCGAGCCCAGCGGCACCAGCGAAGGCTGCTGGTAATTGACGCCTTTCACTTCTTCCTCTGTGCCGATGGGCCGTTCCAGCAGGTCAACGCCTTTTTTGAAGACGGCGCCGGGGCCGTTGGCGTAGCCAAGCGTCGTATAGGGCTTGCCGTCTTCTGCAGGAAGAAGCGTGTTCTCACCTTCAGTATTTACATAACGAACGAGGCCGAGAATGTCGTTGCCCTTCGCCGGATAACCCGCAAAGGTTAGCGTGTGGCCGTGATCGGCGGTGACGATGATCAACGTGTCTTTCGGGTCCGTCATTTCATAGGCCGCGGCGACAGCTTGCGCATATTCTTGCGCATCCATCAGCGCGCGCGCGGCGTTGCCGCCATGATGGGCGTGGTCGACGCGGCCGGCCTCGACCATTAGCACAAACCCCTTGTCATTGCGGGACAAGATTTCGACGGCCTTGCGCGTCATCTCTTCGAGAGACGGCTCGCCCGCCTTGTCGTTCTCGCGGTCGGCTTCGTATTCCAGATGCGAGCCTTCGAAGAGACCGAGAACGCGCGGGTCCGCCGCCGGATCGATGGCGTCGAACTGTGCCTTGTTCCAGACAAAGGCGTGCTTGTCCGACTTCGCGACCCATTCCGCGGTCAGGTTCCGCCCATCCTTGCGCCAGCCCTTGCGCTCCTGATCCTCGGGGTCTTGGGCGTCTTCAGGAAGGAAGTTGGCGCGTCCGCCGCCCATGGCGAAGTCGACGCCGTCGCCATAGGGAAAGTCGATCAGCTGGCTGGCGATATCGCGGCAGCCCGCTTCATAGGCGCCTTCGGGGAGCGCGGCGTCGCTTTCCCAGTCGCGCTCGGGCACATGGGCGTAGGTGGCCGCTGGCGTTGCATGGGTCAGGCGCGCCGTCGAGATGACGCCGGTTGAAAGCCCCGCCTGTTCCGCGATCTCGACAAAGGTCGGCGCATGGGCGGAAAGGCTCGCCTCGCAATCGCCGACGGGCGATTCCTTTTTGACGGAAATCATGCCCATCCGGGTTTTGTAGCCGGTGGCCATTGCGGTCATGGTGCCGGCGGAATCGGGAACCTGACTGTCGGTATTATAGGTCTTCGACATGGCGAGATGCGGGAAGCGTTCGAAGGAGAGAAGGTTTTCCTCGCCTTCCTCGCCGCGGCTCTGTCCGTCGTAAATCCGCGCGGCGGCGACCGTCGTCGGGTCCATGCCGTCGGCGATGAAAAGGATGACGTTTTTCGCTTTGGTCTTGACGTGCGTGACCGTCTTGCGCTGGGCGAGCGTCGATTGCGCGCCGTCGAACCAGGCGTCGCCGGTCACGGCGGCGGGCGCCGCATTGGTTGCAATCGGAGTGCTCGCGCAAGCGGCGAGGCTGGCGCTCATCAGCAGCGAAGCGAAAATTCTCATGATGTCTTGCCCTATTTTGAATGTCCGGCCCTGCCTGCACCATTCGCGCGACAGATTTATGTCATGCAGCCATTCCCCGCGCTCAGTGAGCGCCTCCTGCTGCCTTATAGGGTAGTTCCGAGCCGGAAAACCATGGCAATATCGCCGCAACGCCTATCGGGTCATGCCGGGAAGGGATCGCGCATCATGTTGAAAATCCTGCGTTTTGGCGCGCTTTTTCTGCTCATTCTTGTGGCCGGCGCGGCGTTTTATCTCAAAACCCCGGGCCCGGCGCCGTTTGACCGCGATGCGGCGATGGAAAAGGCGCGCGCCTATAAGGCGCGCATCCTCCGCGATGCTTACGGCGTGCCGCATATTTACGGCGCCCGCGACGCCGATGTCGGTTTCGGTCTCGCCTACGCCCATGCCGAAGACGACTGGGCGACGATCGAAGAAGTCGTTCTTTTTTCCCGCGGCGTGCTGGCGCAACGGGACGGCAGGGATGCTGCGGTCACGGACTATCTCATTCGCGCCATGGGCTCGGCGGACGCCATCGCGGAGAAATACGAAACCGATCTCCTGTCGAAAACCCGCGCGCTGGCCGAAGGTTACGCCGCCGGGATTAACTTCTATTGCGCCGAGGAGCCGGCGCGCTGCGAACGCGACGCCCTGCCGGTGACGGCGCAAGACGTTGTGGCCGGTTTCGCCTCGCGCCAGCCCTTCTTTTACGGGCTCGACGAGCAGTTGAAAGCGGTCTTCGAGGGCGACGTGAAAGTCGAAAAACGCGCTGACACGGCGCGTGAAGCGTTTCTGAAAGTTCCGAAGGAATTCGAACTTGGCTCCAACGCCATGGCGGTCGCGCCGTCGCGTTCCGCAGACGGCCACACGCGGCTGATGGTCAATTCCCACCAGCCCTATGAGGGGCCCGTCGCCTGGTACGAAGCGCGGGTGAAATCCGAAGAGGGCTGGGACATGATCGGCGGCATCTTCCCCGGCGCGCCGCTGATCCTGCACGGCGCGGGCCCCGATCTCGGTTGGGCCTTCACCGTGAACAAGCCCGACCTCGTCGATGTCTATACGCTTGAAGTCGACAATCAAAAGAAACCGGAAAAATACCGTTTCGACGGCGGCTGGCGTGATTTCGACGTGAAGAAAATCAAGTTCCGCGTTCATCTTTGGGGGCCGTTCAGTCTGCCGGTGACGCGGCGCGCTCTTTACTCCGTCCACGGACCGGTTTTCGAAACCGATAACGGATGGTTCGCCGTGTCTTATGCGGGGCAGGGCGATATCCGCGCCCTCGAACAATATTACCGCATGAACCGTGCGACCGATTACGCAGAATGGCGCGCGGCGATGGAGATGCTGGCGCTGCCAAGCCTCAACGCGGTTTACGCAGACGGCGACGGCGTTATAGCCTATTACTATAACGCCGCGATCCCGGTGCGCGCGGCGGGGCCCGATTGGTCGAAAGCGCAGGACGGGTCCGATCCCGGGCTTCTCTGGCAGGGAACGCGAAGCCTCAACGACGCGCCGCAGGTGGTGATGCCCCGATCGGGCTATGTGGTGAACGCCAATCATACGCCGTTTCAATCGTCGGGTCCGGCGGACAATCCCGACCCGGAGAAGTTTCCGCCGCATTACGGCGTCGACACGCGCACGACCAATCGCGGCTTACGGATTCAGGCGCTCTATGGCGGCGACGCCTCCATCACCGGCGAGGAGTTCGTTTCCTACAAGCTCGACAATGTTTACGCGGACAACTCGCGCGTCATGGAGCTTGTGAAGGAACTCGCGCAAACGGGCGCCGAAGATTTGCAGGAAGAAGCCGCAGTGCTGGCGGCGTGGGACGGCGCGGTTGCGATGGAGAACCGCTCGGCGGCGCTCGCCATTCTGACGGCGCAGCGGGCGCGCGGCTATTTGCTCAATGACGAGGGCGCCGAGACGCCGGATTATGAAGCGGCGCTGCGCGAGGTCTCGGCGGAACTGAAAGAGAAGTTCGGGCGCATCGATCCCGAATGGGGCGAGGCGGTGCGCCTCAAACGCGGCGAATTTTCCGTGCCGCTGAATGGCGGACCGGACACGCTGCGCGCGGTTTATCCGCAGGAAGACGGCGAGGGCGCCTTAAAATCCGTCGGCGGCGACACTTATATTCTTTATGCGGACTGGTCCGGCGCGCGCGATGTGGAGATCAAGACCATCCACCAGTATGGCGCGGCGACCTCGGACCCTGCGTCCCCTCACTATGACGACCAGGCGCCGGTCTTCGCGGCTGAGGAATGGAAATCGCCGCCCATGGAATTGCAGGCGCTGATCGCTGAAGCGACGCGCGATTACACGGTGGGCGGGGAATGAGTGGAGAGAAGCGCCGCCAACCCGGCGCTTAATCCGTGAAAGTCTCCGCATTCCCGGCATAGTCGTAAAGATCGAGATGTTTCACGACCTTGCCGTCTTTCACGGTGACCGCCGTGACGATGGGCGCGGCGCCGGTGAAGGTTTTGTCGTCTTTCGTAACCAGATTGTATGTCAGTTGCGCCACAAAGACGACGACGCCATTGCTTTCATATTGGCGTTCGACATCGTAGTTGACACTGAACGACTGGTATTGCGCAGCGTAGTCGCCGAGCCCTTTCAGCACCGCCTCTTTTCCATTGAACATGAAGGCGCCGCCATCGGCGCTTTCTTCGGTTGATGTCGGATCGGCGAACACCATGTCGTCGCTAAGAAACGGCGCCATTTTTTCGACGTCGAAGGTCGAATAGGCGGCGAGATAGTCTTCGGCGAGTGAAACGGCGTCAGCCGAGTTCAGTTCCTCCGCATGGGCGTGGGCGGCAATTAGAAACAGGCCGGCGCAGGCGATGATGAATTTTTTCATGGAGACCCCTCTTTAGCTGTCCGCAAGACTTAACCAACAAGCAAGAGCCTTCGCAAAATCACAAAATCGTAAATGCGGCGAACGGTTCTATGACGGCGACGAAGTGAAAGCTCAGAGCCCAAACCGTTTCAGCGCCGCTTTCGCAATCGGCTTGTCTTTCAATAACCATCGGGCGCCGATTTCTGCTGCAGAGGAATGTGAGTCTTCCTCATGGAGGTGTTGCGGCGCCTTTCCGAAGAAGGCCGTAAACAGCTCAGCGATGGAAATTTTTTAGTTAGCCATTCCAGCAAAATTGAGGGCAAGGCTGCCAAGAAATGCCAGGACGAAAATAAGCATGCCGAAAACCCAGTTGAGTCGCGTCATCTTTTCATGAACGATATAGGCGTCCATATGCTTGTCCCAAATTGTCACGCCGTCTGACTCAAGAGCAGTGTACGCCAGAATATGCGTCATGAGCGAGACAAGAGGTATGCCGGCGCCGAGCCCAGCGACGCCGCAAAATAAAGACCGTCCGACGGATCTTCCCATCGCGAGGCGCCCGCCGTCTTTGTTGACGACGCCGGTCCTGAAAAGCGCTTTGCCGAAAGTAGTTCGAAAAATCGAAATGATGACGCCTTCGAGTATCAAAGATGCGAATAAAATAACTGCGGTGAAGATGATGCTTGAGATGATGGTGGTCGGCAGCCAAGCTGGATTTACAATCGCGAGCACGATGCCTCCGATAAAGGCGAGGGCGACGGCGAAAATCGAAATGTCGATAGTTTTTGCGAAATACCGCCGCCAGGGATGCACATAATGCTTATCCCGTGTAGATTGTATGTCGATGTTCATTTTCACTCCACTTGATGACTCAAGTAGAACACAAGACCATTGCACATCAAAGCTTAAAGCGCGCTAGAGCCCAAACCGCTTCAACGCCGCCTTCGCGATCGGCTCGCCCCATTCCTGCACGAAGTGGCCCGCCTCGTCGATCTCCATGGGCTCGGGGCAGTTGCGGATGATTTTTCGGAGCGCCTTCATCGCCGGGGGCCCCAGCACCGGATCGGCCATGCCGACGGCCATGAAGCTCTCGCCGGTCCAATCCTCCGACCAGAATTTGCGGGCGGCGAGCGACGTCTCGACGCCTTCTTTCGATGCTGGCGTCAGTTCCTTGCCCTGTTCCTTCATCATTACGAGTTCGGGAAAGCGCCGCACGCCGCCCTTGTAGGATTTGTCGGGGAAGGGCGCGCCATAGGCGGCGGCTTCCGCGTCGGTGAGGATCGGCGTCGCGCGTTTCATTAGCGCAGCGACATCGAGATCGGGTTGCGAGCGGTTAAAAGCGCGCCACGCGGCGAAGCCTTCCGGCGCTTCCTCGCCGCCGGGAAGGCCGGTGTTCATGACGATGAGCCGCGTATAGCGCGCCGGCGCCGCCATGGGCAGGGTCAGGCCGAGGACGCCGCCCCAGTCCTGCACCACAAGGCAAATGTCGCGCAGGTTCAGATATTCGACAAAGGCGAGCAGCGCATTGCGGTGAAAATGATAGGTGTAGACCTCGTCGTCGACCGGCTTGTCGGAGCGCCCGAAGCCGAACATGTCGACCGCGACGAAACGATAGCCCGCCTCGACGAAGACCGGCGCCATCTTGCGAAAAAGATAGGCCCATGACGGCTCGCCGTGAATGCACAGGAAGGTCGGCCCTTCATGCTGGCCGTGATCCACATAATGCATCCGAAGCCCTTCATAGCCCGGAAGGTCCTCGATATAGCGCGGCGTGAACGGCCAATCGGGCAGGTTGGCGAAACGCTCGTCAGGGGTTCTGAGGGCTTTTATCTCGGTCATGGCGTTTCTCCGGAAGGTTGCTTTCATGCGGCGGGCTGCATTGATGACGCGGCAGCGCCCTGTCATGATATCGGCGATTCTGAGAGGGGCCGGGACGATGCTACGCGAGTGGAATTCAGCATTCAAAACACAAACGCAGTTGTTTGGAAGATTTGCGACATTCGCTGCGTTGCTTGTCGGCCTGACGTTGGCGCCGGCGGGCATGGCGCAGGCGCAATCCATCCGGATCGGCGTAGATTCGAGCCTTGCGGATTATCTGCTCGACGCCGTGTGTTCGGGCGAGCCTCTGGACGAAGCCTATGTGCGCTCGCTCCCTGTGGTACAGTCCCAGGTGAAGCATCACACAGGTCTCAGCGCGACCCGCGATATGGACGCGTTTGTGGAGGGGCTGAAGGCCGCCGCCGCCTGCCGGGTTCCGGAAAAGGATGTTTATCTCTTCGGTCCGCTGGTGGAGGAAAAGGAGAAATTCCGCGAGGAAGTAGCCTTTTTCAAGGAGCGGTCGGCGGAGATCGAATCCTATGTCGCCGAAACCCTGGCGCCCTATGCGCCGGACGATCTCGATTACGAAGGCGCGCTGGTCGTCTCCGTCGTCGGCAATAATTGCGGCGGTTTTTCCATGGACGGCCGGTTCTACCTTGCGCTCAATTGCCTGCGCGATTCCTACGAAGAAGAATACGAGACCGCGAAACTGCTCTCGGCGCATGAAACCTATCACGCCATTCAATACGCTTTCTTTCATCCCTTCGACGAAGACATCAACCGCGTGAAGACGGTGGATGACGCCTTCGATTATCTGTTCATGAATCTGCTCCTCGAAGGAACGGCGGAGCTCGCCGCGGACAGCCGCGCCCTGACGGGCTCGGGCCGTCTCACCGACTTCATGAAAGACATGGCGCGCGGCGCCTATCGCAACCTGCCGCTGCATATCCGAAACTTCGGCTATGCGGGGGATATCCTTGCGGCGGGCGGCGATGTTCAACGGCGGATCCGCGATATTTACGAAACCGGCTTCACCGGCGGCGGGGGGCAGGTTTTCTATTATGTGGGCGCGTTTATGGGGCGCGTGATCGAAGAAACCTACAGCCGCGAAGCGCTGGTCTGCATTCTGGCGCTGCCGCCGGAACAATATGTGCGCGCCTATCAGGCGGCAGCGAAAGAAGCGGAGCGTGACGATGCGCCGCCGCTCTCCGCCGCCATGGAGAAAGCGGCGGACCGGCTCAGCAAAAAGCGCGGAAAAGATCAGCGTTACGAAGCCTGCATTCGTCCGCAGCAAGATTGAGTTTTCGAAGACGTCGCTTCTTGAACAAAAGACCTGGCGATCCGGTCGGCGATGAATTTCGTTATGAAATCAAGGCATTAATTAAAGATATAACATAACATAAAGTATAGGCGCCGATTATTTGCCCTTCACGCGATTATTCATTACGATAACGAAATAAATAATCCGGGGGGAATTGGGTATGAGGGGCTTTGGGATTCTGTTTTTGTGCATGCTGTCATCCGGCTGCACGCTGGGGAACATAAACTCACTCTATCGCTCCCCCACACTTCAGCATGGCTCAAGTCATATAGTGGATGCCAAGCAACGATTTGTGCTGACCTATCCTGGTCTGGTGAAATTCAACAGTAGGGGCGAGGTCATCCCTACACAAACGATTTCGTGCGCCGAGCCGAGTCCAGACGTTTTTTCCGTCTATGCAGCAAGCGGTGAGGCGGCGTTTTCGAAGGGAGATGTGGGCGGGTCGGGTTCCTTCGCTACGGTTGAAACAGGCGCGTCCTTGCTGGAAAGGACAACGGCGCTTCAGGCCCTGCGCGACAACTATTTTAGGCTCTGCGAAGGTTTTGCTATTGGCGCAATTGATGAAATCGATTTCATGATTGGCCAGCGTCACAATCAGACAGCGCTGATAGGGCTAATAGCCATTGAAGAAATGAAAGCGGCGTCGCGCCCGCCTGCAGTCGTAATCGGCGGTTCCGCAACCGCGTCGTCGGCATCGGGCGTTATGATGCTTTCAAAACAGATGACCGACGAGATGGTGGCGCAAGCCGAATTGGAAGAATCCCTAAAGGGGAACAAAGATAAAATCAAAACCAAGGAAAGCGAGATTGAAAAAACAAAGCCTGTAGCGGAGCAAACGCTTCCTGCTAACCCAACCCCTGAGCAGACGGCGGCGGTGAATGAAGCGAAGGCGAAATTAAAGTCTCTTGAGAGTGAGCTAACGGCTCTGCAAACTGAAGGCCGCGATCTCTCAGCGAAGATTGAAGCGAAAAAGAAAGTTGTGGCTGCGTTGGCGGCGGCGATTGAAAAAGGAGGCGTAACGGGAGCGGCTGCGAGCTCCATCGTTCAAGAAATAGTTCAGGCAGAGCGCCCTCAGTGCGATAGCGCTTGCGCGACACAAAAAGAAGCTATCGCCAAACAAATGACGAAAGTAGTTCAATTGATCGATGACAATGATTTTGGGCCGACGATTTGCCTTAGTTATTTGCGTAAACAAACGCCGGTCGGAATACCCACAAGCGCTTTGATGGATGAGTACGAAATTCCATCCGAAACGAACAGCGTAACGACAAGTTCGGCATTAACATCTGCGAACACACGACGGACCCAAGCTGAAAGGCAAGAGTCTACGACTACGGAAATTACGACACGGAATTATAAAGAGCGATCCATAATGGCGGAGGTGTGTGAGGATGTTATGGAAGAATATGTAGCGGGATTGCGAGAGCGCCGCACTATGGCGCGCATTCTAGTACAGGCCCTTGCCGAGAGCGGTGAGACTATTTCCGCTGAAAACATTGGAGCAATTTCGCAAATTCTTGACGGCGGTGATGTGCAAATTTTTCAAGGACCGGTCATGCGAATGGACGGTCCTGCGGTAGAGGGCGCTGACGATGGCGCCGTCGTGGATTTGGATATGATGTTGGAAGGCAAGGCGCGTTTGAGCGCGCCTCAGCCTGATGGCTAGACACAGCCGACGCGCAGGGTTTTAAACCAAGCTTTAAAAACCTCGTCCTGACGTCCCGCGTCTTTGAACATAGCCGCCGCCCGGCGGGAAGCCGGTCTCGAAAGCGGGTTCATAGGTCGGATCGCTGTCGTCTTCGCCCATGGAGTCGATGATTTCCGTGGCGCGGGCGAGGGCCCTTGCGAAACGCTCATGGGTCTGGCCGATCCAGTCGAGGCGTTCGCCTTCGCCGTCGCGCAAAGTGCCGAGCCCGTCGCGGTAATGCTCCTGATCCATGATGGCGTCGAGATCGTCATCCGACACCGGACGGGTTCCGTCGCGGACGCGGTCGCGATATTCCCGCGCGCGTTCGGCCTGGTCTCGCGCGCGTTCCCAGTCGAAGCCGCCTTGCGCCAGCACGATATAGGGCGCGGCGTCGCTGCGGATCCCATCGTCGAGCGATGCGTAGCGTTTAAGTTGCGGCAGGGCGGCGCCTTTCGGCGCGCGGTCGGTGACCCAGGTAAAGCCTTTGTTGACGTACTGATGGGTGCGCATGGCGCCGGTCGCCGGATCGGGCGAGCCGAACTCCACAATCTCAAACGCATAGGCCGCGATGTCGTCGAATTTCTTGAGGCGGTGCGGGCCCACATCCGTGCGGTAGCTCGAGCGCACATAGGTTCCGTCGGCGAAACGCAGTTCGGTGATCCGGCCAAGTTCGTCGCGGGCCATGGTGAAATCCTCGCCGACGAGAATCTGCACTGTCGTCTCGCGGTAGCGGTTGGAAAAGTAACGGATGAAATAGCCGTCCGGATGCCACGACCAGCGCGCGGCCGGGATGTCGTCCTTGGTCTTCGGCGGCTCGCCCGAGCGCACGGCGATCGCTTCGAGTTCGCCGAAGCTCGCATCGGGGCGCGAGGCGGCGCGGCGCAGGCGCTCGGTTGCGTCGAGGGCGTCGCGGGCCGCGCGCGGCAATTCCCGGCGGGCGCGGGAGGACAGCTCCGGCGGAACCCAGCCGAGCGCGCCGCCATCGAGCGCGCGATAGTCGGCGTCGGACAACAGGACGCGCGCAGCCTCTCTCGCTTCAGGCGCCATGTTCGAAATCTCGACGCCGGCAAGCATGCTCCAGAGGAGGCGCTGGATGTCTTCGTAAGGGACGCCCGGATGCGCATAGGAATTGGCGAGGATCGAGCGGATCGGCCCCGCGAGTTTCCCCGTCAGCGCGCCGGAGCGGTAGCCGGACCCGCCGGCGCGCTCGAACGTGCCGGGCTTCAGGCAATAGCTTTGCGATTTGAATTCCCACGCGCCAGGCTTCAGCCTGAAGCCGCCGGTGGCGGTGCGGGCGAGGGTCTCCATATCGGCGAAGGCGGCAGGCTCGAAATCGTCGAGCTGCGGCGACTGGCGGCGCAGCTCCGCGCCGTCTTCCTCCAGCGGGAAGAGCGCCTTCGCCACCGCGGTTTCCGCCGCGTCGCGGGCTTCGCGCTCCACCTCGCGCTTGGCGCGGTTGACGATGTCGCCAAGCTGCGCTTCTGCAGGCGTCGCCAATAGGAACAGGGCGAGAACGCCCGCAAGCTTGCGCAATCCGGTAAAGGTCATGATAAGGCTCCCCCTTGTCTGTGAGCGGAGCCTAACCCCGCCCGCGGCGAAGGCAAAGTGACCGTAAGGAGAGATATGATGGCGGAGAAGACCAGCGACCTCGTGGTGATCGGTTCGGGACCGGGCGGCTATGTGGCGGCGATCCGCGCGAGCCAGTTGGGGCTCAAAACCATCATCGTGGAGCGCGACGCGCTGGGCGGGGTCTGCCTCAATTGGGGCTGTATCCCGACGAAAGCGCTTCTCCGCACGGCGGAAGTCTACAGCAATATGAAGCACGCCGCCGATTTCGGCCTCAAAGCCGAGGGGATCGGCTTCGATCTCGATGCGGTCGTCAAGCGCTCGCGCGCCGTGTCGGGCCGCATGGAAAAGGGCGTCACCGGCCTGATGAAGAAGAACAAGATCGAGGTGGTGAAGGGTACCGCGCGGCTGGAGAAGGGCCCAAAAACAGAATCTGGCGCCCCGGTCGTCAAAGTGAAGACCGACAACGGCGAAGAGACGATCAAGGCTAAGCATGTGATCCTCGCCACCGGGGCGCGGGCGCGCACCATCCCCGCCGCAGGGCTCGAGCCCGACGGGAAATTCATCTGGACCGCGAAGGAAGCCATGGTCCCCGACGTGATGCCGAAAAAACTCCTCGTCATCGGCTCCGGCGCCATCGGGATCGAGTTTGCGAGTTTCTATAACGCGCTCGGCGCGGAAACGACGGTCGTCGAAATGGTCGACCGCATCCTGCCCGCCGAAGACGCGGAGATTTCCAAATTCGCGGAGAAACAGTTCAAGAAACAGGGGATGAAAATCCTCACCTCCGCGACGGTCGAGAAACTCGACAAGGGTTCGGAAACGGTGAAAGCCACCATCAAAACGAAAGACGGCAAAACAGAAACCGTGGAGGCCGACCGCGTCATCCTCGCCATCGGGATTACGGGGAACACGGAGAATCTCGGCCTCGAAACTCTCGGCGTCAAAATCGACCGCGGCCATGTGACGGTCAATGAATGGCTGGAGACGGGGGTCAAGGGCCTCTACGCCATCGGCGATCTCGTGGGCGCGCCCTGGCTTGCGCACAAGGCGAGCCATGAGGGCGTTCTCTGCGTTGAGAAAATCGCGGGGGTCAAAGGCCTCCACCCCATGAACGTCACCCACATTCCGGGCTGCACCTATTCAAACCCGCAGGTGGCATCCGTCGGCCTCACCGAGGCGAAGGCGAAGGAGCAGGGCTACAAGGTCAAGGTCGGGCGCTTCCCCTTTGTGGGCAACGGCAAGGCGATCGCGCTGGGCGAGCCCGAGGGCATGGTGAAGACCGTCTTCGACGAAAAGACCGGCGAATTGCTGGGCGCCCATATGATTGGGGCGGAGGTCACCGAGCTGATCCAGGGCTTCGGCCTCGCCCGGTCCATGGAGGGCACCGAAGAAGACCTCATGCACGCGATCTTCCCCCATCCGACGCTGAGCGAGATGATGCATGAGGCGACGCTGGATGCGTATGGTCGGGTGGTGCATGTTTAGTGCGTTTTTAAACGCAAGGACCATTATCGCGTGCATAGCCATCGTTTGGGTTTTGGATGGTTCAGACTTTTTTGGATATAAATTCGGCCAGCGCAGCCGCAAGTTTTTTTGCACTATCAGGAGTATTGCCGCTTAAAACGGTTCGTTTAAATGCTGCAGACAGCACCGCAGGATTTTTTTTAAGTCTGTCGTAGGTCCAGCCAGTCTCAGCTACTACAGCTTTTACCGTATTAAACCATTCAGGATATTCTTCTGCGAGGCATGCTTGGAAATCCGTTTTCCATATTATCGCATTTCGCTCAAAGATATTAGAGTCCGGCCACGCAAGCTTTGCGTCAATTCCCAAGAGATTGCATATTGTCTCATTAAGCTCCCGGTTATTCTTTTTTGCTTTTTCTTCGCAGTTTGTATCGCCATCTAACATCGCGAAATATGGAATTTCGAGTCCTCGTGCTATGGCAATAATGTTGACTAACCCTCCCTTTCCTCCAACCGGTACAATGTGTCCGCCCTTGCGTATGAACTCATTGTGCAAGTCGTGAGCTTTTAAAACTTCTGATACTAAGGCCCTATCTTCAATTCCTTCAACTAATACGAGTTTATTGCAAAAAAATGCCTCAGAAACTTCCGGCGCGATGAAAGCTTCTAATGCCGCAAGCGCTGCTTGTGCGGCAATAGGCTGCTCACCTTTGGCTGCTGCAATAAGTGCACGGTGTTCATCAGCCGTCCAAAACGTCACCTTGGAGGGTGATTTTTCGTGTTTTTTGACTGCTCTAACGAGCTCAAAATTCTCCGCCGATATGAAATAAGCACTATGTGTTGTGACCAAAACTTGATCGTCGCGAGCAATTTCTAACAAAGCCAGATATAAATGCTTAGCTTGCGGGGGATGTTGAAAAAGTTCCGGCTCCTCTATTCCAACAATAATGGAAGGCGCTTCTTGATCAACGAGCTTGGCGTTGAGCATGATTAGCGAAAGTAGATAGTTCCTTTGCAATCCGTGCCCAAATCTAGCTACATCGCCTTGATATGTGTCATCGCGAAAAATCGCCTTTACCAGCGGCGGGTTTATGGCGACACTCTTGTCATCAATATCGGTCCAATCTAAGCCAACGGTCGCATCTACCGAGGTCAAAGAACGAAAGGTCTCATTCAACGCGTTTTCTAGGGTGGCCGCTTCGGTTTTATAAGCAGTTGATAGTGCAGTAATTTGCTCATGTGCAATTGTCTTTATTTCGTCAATGCGGTCTTCTACATTTACGCGGTTGCGGATGATGCGATTTACTAAGACGCCCATCGCGGTGTTCTTAGCTTCTTCTGCCTCATCGGATGCGTCTTTGACGGCTGGAATGTAGACCCATTCAGCGAATTGCTTGAGAAGAGCGCATGGGCCCGTTGCACCGAAAGCATTTGCGTCGCTATCGATGAGGGAACATCTGTCAGGGTTTTCCGTTTCATAGGTCTTGAGTGCGGCTTCAAATACTGCTGCGGCACTTCGAGGTGGCAAATCAGGCAAGTCTGTAAATTGATTTCTGATATTGGCATATGCTTCTTTCTTTTCGCCAGCTGTCGAAGCTGCAAAGAAAGGAGCGAACTCGGCTATTCCTAGCCGTGCTCCATGCAATGTTGCGCTTACTTTTCCATTTTCGTCTTTTTGCGCCTTCAAAAAGAGCGTCAGTTCGCCTTGTCTAACATAATGCGAAAAGGCATCAGTTGCTGCTTCGCTTAAGTCATCCCAAGTGATTTCTATTCGTAGCTGATTTGTATTTGTCCGAAAGTCGTCAACGGTAATTTGTATTGCTTTAGGTACATACGCGTAGAATGCGTTTATAGCCTGCAATATAACTGACTTTCCGGCATTATTTGGGCCGATTAAAGCGGTGTATTTATCAAGACGAATAACTTCGTTTTCAAAGCATCTAAAATTTTGAAGCTTGATCTGCTTGATTTTCATGATCGTGGCCTCTGCAAAAGGATTATTGATGTCACGTTTTTAACTAAAGAAGTAGATAAATATATTACTGTAAAAGGATTTAAAAGTTCTGTTACTGTTATAACATTTACTTGCGCGCAGGGTGCATTAGGCGAGGCGCAATGCACCATTCGAGCGCCGAACGGAGCATTACGGTCTTAATGCACCTTACGGTTCTTATTTCCACCGATCATCCCGGCGAAAGCCGGGATCCAGCTCATGTGATAATGCCGGGCGAAGCCCGTCTTTTTTGTCTGGACTGGGCCCCGGGTGGGGCTTGTCCTCGGGCCGGCCTTTGGCCGGACCCGGGGGGCGGGGGGTCGGAGAGGGGGAAGCAAGTAGCTTACCCCTCTCCCGCTGGCGGGAGAGGGTCCAACGGGGCCCCAACCCCGTTGGACGGGTGAGGGTGGAATCTTCTAAATTGTTGAGTAGCCCCCCTCATCCGGCCCTTCGGGCCACCTTCTCCCCCAAGGGGGCGAAGGTTTTTTTTCGGCCCAAAACCCGCACCCCAAAAACGGGAAAAACACCCCAAAGGCGCGAATTCTTCAATATTTCCCAGCATCGGTGAATAGTTATCCACCGCTTCCGAAGCTCACCTATACTACTCGGCAGTCAGGGCATGAGAGACGTTGTCCGGAACCGTCGTTCAGCGGCCCTGATGGCAGTGTGCGGGCGGCGCGCCGCCTTCGCCAGTTTCAACCGGTGTGTTCGCCGGGGCGAAGGACGGACGGCGCGCTTAGCACCCGGCCGGCCGTTGCAGTCGAGCCTTCGGGGAAAAGGCGGCGCTTCAGTCCTGTTGGCGTTGAAGAGCCGTCGCCGGATGCGATCGGTTGGCGGCGCTGTAAAAACTGCGCGCGGGGCGTGATGCGTCCATGTGCTGATACTAAAGCGACGAGGACGTTTCACGCTCCGCGCTTCTCTCAATCTTGCCCGTTCGCGTTCTCTTGAGCGCGGCGCCCGAACCCTATGGAGGAGACGACGCCAAAGGATCCCATCCCCGACATGCGCGGACTGTCGAAAAAGCGCCTGCTCGCCTTCGAGGCGAAGCTGCGCGCCGCCGATGAAGCAAGGGTCGCGGCGCGCGAGCGCAAAAAGCGCGGGGAGAGCGGCCGGGCGGCGAAAGGCGCCGGGGAGACAGCCCCCGGAAGGCGCGGGGCTGCGAAACGCAAACGCGCCCGGCGGCGCGCCGGCGAGGGGGCCGCCGCGCCCGCCGAAGAGGGGCGCATCGATTGGGCGTTCTCGGAACAAACGATTGAAGCCTATTACGATATAGTGAGCCGCATCATCACCCCGCGTGTCATGGCGCAAGAGGCGCGCTGCGCCGGGAACCCGGCCGCGCGCCCGCGCGATTATCACGGGTGACGATGATCGCGGGGCAGCGATGACGGCCGCGGCGCCGCAAACAGACACACCTCCGCGACGCCGTCCTCGCCGAAAATGCCGATCTCTTTCGCCGCGGCGGGGGAGAGGTCGATGATGCGCCCCTTCACGAAAGGCCCGCGGTCATTGATCCGCACCATGACGGTCTCGCCGCCATCGCCGTCTTCATCGTAACGGCGGCGCACCGTGACCATGGCGCCGAAGTCGAGGGAGTTATGCGCGGCGGTCATCGCCGCCGGATCGTAGGTCTCGCCGCTCGCGGTCGGGTTTCCGGCGAGGGAGCGGTGATAATAGGAGGCCTCGCCGCATTCGGGCTTGAGGCTCGGGGCCGGCGGGACGGGCATCGCCTCGCGCCCGCAGGCGGCGGCGGCGAGGAGAAAGAGGAGGGCGGCGCGGGGGTTCATGCGGGGGGACTATAAAGGAGTCGCGGCGGTCTGGCGCGCCCTCGCCGGGACGGAACGACGGGCCCCTCGCGGCTGTTTCCTGCCTGGCGGAGAGTCCCAAGGAGGCGAAGATGACCGCAACTGCGAAACATAAACACAACCGCTCCGGCGGGCCCGGCAAAAAGGAAAAACAGGAAAAGCCGTCCGTGCAATCGGCGAAGGATGAACAAAAGCTTAAAGAGGCGGAGGAGCGCGCCCATCACGGCGGGCGCGATGAATGGCCCGACGAGGATGTGAATCCGGCGCAGGACATTCATGTGGAGGAAGACGAAGAGGGCGCGCCCGCCAGCGCCGACACCCATGACGCGCAGCAGCGCAAGGACAAAAAGAAAAAGCCGCGCGGGCGTTAACCCGCGCGGCGAAGGCTGGCGGCCGGACCGGGAGGGTGAAGGGCCCGGCCGCTGAGTAGCGCAAGGGCTAGTTGCGCGATTGGGGTTTCGGTTTGCGCGACGGGCGCGATGCTTGGCTGTCCCGCGCGGCGACCTCATCCGGCTGACCGGTCGCGCTGGCGCCAGCGGCGACGTCGTATTCCACTTCGTGTTCGTCGCCGGCGGAATGATCATCCTGGCTTTCGCCCTTCACGTCGCCGATCTTCATATAACCCGTGGCGTGGACCGGCGGAGAGTATGCGAAGATTGCGGCGGCGAGGGCGGCGTAGACGAGGCCGAATGTTTTTGCGTAACGCATCGCTGTTTCCTTTCGGGTTGGCCGCAGGCTCTGTGAAACTGCCGGCGCGCTGTCTGTTAAGGCTTTCTTAGCGCGATGGCCGCACCGCCGGGTGTGACGGGCGTCACCTAAGAGGTTGAATTTGGCTGGCGATCCGTCTACAGAGAATTGTTATAACAAAAATTATCATTTAAAAACATATAGTTAAAACATGTTAAGGTTTCGCGGATTGCGCGAGTTAAAGGTATTTTCACGACCTTCGGCGATAGTGCAGGGAACCGGCTCTAAAAAATGCTCTGTGTTCGGAGTTTCGAGAGCCGGGACGATTTAGGGGTTCGCATATGAACTGGTCCTGCTTCATCGCGCCGGCGATCGTGCTCGGCGCACTGGTCCTTTTGCCACCCGAAGGCGGCTTAAGCGGCGCATTTCGCGCCGCCGGCCGTTCATCCCAACGTCACTGACCTTAATCCCTGCGCCGGAGTTCCGACATGAAATTCTTTAACGACATCAAACTGACCGTCAAAGCGCCGTTGGTCATTGTCGCCCTTGTCCTCATGACAGCGGCGATGATGTATTTCTTCGGCCATTCCATCGCCGTTCTCGGAGGCGTAGCAATCGCCTGCGCCGCCAGCTTCTTGATCGTACGTCACATCACGAAGCCGTTGAACGCCGTAAACGAAGCCATGACTCGCGTAGCAGGTCAGGATTATTCAGTAGCCATTAACGACGTTTCTTGCCGCAAGGACGAGATCGGCGAAGTCGCAAAGTCGCTCGAACAGTTCAGGGACAAGTTAGCGTCAAGCGGCGCCGAAATGGGTAAGGCGCGCAGCGTCATCGCCGCGCTCGACCGGTCACAGGCTGTCATTGAGTTCACGCTGGACGGAAACATCGTCTCGGCAAATGAGAATTTCCTGAAGACGGTCGGCTATTCTCTCAATGAAATCGTCGGCAAGCATCACAGTATTTTTGTGGACCCGAAAGAAAGCGGCGGACCTGCCTACCGTGCTTTCTGGGACAAGCTGGGACGCGGTGAGTTCGATGCCGGAAAATATAAGCGCGTAACTAAGAGCGGCGACGAGATCTGGATCAGCGCCAGTTATAATCCGATCTTTGATGAGAATGGAAAAGCCATCAAAGTGATGAAGTTCTGTTCCGACATCACCAAGGCTGAAATCGAAACAAACGAGAACCGGTCTAAATTGGACGCTCTCAAGCTGTTATCGAGTTCTCGTTGGACGGCAAAGTCATCACCGCCAATGAAAACTTTCTCAACACGCTGGGATACAGGCTGGATGAGATCGTCGGCAAGCATCATAGCATCTTCGTCGATCCGCGAGACGTAAAGTCTCCGAACTATCGCGCCTTCTGGGATAAGCTGGGTCGCGGCGAATTTGACGCCGGCAAATACAAGCGTATTACGAAAGAAGGCGAAGACATCTGGATTCAAGCTGCTTACAATCCGATCTTCGATCTTGAAGGCAAGCCTTACAAAGTCGTGAAATTCGCGACTGACATTACAGCGGTTGAAAAAGAAGGCAACGAAACCCGCGCCAAAGTAGAGGCCATTAGCCGGTCACAGGCGGTTATTGAGTTCGAACTCGATGGAACGATTATCGCTGCGAACGACGCTTTCCTTTCGGTCATGGGTTATACTCGTGACGAGATTGTCGGAAAACATCACCGGATGTTCGCGACTCCAGCTTTTGCAAAGTCGCCGGAATATCAACATCATTGGGATCGTCTGCGCAATGGCGAGTTTATCGAGGGCCATTTTGAACGTGTCGCGAAGAATGGCGATCCGGTCTGGATTCAAGCGTCCTACAACCCGCTATTCGATCTTGACGGCAACCCCTATAAGGTCGTGAAGTTCGCGTCGGACGTGACGCAGGTCGAACTCGAGCGCAAACGCAACGAAGAAGAGCGCGCCCGCAAAGCGGCCGAACAAGCAGCTGTCGTCAGCGCGCTCGCTTCCGGCCTGCAAAGCCTCTCCGATGGCGATCTGACCTCGCAGATTCAGCAGACTTTTGCAGACGAATACGAGCAGCTTCGCATGGACTTCAACGCAGCCGTGACCAAACTGTCCGAAGCTATGCGGGGCGTCGTGCTCAACGCCGACGGCATCCGCACCAGTGCGGGCGAAATCAGCCAGGCGGCGGACGATTTGTCTCGCCGTACGGAAGGCCAGGCGGCGACGTTGGAACAGACTGCGGCCTCGCTTGAAGAGCTTACCGCCAGCGTCAAAGGCGCAGCGGAAGGCGCCGACAAAGCGAACCGCGTTGTCAGCGAAGCCAAACGCAACGCTGAAGAAAGCGGTGAAGTCGTCCGCGAGGCCGTCAGCGCGATGGCTGAAATCGAGAAATCTTCTGAGCAGATTTCGCAGATTATCAGCGTCATCGACGACATCGCCTTCCAGACGAACCTTCTGGCCCTCAACGCCGGCGTCGAAGCGGCGCGGGCGGGCGACGCCGGCCGCGGCTTTGCGGTCGTCGCATCGGAGGTGCGGGCGCTCGCGCAGCGCTCGTCCGACGCCGCCAAGGAGATCAAGACGCTCATCTCCACAAGCTCGCAGCATGTGGGCCGGGGCGTCGATCTTGTCGGCCAGGCCGGCAAGGCGCTCCATGAAATCGTCGACTCGGTGACAAACATTCATGATCTTGTCTCGACGATTGCAAGTTCTGCGAAAGAACAATCGACTGGCATCGGCGAAATCAACGTCGCCGTGAACCAGCTCGATCAAGTGACCCAGCAGAACGCGGCGATGGTCGAAGAATCAACTGCAGCAAGCCATTCCATGGCACAGGAAGCCGAAGAACTGGCGCGCATGGTGGCGGCGTTCAAAACCGACGCGGCGGTCAGCAGCGTCACCGGTCAAGTCCACAAGCCGGCGAAACCGCAAGCCAAACAGACTGTCAGTGTGCAGCGTGAGCGGGCGACAAAGTTCGCCACTCAGCAAGCTGCGGTGCTGAAAGTCAATGGCAGCGGCGGCGGAGATGACAATTGGGAGGATTTTTAACCCTTCCGTGATTAACATCCGGCGCGCCATCCTAATTGGCGCGCCGGCTCCTTTTCCGCGCTAATAGAAAGAAAAGCAATGAACCGCGTGCGCGTACTGGTAGTTGATGACAGCCCCACCATGAGGGCGATTATCAAGCAGAAACTGCGCAGCGACCCCGACATCGAAGTTGTCGGAGAAGCGGGCGACCCTTACGAAGCCCGCGAAGCCATTAAAACGCATTCTCCTGACGTCATTACACTCGATATCGAAATGCCGAATATGAACGGCATAGATTTTCTTGAGAAAATCATGCGTTTGCGTCCGACGCCGGTCATCATGGTCTCGACACTCACGCAGAACGGCGCATCGGCGACGATTGAGGCTCTGGCGCTCGGCGCTTTTGACTGCGTCGGCAAGCCGACCGATGGCGATCTTGCAAACGCGTTTCCCAACCTGGCCCGCAAGGTCAAGCTCGCGGCGCGATCCCCGATCAGCAAGCGCCGCAACGCCAGCACAGTCCCTCAAAGGGATGCGAACTATCGCCCTGCCAATAAGATCATCGCCATCGGCTCATCGACCGGGGGTGTTGAAGCGCTGGGCGAAGTGTTGAAAGATTTTCCGGCGAACTGCCCGCCGACCGTCATTACCCAGCACATGCCCGAATCGTTTACGGCAAGTTTTGCCGGGCGCTTGAACAGCCTTTGCGCGCCGGAGGTTCTTGAAGCAAAAGACGGAGCGCCTCTGGAAGTTGGGAAAGTCTATATAGCGCCGGGCAGGATAGCCCATCTGGAAGTCAAAATCGGCGAGAAATTGTCTTGCCGCCTTACACATGCCGATCTTGTCTCGGGACACAAACCGTCGGTCGATGTTTTGTTCCGCTCTGTAGCGCCCCTGGGCGCCCGGGTTGTCGCGGCGATCCTCACGGGGATGGGCCAGGACGGAGCGGAAGGTCTCCTTGAAATTCGTAATGCCGGCGGGCGTACAGTCGGCCAGGACGAAGCGACCTCTGTTGTTTACGGCATGCCGCGGGTCGCCTTCGAACTGGGGGCCGTGGAAAAGCAATTGCCGCTGTCGAAAATAGCTTCCGCGCTGCTGAAACTGAGCGGCGCCGAAGACGAGGGGCGGATCAGTGCATAGCAACGCCGCCTCATCCACGGTCGCCCAGTCAGCCGTGAAGACTATCCACGTTATTCAGGGGGATTTCTCCGTCAGCAGGGACCCCAACGCAGTAATGACTACCATTTTAGGGTCATGCGTGGCGACGTGCCTTTTCGATCCTGTGGCGCGGGTTGGCGGCATGAACCATTTTCTGCTTCCCGGCGACGCGTCGCGAAGCGGGGAGATGACATTCGGCGTTCACGCCATGGAGCTACTCATTAACGCGCTTCTGAAAAAAGGCGCTGACAAATATCGGTTGCAGGCGAAACTATTCGGCGGCGCCCGTATGATCGAAGGCTTGTCGGACATTGGCGCAAAAAATGCGACTTTCGCCAGAGAGTTTCTGGCGCGGGAGAATATTCCATGTGTGGGCGAAAGTCTTGGAGGGACGCAGGCGCGCAGGATCCGGTTTGAGCCGACGACCGGGCGGGCGCGTCAGCGCGTAATGGGCGACGCCGCCGCCGTGCCGGTCGCCAAGCCGAAACCAGCGCCCGCGCCGGTGGAAGAACCCGGCAGCGACGTCGAGTTGTTCTGATCGAGCTTGGTCTTCGCTTTAGCGAAACTCAAAAAAATACCGGAATTAATTGGAGCCTGGCGGAAGGGCGGCTCAAAACCAGCTGCAGTCTCCGTTGTCTTCATCGTCGACAGCTTGAACAGGCTCGGCGCTTCTGTTCATCAGGCGGTTCGCAAGCGCTTCGAGTTTGATGGATTTAAGCGCTTCAGCTTCTTGCACGCTCAGATCTTCGGGCAGTTTTGACGAGATGCCTTCAATGAAATCGGCGATATTGTTGATCGTCTGCATCAGATGATCGAGTTCCTGGATATCGGTGATCTCTTTGCAGTCGGCGATATCCGAATTCTTGAGAAGAACATAGGCGGCGGCTTCGAAACGCTCCACAAGAATGCGCAATGACCGCAGTTCGCGGCTGGCGTTCGACAAAAGCGTCGCCGCCGGTGCTGAAGGACGCGGATTCATGTTACGCAACTCCTGCCGGTCTTGATCTTAACCTAAAGGTCCAAGAACCGCTTCGATGCAGGCGCGCAAGGACTCGGGCGTGAACGGCTTTTTCAGATAGTTATTCATGCCGAGCGCCTTGCCCTTGTCGATGACTTTGGCGTCTTCTGTGCCGGTGACGAGAATGAAGCCGATCTTTTGGGTTTTTTCATTCTCGCGCAACGCCTTCAAAAGGCCGAGACCATCCATCACCGGCATGTTGTAGTCGGATATGATCAGATGAGCCGGTTTGGTCGCTAATTTTTTCAGCGCGGCCTGTCCGTCTTTTTCATACTCCACATGGCGAACCCCGATTTGATCGAGGCTCGATTCGAGTAGACCGCGGCTGACGGTCATGTCGTCGACAACCATCACTTTGATGACATCTTTTAGCGCCATTGTTTGCTCCTTTACTTGCGTTGACGGCGCGCCGTCATCCTTGCTTTCGATATGCTGTGACGCCGCATGTCAAAAGAGACTTTGCGGCCGCTCCCGAAACACGCTCGGAATGTCCGACAAAAAGATAGCCTCCAGGAGCCAGGACAGCATTGAAGCGGCTCCACACGGCTTCTTCCATTGACTTTTCAAAATAGATCACGACGTTCCGGCAGAAAATCACATCGAACGGCCCGCGCATGGGAAACTGTTTGTGTAGGTTCAGCTCCTTGAACGAAACCAGGTTGCGCACGTTCGAACGGATCTGCCATGAAGGTTCGATAGGTCCTTCGATTTTCTTGAAGTACCGCGAACGGAACGTCTCACTCACATTCGCCATGACGGTGTTTGAATACACACCTTCACGGCCTTTTTCCAGCACCTTGGGATCGATATCCGTCGCCAGCAATTTGACGTCGTACTTCGCCAGCTCCGGCTCCATTTCGAGCAATGTCATTGCTATGGAGTAGACTTCCTGGCCGGTTGAGCTTCCGGCTGACCATATGCGGACTCGGCCGCCGCGCCGGGCGTTCTCAAGAAGAGGGGGAGCAACGCGGCTCTTCAGCTCTTCGAAATGGTGCGGCTCGCGGAAAAAGTGCGTCACGTTCGTCGTGAGCGCAGTCATCATCTCGCGGCGCTCGGTCGCGCCTTCATCGCTCTGAACGAAATTGCAGTAATCCTTGAATGTCCCGATCCGCAGTACGCGCAAACGCTTAGCAAGGCGGGAGTAGACGAGCGGGGCCTTGGTCGCGGGCAAGGCAATGCCGGCGTCCTCCATCAAGATGGAGGCGATGCGCCGGAAATCAGCGTCGGTGTACTGAAGTTCGCCTTGCGCTGTTTGTGCGGAAGGCGACCGGACTGCCCCTGTCGTCATACATTCATGCTCGAGGTTTCTTTGGCCGGCAGTATGCTTTCCAGGGCGATGTAACGGATCATGCGATCATCGACCGTCAACAACCCTTTCACGAACGCCTTGGCGGTTTCAGAGGCCACATCGGGGGTAGGCTGGAGTTTCTGATCCGTGATGCCGAGAATGTCCGAGACCGCGTCAACGAGAAGACCGACGACATGGTCCCCGACCTGGGTCACGATAATGACATGACGCTGTGTGGGTTTTGGGGGCTCGAGGCCCAGACGGGTCGCAAGGTCGACAATGGGAAGAACGGCGCCGCGCAGATTGATGACTCCGCGAACGTAATGGGGCGCGTGAGGAACCGCGGTTGCGGGCGTCCATCCGCGGATTTCGCGCACCGACATGATGTCTACGCAGTATTCCTGATCGCCGATCCGGAAGGATACGAACTCACGCATGTCGTCGCTATGTTCGTTGATACGTTCTGCTGCTTGAGCCATATGTTTCACCCTGCAAGTGCTAGTTCAGCTTCTGGAAGACCGCCTTTGTTGGCGGGGGACGTAATGAGTGAGTCTGTGTCGAGAATAAGCGCTATGCGGCCATCGCCCAGGATCGTCGCGGCGGCGATGTCCGGAACATGGCCATAATTGTCTTCAAGGCCTTTGATGACGACCTGACGCTGATCCTGAATGTTGTCGACAACAAGCGCGGATCGCACGCCATTAGCGTTCTCCACCAACAAGATGACTTTGTGATTGTAATTTTCCAGTGGTTCGCGGAAGCCAAGAAGAGCGCCCAAATCGACAATGGGAACGAAAGAGCCCCGCACGGACACGACGTCAGAGCCGTCGCCTACGGTGTGGATGTAAGAAGGCTCAGGTTTGAATGTTTCAACTATAGCGCTCAAAGGAGCGACAAAAGTTTGATCGGCGACGCGAACGACCATGCCATCGAGAACCGCCAGAGTGAGTGGCAGGCTGATTGAGAAGGTCGAGCCTTTGCCAGGTGTTGAAGAGATGGCGATTCGTCCGCCGAGTGCTTGAATAGCCCGCTTCACGACATCCATCCCGACGCCGCGTCCGGAGAGGTTGGAGACTTCTTTCGCCGTTGAAAACCCTGGCATGAACAAGAGATTGTCAATTTCACTGTCGCTCAAGACCGCGTCGGCCGAGATCAGCCCCTTCTCAACAGCGATCTGTTTTACGCGTTCACGATTGATGCCGGCGCCATCATCTACAATGTCGATCACCACGCGGCCGGATCTGTGCGCCGCAGTGAGGCGGATGAGGCCCTCTTCCGGTTTGTTTTTCGCGAGGCGATCTTGCGGTTTTTCCAGCCCGTGATCGACTGCGTTCCTGATCATATGGGTGAGGGGATCGGCGAGGCGCTCGATAACGGTCTTGTCAACTTCGGTTGTCTCGCCATCCGTGACAAGGCGCACCGTTTTGCCAGTTGCATTGGCGGCTTCGCGCACGATCCGGGACATACGCTGGAACAGCGATTTTACAGGCTGCGCGCGAATCGCCATCACACTTTCCTGAATTTCACGCGTCAGCTGGTTGAATTCATCAAGGCCGGTTGCGACAGAAGAATTTGCGGCAAGACCAGCCTCTTCTACACATTGCGACACCATCGCCTGGTTGATGACGAGTTCCCCGACAAGGTTTATCAAGCGGTCAACCCGGTCGAGATCGACGCGGATGGTCGCTTTCGCGCCACCGCTTTTATCAGAGGCAGCTGCATTCTTCTCAACTTGGGCGTTGGAGGCTGAGGGCGCGCTTTCCAAAACAGGAGCAGGTTCAGGCGCCGCAGCCTCAGCCGGCGCTTCTGACTTTCCCAAGGAGGCCGTTTCTTCTTCGGCTTCCGGCTCAATCTCGGCTGACTTTTCCGGCGCGCTGACGCTTTCGCCTTGGGTGATTTCAAGGTCGCAGTCGCTTTCGACGAAATCGAAAACTTCGCGCACCTGGGCTTCGTCGAATTCAGTCGTGACAGCGATGCGCCATTCGAGGCACGCGCCTTCAGGATCGATATCATCCAGCAAAGGAACTTTGCTGTAGTCGCATTCAGTTTCAACGGTTCCGAGATCCGTTAACGCCCGCAAAAGGAAAGACGTCTCATTGCCGTTGGCATAAAGCTCTTTGCGCGGCCTGAAGACAATATTGAATACATTGAGTTGCGGCGCCGCAGACTCGGTTTCCTCGCCAAGGTCAAGATCAAGATCCAAAGCAAGGGCCATGGGTTGGAAATCAGGTTTCTCTTCAGGTTCCGCCGGCGCGCCGTCCGGATTGCAGAAGGACTCCAGCTCGGCGATCAGTTCGTCAACGGCGCCGGCGTCGATTTCCACGCCGTCTCGGGAGTTGTGGACCAAGTCTGCAAGCATATCGCCGGAACGCAGAAACACCTTCATCACGTCGGCGGTTGCTTCCAGTCGATCCTGACGGACTTCATCGAGCGTGGTTTCAAACTTGTGCGCAAACCGCACGAGATCGTCGAGCGCAAAAGCGCCGGCCCCGCCTTTGATGGAATGGGCGGCGCGAAAAACGGCGTTAACGGTTTCCGCATCGGCGCTGCCGTCATTCATGGCCATCAGGCCATGTTCCAGTTCTTCCAGAAGATCTTCGCACTCAATGAAGAATGTCTGTTTTATCTCTTCCATCGGATCCATGAAAGAAACTCCCCTTTAGGCGGCAATGCGGCGAATGGCGGCGACGAGCTTGTCTTTGTCGAAAGGCTTGACAATCCACCCCGTGGCGCCGGCGTCGCGTGCTTTCGCTTTCAACTCCGCACCGCTTTCCGTGGTGAGAACAAGAATGGGGGTCGCACGGAACAAATCGTCTGCGCGGACCCCTTTTATAAAACCAAGACCATCCATGCGAGGCATGTTCATATCAGTAATGATGACGTCGGGACGCACGTCGGGCAGAACTTCCAGCCCATGAACGCCATCTTCTGCGACGGAAACCTCAAAGCCAGCGCCCTTGAGCGCGAAACTCAACATGTCGCGCATGGTGCGGGAATCGTCGACGGCAAGAATTGTCAATGCCATTAGTTTCTCTCTCCCGTTAGAAGCGCTTCGACAGGCGCCCCGAAGGACTGAAGCGCTGCAGTGAATGCATCGGACTGACCGCAATAGGAAAGCTCTGCATTGTCCGAACGCCATGTCGCAGCGGCTGAAATCAATACTTGAAGGCATTGAGAACCGAGGTGCTCGACATTCATCGCGTCAATAGTAAGCGCATTTCCCCGGCGCTCTTTCAACGCGGCGCATAATCCAGCGGCCGCGGTCAAGTCGAGGCGGGGATTAAGGACAAAGGGATCGGAGGCTTGTTGTTGGTCGCTCACGCTGTCCATTCCGTTTTTCGGTTTCGTGCTGGCGGACGGACTTTCGGCCGGGACCGCGGCAATCTGAGGTAGAGCCTTTTTAAAGGGACAACCTTAAAATTTGGTTTGACGGGCGCGCCGACCGATTTCTGGGTGAGCGGCTGTACTTGCTGCCTAACGCGCGGTCGTACCGGGCCGCGCGAAGCTCGCCGTCGTTTGGGGGCGGGTAAACAAATCCTTGCAGGGCCCACCTTGGCTCATTCGCAATATCCATCCGGACCCGGATTAGCGTTCAGTAAACGCGCGGTCGAGCGATCGGTTCACAGGCTTCAGGATGTATTGCATCAGCGTGCGCGATTGAGTGACGATTTCCGCCCGAACCTGCATGCCAGGGGTCAGCGTGTGGGAATATGCGCCTTTTCCGATTTTCTGCTCGTCGAGCGCGATGGACGCAATATAATAAGCCTCGCCGGTGCGTTCGTCGGTGAAGCTGTCGGCCGAAATATGCGAGACTTGACCGGTTAATTTTCCGTATCGGTTCGGGTCGAAGGTGGTCACGGAGATATCCGTCGTCTGGCCGGGGCTGATATGGCCGATATCTTTGGGGTTGATTCGTACTTCGGCGAAAAATTCAGCGCCAGTAGGCGTGATTTCCGCAATAACGCCTCCGGGTCGGACAACGTCTCCAGCACCGTTGATAAATATTTCGTTAACAACGCCGGCGACCGGCGCCCGAACGGTAAGACGGTCCGATCTATCGCGAGAAGACATGAAGGGCTGTTCGATCTCTGCAAGCTCGCTGAGTATGCTGGCGCGTTCTTCCGCGATACGGCTTTTATACTCCGCTTCAGCGCCGGCGCGTTCTGCCGAGGCGGCGTTCAGGGCGTCGCGGGCTTGATCGAGCCGCGTTTGGGCGACCACCACAGTCATTTTGGCGCTCGCAACATTGGATTTCGCCTGCAGATAGGTCTGTTTCGACGTAAATCCTTCATCGATCAATTCATCCTGAATGGCGAGCTGTTCTCGGGCATATTGGAGCAGGTCGGTTTCGGTCTTCAGTTCTGCTTCGGCTTTGATCACCTCAGCTTGCGCTGAGGCCTCGCGGGAAATAAAAGTCTCCATGGCGGCTCGATGTTGCGCGCTCGCGGCCTCAAAGACGGCTTCCTGCTCTGTTACAAGATTCAGCCAAGTGTCCCGCCATAACGAAAAGTCGGCCTCGCGGCGCTCCATTTGCGCCGCCATTCGTTCAGCGCGGATCTCCAGGCTTGCGCGGCGGGCGCCGAGACGGTCAAATTCGCCGCCTCCGCTTTCTGCACGCAGTTTGGCAAGAGGCTGACCTTCAGAAACGCTGTCGCCCGGTTTGACGAGCAGTTCTTCGATAATGCCGCCTTCGTAATGGGCGGCTTCCCGGGTTGAGCCATAGGGGGCGATTTCGCCGGTGGCGACAGAGAGTTCACGCACATGAGCGATATTCGCCCAGACAAGAAGAAAGATGAAAAGACCGCTCACAACCGCCATCGCCGACTTCGCGAGATGCGGCGGCGCGCCTTCCTCCAGTTCAAGCGGCAGAGAAAGACCATGCCTTTCTCCCACTTTCTCGTGTTTCGCAACGGCCTGCATGTTGGGTTTCGTCATGATCTTACTCTTGAATTCGCTTTTACGCTGCAAGAACTTTCGGCACGATTTGCTCAGGCGTTCCAAAATCGCGCACCATGCCGCGATCGAGCCACACAACCTTGTCAGCTATGCGCATATGGCTCGGGCGTTGGGTTTTCATGATGATCGTGCTTACGCTTCTTTTTTCTTGTATGATCGACAGTAGCGCTTTCTCGCCCGTGTGATCGAGCATGACAGCCGGTTCATCAAGAATGTAGATCGGCGCATCTTTGATAAAGGCGCGAGCCAAATTGATGCGAGTCAGCAATGGCTCCGGCCAAGCGGAACGGGCCATGGTCGTGCAGCGCGTTTCCAAGCCAAGCTCCAGAGCATTTCCGTAATATTGATCGATTCCCAGTTTTTGAGCGATGCTTTCGAGGTCTTCATCCGAGGCGTCGGGGCGTGCGAGGCGTATGTTTTGGGCGACCGTGCCGTGGAACAAATCCACCCATTGAAGGCCGACGCCAACGGCCTGACGCCATTCGCCCTTGTCCAACTGCCGCAAATCAAGCCCATCAATATAGATGGAGCCGGCCTGTTGCTGATGCAGACCGAGCAACACCCGCAACATGGTGGAGGCGCCGGCGCCGCTGCGTCCATAGATGCAAACTAGCTCGCCGGGACGGGCGTCTAAGGAGACGCCGCGCAAGGTGGGCTCCCGCTGTCCCGGATGGCGGAAGGACACTTTGTCTACAACGATATGTCCTTTGAAGCTGCGCGGAATAGAAGACCCTGTATTCGACTCTGATTCCAAAGGAAGCCGCGCCAGGCGGTTAATCTGCTGGAAGCTCTGTAAAACTTGCCCAAGCGTAAGCCCTGTGAGGAAGAGATTGCGAATTGGACCAAGAACCCGCCATGAGAGAGCCATAACTGCGATCAGTGCGCCGCCTGAAAGATCGCCTTCAATCACCATATTCACGCCGAAGGCAAGAACGCCGACGCCGGCCAGCACGACCATGGATTGAGAAAAAATCTGCAACAGCGAGTGAATCTGCCGCGCTTTCATATTCGCGATAGCGGCTTCGGCAGAAAGCTTGCGGTGACGACGCAACCATACATGTTCAGCCGCGAGATCGTTTATGGCTTTTTGGCAGGAGACTGCTTCAACGGTGAGATTGTTGAGCTGGGCTCTCGTCTCTCCTGATTTTCTTATCAATTCGCCTGTTTTTGGAACCGCCCAGCATGCTGCAAGTCCGTAAAAGGCAATCAGGGAAATCGGCGCCCATACAAGCGGCCCGCCAATCAGAGCGATGACGGCGATAAACAGAACGATATAAGGCAAGTCGAATATTGCGCTCGCCAATGGGCCCGTAAATGCTTCATGCAGGGACGTCATTTGCCGTAACCGCGTCAGTTGCGATCCGATTGGCGCATCTTCAGTATGCGACAGAGATAGAAAAAGTAGGCGCCCGAAGGCGGTTTCATTGATTTGCTCATCGAGACGCGCGCCCAGATAAGCCTGTAGCTCCACGCGAATGCGGCGCAGCATGTAATCGGCAGTAATGACAATGGCGGCGCCTACGGCGAGGCCTGCAAGCACATCATAAGAATGGGCTGCGATCGCCTTGTCATATACCGCCATTACAAAGATTGCCGGCGCCAGAGCGAGAATATTGACGGCAAAGCTGATAAGAAAGATCTGCCGGATATGCGGAGTAAAGGCTTTCAACAATCCTTCGGTCCAGGAACTTGCCGCTGGATTTTGTTGGCTATCGGGCTTTTCGATTTTCTCTGGGAATATCGCCAGGGCGTTAATGTCGTCGGGACGCGCCCGGGAACGGCCCTTGCTTGCCGGATCGAAGATGATGACTTCACCATCGCGGTCGCGTTGTTCGGCCAAGACTACAGAACCGTCTGCATAACGCAAGAAACAAGGCAAATACTCAGGCCTCAGATTATCTAACGTCGCTTGCTCTACAGTGGTCGTGAAGCCCAGACGATAGAGCATGGATCGAAAAGCTGGCACACTGGACACATCATCCGCATGGGGCATGGCTTCGAATATGCGCCGGGGCCCTTGGGCCCAGCCTGTTAGTTTCAGAAATCTCTCAAGCACGGCAAGACAGTTTTCGCTGATAACAGCATTCCGCGTTTCGTCGCGCTTGAACGCCTCGTCCAAACGCGCCTGCAAGAGGCGCACGGGATTATGCTTTTGAGATGTAAGCATCTCATCCGGAACGGCCAGGCCATTCTGTCTATTCACCGTATCTTCTCTTATAGTCATGCAGCGCCCTTTGTGTTGGTCTGCGCGCTGCTTTCCGGGATGAGTGCTCCGTTGGCGATTTTGAATGTTCTGTCCGCAAGCCGCAGCAGAGAAGGGCGATGCGTGGCGATAATAGTGGTTACTTTTCCCTTGAGGCGGCTTAAGGCCTCAATGAATTTTTGTTCTCCGGCAAGGTCGAGATGCGTATTGGCTTCATCGAGCACTAGAACGGAAGGTCTCATGGCGAGTGCACGGGTTAGGGTGATCCGTTGAGCTGTGGGCGCCGGAACATCCCGGCCCCCAGCGCTCTTCAATAGCGTGTCATAACCGGAAGGCATCCGCATGACTTCGTCGTCAAGCCCGGTAAACTGCGCTGCGGAGAGAGCGATCTTCACCGGCGTTTCGTTAAAAAGAGTGATGTTGTCGAGGATGGTGCCGCGGAAGATGACCGGGTTAAGCCCCACATAGCGCACATGCCGACGCAGAATATTAGGCGCTCCTGGGCCGCAGGTGTCGGGCCCGACCCGTATCTCGCCTTTTGTAAGGAGCGCATCCTGCACAAGAGCACGCATCAATGTTGATCGGCTGCTCCCATCATCCCCGATTATTGCGATAAATTCACCGGCTGCGATCTCCAGACTAACATCGGAGAATAACTCCCTTCCCGACTCATGGCTGATACTGATATTTATTAGAGAGACGGATTTTGGTGAAAACCGTTCCGGGAACCTGGCGAGGGGCATTATATGAGAGTCGCTTGAATTAAATATCGCAGAGGCGCGCTCGCGCCGGTGTTCTGCGAGCTTGAATTCATTCCAGCTGGATAGGGAGCGCATCAATGGCTGCAATAGCTGAGAAGAAAGAAGCATGCAGCAGGCGAGGGCGCCCAGCGTCAAGCGGCCGTTCAGAACAAGAAGAGCTCCCGCGCATACTATCACGACTGTCGAAAGAGAGGCGTAGACGCTCATATAGGTTTGCGCGATCCCGGTGAGACGGATCATTTTTTGAGTCGTAAGGCTAGCTGCGGACTGAAGGCGCTCAAAGCGCCGCATCATTTGTGGCTCCATGGCGCAAGCCTTGACTGTTCGCATGGACCGGAGAACGTCGATAATGAAGTCCTGTTTCTTTGAATCCAACCGCTCTCGTTCCGCCACGGTCGCATTCAATGACTGCGTTCCTTTCATCGCGAGATAGCCGAAAATCGCAAAAAGCCCAATGACCGCAGCGAAGATCCAGCCTCCTATCAGTATAATGACTGTCGCAAAGACTGGGATGAACAGAACATCTACAAGAACGGTCCGTGACTGAGCGCTATAATGATTGCCGAGGCTGGTGATGGCGTTGAGCCGTTCAAGATGTTCGCTGGGCGCTGTCCGGCTAAATTCTGAGGGACGCGCTGACAACATTGTTGTGATGGCTTTGACGGCGATGTTATGCGTGAAAGCCGCCGAGGACCAGTTTATCACCATCGAGCGTAAATATTTTAGGACACTGTCAGTGAGCACAGCAGCGGCAAGCAGAACAATTAACACTGCGAGTGTTTCAAAGGCGGAATTTGGCAAAACCCGGTCATAGATTTGCAGTATGCTGAGCGGCAGCGCCAGAGAGAGAAGATTAATGATGCATGAGGCGGCGTAGGTTGTGCGGTCCATGCGTGGCGGCCGCAGCTCGCCGCCGCCGCTTCCGCTGTCCTTAAAGAGTTCGGAGGCGAATTCACTTACGATGGAACGCATACCGGATACTTCTATTTATCGGCCCGTCTTCAACATTCGTTTATGGTTAAATCCTTTCGGAAATATGTTACGGAGGACATAAAAGTTGGAAAAATTGCATCTTTTCCGTCTGTTAACCAAGATAATAAGTTTCCGATTAAGCGTCGCTCCATATGCTTTCATCTGTAGAGTTGCATATTGAGTACTGCGATGGCTAAAGATCAGCCCGGCGCCGAAGGTTCCAAGAGCTCCCATAATGACAATGACGAAGAGAGGCTTGCGCAAGACGTTGCGTTAGAGCGAGACCGTGAAGCCTTGAAGAAGGCGCGAAACGGCGATGAAGAGTCTTCTGGCTCCGACGATAATGCCGGTGATTATGCAAATCTTCATTTTGGTGAACAAAACCTTGAGGCGCCAGACGGTTTTATCGACGGAACAAGGCAAGGTGCAACAGTTGCCGAAGCTGTCGCCTCGAGCGCCGGGGATACGGATTACGCCAATGAAGAACGTGCGCCGGCGTCAACGCGCGCAACACCGCTTAACGAGCTAGAGTCTCAGGTTCAATCGTATAGGCCCATGAATCAAGGGTCGCCAGAAGAGACGACGGAGGGAGAAGCGTTTGAGGTCAGCGCGCTCTCCCAAACCCCGTCCCGGATTCTGGCGCCGGACGCCGCACTATCCTCAGTCGGCCCCCTTGAGGGCATTCAGAATTCATCTTTCGGCGGCGCTATCCAAACGCGCCCGTCTGACGATGATGAAGGCGCCGGGCAGGGCGGCGACAATGGCGATAATCCCGGAGCTGGAAATGACGATTCAGATACGCCTGAGCCGCAAACCCCGCCGCAAGACGTCTCCGGCGAAGGGGGGCAGGATCCTGTAAGCGAGGGCGGCGACTCTGGTGACAGGGACGGCGACGATCCTGTCGTTGAAGAGCCGGCGGAGAATAACGCTCCGGTAGACATTGTTCTGAGTGGCGGGCCGGTATTCGAGAATGTCGGCGGCGCCTTTGTCGCCGACCTGTCGGCTGTTGATCCCGATGCCGGCGATCTGGCGGTTTTCTCTATTGTCTATGACCCGTCAGGACTGTTTGAGCTTGCCGGAGATGTTTTGAAGCTCAAAGACGGCGCAGCGTTCGACTTTGAAACGCAGACGGCGCATGACGTCACCCTGCGTGTAACCGACGGCGCCGGCGCATCTTATGAAGAGACAGTCACAATTGACGTTGCCAACGTCAATGAAGCGCCTGTCGTCGACGTGGTTCCTCAGTCGGGCCTTCGTGCGTCCTATTATAATATTGGCCATGCCTTAAGCGACCTCGATCAGGTGAACTTCAACGTTGCGCCAACGGTAGAAGGCGTTGTCGACAGTCTCAATTATATGACCGGCGGCCAGGCCTTTTGGGATGGCGCGCCCAGCGATTATTTTGCGGCTAAATATGAAGGACGGCTGCTCGTTGAAGAAGGCGGAACCTATACCTTCGATATGGCGAGCGATGACGGCAGCATGCTGTTCATCGATGGCGTCGCCGTCCTCGACAATGACGGCTTGCACAGCACGCGCACACGGTCGGTGACGCTGGATCTGGAAGCGGGACCTCACGAGATCGAAGTCCGCTATTTTGAAAACGGGGGCTCCCAGACCCTGCAACTGGCATGGTCTGGACCGGACACGGGCGGTGTTACGGAGGTTATTGGCGGCTCGTCCTTCGAACATGGCGCATCCGTCGATGGCTTGACCATCGCAGACGACGAGGCTGGCGTGATTGTCGCCAGGCTTTCCGTCAGCGACCCCGATATGGGGGATACGCATTTCTTCTCCGTCAGCGATGATCGTTTTGAGGTCGTCGAGGAAGATGGTGGCGCCTATCTAAAGTTGAAAGACGGCGTCAGCATTGATTATGAGGGGGAGCCTTCGCTAAACGTCGACGTGACGGTGACCGATGCTGGCGGCGCGAGCAGCACGATAAACTTGCCGATTACTGTCGAAAACACAAATCATGCGCCTTCCATCTCGCTTATCGGCGGGGAGGGGCTTCACGCGTCCTATTACAATGTCGGTCATTCCTTAAGCGACCTCGATCAGGTAAATTTCGACGCCGCTCCGACGGCGGAAGGCGTGGTCGAAAGCCTGAATTACATGGGTGGTCAGGAAGCTTTTTGGGACGGGGCGCCGCGCGATTATTTTGCGGCCAAATATGAAGGCCAGCTCATGGTGGACGAGGGTGGAACATACACCTTCCATATGGCGAGCGATGACGGCAGCATGCTGTTCATCGATGGCGTCGCCGTGCTTGACAATGATGGTCTGCATTCCACCCGCACCCGTTCGGTGACGCTGGACCTAGACTCAGGCTCGCACGAGATTGAAGTCCGCTACTTCGAAAATGGGGGCTCCCAGACCCTGCAACTGGCGTGGTCAGGGCCTGACACGGGCGGCGTCACGGAAATCATTGGGGGCGAATCTTTCCGTCTGCCCGGATTTGACGATGCGGACCGGCTGGGTCTCACTGAGAACGCTGCAGGAGACGTGGCGGCGCGGTTTACGGTTTCGGACGCTGAAGGCGATGTGGTGTCTTTGGTCGCCAGCGACGAACGCTTTGAAGTTCTGGAGGATGGCGATTCCTATATCCTCAAGCTGAAAGACGGCGTCGAAGTGAACTATGAAACCGAGTCAGAAATCTCGGTCACTGTCACCGCCACTGACGAACATGGCGAAGCCACAGCCTATTCTTTCGACATCCCGGTGCTGAATATGGATGAGGCGCCGGTGAATTTCACGCTAGCGCCGAGCGTACACGGCGGCCACTTGTCTCTCAATCAAGATGGCGGCGTCGACGACGCCGCGATCGCCGCAAATCTGGAAGCGTTCCCGACGGACGCCCTGACAGTCGAAGTGCGGTTCTCTTCCGACCAGACGGATGTAGGCGATGGAACGCCTTTGTTTTCTTATGCTGCGAGCGACGGATCTGACAATGAAGCACTGATCTGGCTCGAAGGTTCAAGCGGGAAGATGAATATTTTTCTCGCAGGACAAAAGATCAATACGGGTGTCTCCAATGCCTCGCTGCTCGATGGCGAAGAACACCAGGTTTCATTCACATGGGACCAGACTTCAAAAGAACTGAAAGTCTATATAGATGGCGATACGGCTTTTGAGACGTCTATCAATATTCGGGATTTGAAATCCGGCGGCACGCTTTCCTTAGGCCAGGAACAGGATTCTGAAGGCGGCGGTTTTGTTACTAATCAAGTTTTTGAAGGTGAAATCGCAGAGGTGCGCATCTTCGATTATGCGCGCAGCGAAGCTGAGATCACCAATCATACTGGCGCTCCGATAGGCGATCCTGAGACAGAGCCGGGACTTGTCAACAACTGGGTGATGAATGCGGGTGAGGGCGGGTTTATCGAAGACCTAGCCGGCGCTGATAATCTGCAGCTTGTGAATGACGCGCATGTAGACGGCGGAGAAGCCTATCTCACGCCTACAGTCCTTGAGAACCGGCCGGGCGCAGTCGCCGGGGTTCTTTCCGCCGACGATCCCAACACGGGTGCGGCGGTAACCACATTCTCCATTGTAAGCGACCCTTCCGCGGCCTTCGAGATCGACGGCAATGTGTTGAAGTTAAAAGACGGCGTATCGCTGGACCACGAAACGCAGGCGTCTTACGAAATTGCGGTCGAAGCGACCGGACCGGATGGGGAAACAACGCAACAGACCTTTACGGTTTCCGTTGCCGATGAAAACGAGGCCCCGGTAGATTTCGCGCTGGATCCAGTTTCGGCCGTGAAAGTCCTTTCCCTCAATCAGGATGGCGAGGGCGACGCCGCCGCGGTTGCGTCGAACCTCGAAAGCTTTCCGACAGATGCGCTTACGGTAGAAGTGCGGTTCTCCTCGGATCAGACCGATGTGGGCAATGGCGCGCCGCTTTTTTCCTATGCGGCGAATGACGGTTCGCACAATGAAGTGCTGCTATTCCTGGAGGGCGCGAGCGGAAATCTGAACGTTTTTCTCGCGGGTCAGAAAGTCGATACTGGCGTCGCCAATGAATCCCTTCTCGACGGCGACGAGCATCAAGTTTCGGTCAGTTGGGATCAGGCGTCAAATGAGCTCAAGGTTTATATCGACGGCGATTCCGCATTTGAAACCTCGATCAACATTCGCGATCTGAAGGCGGGCGGCGCGTTATCCTTCGGTCAGGAACAGGATTCCGAAGGAGGCGGCTTTGATAGCGGCCAGGTCTTTGAGGGCGAGATCGCCGAAGTGCGTATTTTCGATTATGCGCGCAGCGAAACCGAGATCGCTGACCATGCGGGCGAGGCGATTGAAAACCCCGATACCGAGCCCGGTCTCATCAACAACTGGGTGATGAATGCCGAGGATGGCGGCGTGATTGAGGATCTTGTCGGCGCAGATGATCTTCAACTCATTAACGGGGCGACAGTTCAAAACAGCGGCAGTTCCTCAACGCCTCTTGTGTCCGAGAATGAGTCCGGCGCTGTCGTGGGCACGCTCTCCGCCCGTGACCGCCTTAGCGGCGAAGCGATCTCCGAATTCGCAATCGCCGATGATCCTTCCGGTCTATTCGAAATCGAAGGCGGGCAGCTCAAGCTGAAAGACGGCGAAGCGCTCGACTATGAGGCGCAGCAAAGCCATGAAGTCATCGTTGAAGCGATCGCCGCCAATGGCGAAACCACGCAATTGTCAGTGACTGTTCAAGTCGCGGATCTAACGGCGACAGATATTTCTCTAACGCTTGCGGAATCGGCCCGATTGACTGATGCAGTTATCGTCAATGGTGAAATCAGCACTACAAACGGAGGCGGCAGCGATACAGCGCAAGTCGAACTTCCTGTTGGTGCGGCCGAAAGCGCTGCGATCACAATCTCGTTTGCATCAATCGACAATTCTTTCGAATTGATCGTCAATGGGCAATCCCTTTCGGGTCAAACCGTTCAATTACAATCGAACGTTTATGATGCATCGAACCAGGCGTTTCTGCAATTTGGCGACGGGACGGCGATGACTTCCCCTTGGATTGCCAATGATAATGGGGCGCCGCGGCTGATTGCGAATGTGACCAGCGACGGCGTTGAAATTCTTGCGACCAGAACGCCGTCGTCAGGGGTTTATGAGCCCATGACGATTATCAATGGCGAGTTCGTCGCGCCAATGCTGACCGATGGCGTCAACACAGTGACAATCGTCAATCCGGATGATGACGGGCCTGACGGGCTCAGCGCCGTCATCACTGCGCAATATGAAGATATCGTCGAGGGACCGCTTTCCGGCGAAGAGGGAGCGGTCGTCGGCAACCTGTCAGCACTCGATGCGGATGGCGCGCCGTCATTCTCGATCGTCGATGACGCCTCCGGTCTTTTTGAGATTTCGGGAGATCAGCTCAAGGTCAAGGACGGAATGTCGCTTGACTATGAAACCCAGGCTTCTCACGAAATCACCATACAAGTGATTGATGAGAATGGCGCGGGACATCAGGAAACGCTGACCATCAATGTGCAGGAAGAAAGCACAGCCTCGCAGCATCTATATGGCGACACTGGCGATAACATCCTGGCTGGCGGCGCGGGTGACGATGTCATCTACGGCGGCGCAGGCAATGACACGATTACCGGCAGCGCCGGCGACGATGTGATGTTCGGCGGGGATGGTTCCGATGTGTTTGTCTATGAGATGGGCGATGGCTCTGACCAAGTCGCGGGCGGTGCTGGCTGGACCGATGTGATCAATCTCGCTGACGGATCGGCGCCGCTCGGTGAGTTCGGAACCGATTGGACGGTCGAGTTGACCCATGGCTCGATCAGCTCCGCCACGGATGGCAGCGTCATTTTCACCGATGACGCTGCGGGAGCCATCACACTGAGTGACGGATCGGTGCTCAATTTCTCCGAAATAGAGCAGCTCACATACTAATCGTTTCCGGGATTTGAGGCTGCTGGAGAGCGACAAGCCCTCGGCCAGGCCGCCCATAAAAGTTGCACAATTTATATTGTCGCAAATTATGGACAAGATGTTGAGTGTTAGAAAGTGCCGAGAGCGCGTCAGCACCGCGGCGGCGGCGCTGGCGCGCTCCCGTAATCCCTGGAGCCTTTTCCACCGCCGGTCTCTCCCCCAGCGAAAAGGCTCCAGAAACGGTGTTCTCTCCCTAGAACGCGCGCACAATAACCGCCAATAGCCTGAGGCTATAGGAAATATTGGACACCTTGATGGTTTTTCTTGGCTCAAAAACTCGCCAGCGGCATCGGCAGCGCGTGAATCCTGCGTTTTGACTGGATTTCAGTAATGAGCTGAGCCTGATTTCCAATGAATTGCTTCGGCGTTACGCCGATGAACGTCTTGAATTCCTTGATAAAATGCGATTGGTCATAATATGCGCCGCCAGCGGCCGAGATCCAGTCGAGGTCGCCGGATCGAATCCGGTCCGCAGCGCGCAACGCCCGGTATTTGCGTTGCAGATATTTCGGTGAAGCGCCGAAATATGTCTTTGCGATACGGTCGGTTTGGCGTCTTGAGACGTCCATCATATCGACCAGAGAATCGATGCCGAGCTCGTTCGGGTCGAGGAGCCATTGCGCGAGCGCTTCCGGGTATGAACTCGTGCGCCGCGCAGTTCGTCTCATAATAAGGTTCGAGAAAAACCGATCGGCGGCGGCGGACATCTCATCGAAGCTGCGCGCGTTGCGCATTTCGTCGATGGTTGACCGCGCAAGCCCGCCTGCGAAAGACGTCAGATCAATAATTTTGTCGGTGAGTTCTTCTGCATTGACGCCGCAGAGCGTAATCCATCCTTTTGGC